>CAZWRQ010000074.1:0-19428 GCA_964636395.1 uncultured Holophagales bacterium
GTCCCCTACGACGTCATCGACACGAAGGAGGCCCGGGCCCTCGCCGAGGGGAATCCCCGCTCCTTCCTCCACGTCTGTCGGCCCGAGATCGACCTCCCCGAGGGGACCTCGCTCTATTCCGAGGAGGTCTACGCGAAGGGCCGTGAGAACCTCGACCGCTTCGAGTCGGACGGCACGCTCGTTCCCGACCCGAGCCCTCGCCTCCTCGTCTACCGCCAGACCTGGCGGGGTCAGAAGCAGGACGGCCTCGTCGCCGCCTGCTCGGTCGAGGACTACGACGCGGACGTCATCAAGAAGCACGAGAAGACCCGCAAGGACAAGGAGGACGACCGGACGAAGCACCTCGTCGTCCAGGCCGCCCACGCCGAGCCCGTCTTCCTGACCTACCGGGCCTCCGACGCCGTCGACGCCCGCGTCGCGAAGGTGACGTCGGCGCCGCCGGAGATCGACTTCGAGGCGGTCGACGGCGTGCGCCACTCGCTCTGGCTCGTCCCGGAGGAGGACGCCGGCTTCTTCGTCGACGCCTTCGACGCGATCCCGGTCCTCTACGTCGCCGACGGGCACCACCGCTCCAAGTCCGCCTCTCGTGCCTGCGCGGCGCTCGTCGAGAAGGGGCCCGTCCCGGCCGACCACCCGGTCCGCTGGTTCCCCGCGGCGATCTTCCCGGACCGCGAGCTCCGGATCCTCCCCTACAACCGGCTCGTGAAGGACCTCCTCGGGCGGACCCCGGAGGGCTTCCTCGCCGAGGTGAAGAAGGCGTTCCACGTTGCCGCGGCGGAGACGGCCGAGCCGGAGAGGAAAGGCGAGGTCCGGATGTTCCTCTCGGGGCGCTGGTACACCCTGACGCCGAAGGAGCCGGTCCCGGCCGACGACCCGATCCGTTCGCTCGACGTCTCGATCCTCCAGGACCGGCTCCTCGCGCCGCTCCTCGGGATCGCCGACCCCCGCACCGACAAGCGGATCGACTTCGTCGGCGGGATCCGTGGGACGACGGAGCTGGAGAAGCGGGTCTCGTCGGGGGAGTGCGCCGCCGCGTTCTCGATGTTCCCCACGACGATCGCCGAGCTGATGGCGATCGCGGACGCGGGCGAGACGATGCCGCCGAAGTCGACCTGGTTCGAGCCGAAGCTCCGCTCCGGGCTCTTCGTCCACCGGTTCTGAGGCTCAGGGGGCCACGGCCCCGTACGACGACCCGAAGGGGAGGCCGCCGATGCGCGTATTGGTCGCCGACAGGTTCGAGGAGACGGGGCTCGAAGGGCTTCGCTCCCTCGGCTGCGAGGTCTACTACGAGCCGAAGCTCGAGGGCGAGGCCCTCGGCTGGCGCCTCCGCGACACCGCCGCCGAGGTCCTCGTCGTCCGCTCGACGAAGGTGACGGCGGCCGAGATGGACCAGGGCCGAAACCTCTCGCTCGTCATCCGGGCCGGCGCCGGGGTCAACACGATCGACCTCGCGGCGGCCTCCGCACGGGCGATATCTGTGTCGAACTGCCCCGGGAAGAACGCCATCGCGGTGGCCGAGCTCGCCTGGGGGCTCATCCTCGCGCTCGACCGGCGAATCGCAGAGCAGACGGCCGACCTGAAGGCGGGCCTCTGGAACAAGGCGGAGTACGGCAGGGCCCGCGGCCTCGCGGGCCGGACGCTCGGGATCGCCGGCTTCGGCGCGATCGGGCGCGAGGTCGCGGCACGGGGTCGGGCGTTCGACATGGAGGTCGTCGCCTGGAGCCCCTCCCTGACCGCGGAGCGGGCCGCGGAGGCGGGAGTCGTGCGCGTCGCGTCGCTCCGCGAGCTCGCATCCCGCTCCGACGTCGTGTCGGTTCACCTCGCGCTCACGAAGGAAACCCGGGGCGTCCTCGGCGGCGCGTTCTTCGACGCGATGCGTCCCGGCGCCCTCTTCGTCAACACGAGCCGCGGCGAGACTGTGAATGCCGCCGCCTTGAAAGAGGCGATCGCGACGAAGGGGATTCGGACGGGCCTCGACGTCTACGAACGGGAGCCGTCGGGCGGGACCGGGGCGTTCGAGGACGAAGTCGGCCGGATGCCGGGCGTCGTCGGGACCCACCACGTCGGCGCGTCCACGGAGCAGGCGCAGAACGCGATCGCCTCGGAGGTCGTGCGGATCGTCGCCGCCTTCAAGGCGACCGGCGAGGTGCCGAACGCGGTCAACCTCTGCGAACGCTCGCCGGCCCGCTGGCTCCTGACGGTACGGCACCGGGACCGGGTCGGCGTCCTCGCGCACGTCTTCGGCGCGCTCCGCGAGGCGGGAATCAACGTCCAGCGGACGGAGAACGTCGTCTTCGAAGGGGCCGAGGCCGCGAGCGCGCGAATCCAGCTCGACAGCGAGCCGACGCGGGCCCTCCTGGCGAAGGTCGCCGAGGGCTGCCGGGACATCCTCTCCGTGACGCTGAACCCGCTCTGACCGCGTTTACGCGTCCGCCCCCTGCGCGGCGGTCTTCTCCATAATCCGCCGCTGGAGGTGTGGGAGATGGACGCTCTGGCGGCAAAGACACTGCTCGACTACTTCCGACACGCGGTCGGGAGCGGGAAGCCCGACCTGCTCGTCTCGAAGGTGAGCGGCGCCTGGACCCCGGTGACGGCCCAGGAGTTCGGCCGAAGGACCCGCGGGTTCGGCATCGGGCTGACGACGCTCGGCGTCGATCACGACGACCGCGTCGCGATCCTCTCCGAGAACCGTCCGGAGTGGCCGATGGCGGACTTCGGGACGCTCGGGATCGGGGCCATCACCGTCCCGATCTACACGACGTACCTGGCGCCGCAGGTGGAGTACATCCTGCGGGACTGCGGCGCGAAGGTCCTCGTCGTCTCGAACGAGCACGAGCTCGCGAAAGTGATGGAGGTGCGGGGAAGGTGCCCGTCCCTGGCGCACGTCGTCGTCGTCGAGGGGCGGGTGCCGAACGCAGACGGGCTGCACTCCTTCGAGGGGGTCGTGCAGCGCGGCGAAGAGGTGCTGCGAAGACAGCCCGGAGCCTGGGACGAGAGGGTCGCCCACGTCACGCCCGAGTCGCACGCCACGATCATCTACACCTCGGGGACGACGGGCGAGCCGAAGGGGGGCGTCCTCTCCCACGGCAACTTCGTCTCGAACGTCTCCACCTGCTCGACGTTCTTCGAGGTGGGGCCGGGCACCGTCGGTCTGTCGTTCCTCCCCCTCGCGCACGTCTTCGAGCGGATGATCGACTACGTCTACTTCTCGCGGGCCGCGACGGTCTCCTACGCGGAGTCGATCGAGAAGCTCGCGGACAACTTCGGGGAGGTCCGTCCGCACTGCTTCGCCTCGGTCCCGAGGGTCTACGACAAGATCCACGCCCGGATCTTCCAGAACCTCGAGAACCAGTCCCCGACGAAGCAGAAGATCTTCGCGTGGGCGCTGAAGACGGGACGGGAGCGCCTCGCGCTCCTCGAGAAGCGCCGGCCCGTGCCGGGCGGGCTCGCGTTTCGGTACCGGATCGCGGACCGCCTCGCCTTCTCCAAGATCAAGGCCCGCCTCGGCGGGCGCTTCCAGTTCTGCATGTCGGGAGGCGCGCCGCTCTCCAAGGAGGTCGCCGAGTTCTTCTGGGCCGCCGGGGTCGAGGTCTACGAGGGATACGGCCTGACCGAGACGAGCCCGGTGCTGACCTGCAATCGGCCGGACGCCTGGAAGCTCGGCTCCGTCGGGAAGCCGATCCCGGGCGTGGCGATCCGCATCAGCGCCGACGGCGAGGTCCTCGCGAAGGGCCCGAACGTCATGCGCGGCTACTGGAACAAGCCCGAGGAGACGAACAAGGTCTTCGACGCGGAGGGGTGGTTCCAGACCGGGGACGTGGGCGTCGTCGACCGCGAGGGTTTCCTGACTCTGACCGACCGGAAGAAGGAGCTGATCATCAACGCCTATGGCAAGAACATCGCACCGGCGCCGATCGAGGAGGCGCTCAAGCAGATCCGCTACGTGGCGAGCGCGGTCCTGATCGGCGACCGCCGGAAGTACCTCTCGGCGCTCCTCGTCCCGAACTTCGAGCGCCTGGAGGCGTGGGCCTCGGCGAACCGGATCGAGTACCGGAGCCAGACGGAGCTGATCCGGAGCCCGAAGGTGCGGGCGCTGTTCCAGCAGGCGATCGACATCGTCAACGGGGACGAGCCGTCGGAGAAGAGGATCAAGGACTTCGCGCTCCTGACGACGGATTTCACGATCGAAGGAGGAGAGCTGACGCCGACCCTGAAGGTGAAGCGGCGGGTCGTGGCGGAGAAGTACAAGGACGTCATCGACGGGCTCTACGCGAAGGCGGAAGCACTGGACGCCGCCGTCGACCGCTCGACCGACAAGATGATGTAGCCGGGGGCCGGCTCAGAGAGCCGCACCGAGGAGCCGGGCGGCCTTCGCGAGCGCGCGGAGGGCGCCCGGCTCTCCCATCCTCCGGGCCGCCTCGGCGAGCGTCAGCCAGGCGAGGCCGAGCGACTCGGCTTCGTCGGCGCGGGCGGCCGAGGCCGAGCGCGTCGTCGCCGCGAACCTCACGTCGAAGTGAGCGTGCGGCGGCTCGCCTTTCGCGGCCGGGATCGGGTGGACGTCCACGTCCAGGATCGCGGGGGACAGGAGGACGAGGTCCGCCAGGCCCGACTCCTCCCGGCCCTCGCGGAGGGCCGTCGCGGCCGGGTCGAGCTCGCCCTCGTCATGCCCTCCCATCTGGAGCCAGCGCCCGAGCCGCCGGTGGTGGTGGAGGAGGACGCGGCCGTCGTCGGCGGAGAGGACGAAGAGGCTCCCCGTGAAGTGGCCCGGGGCGTACGTCGTCCGCGCGAAGCAGGCGGGCTCGCTCTCGACGAGAGCGAGCATCGCCGCGCGGTCGCGCTCCTCGGCCGCGTCGGCGGGCGCGTGCGCCGAGAGCGCGGCGTGGAGCGCCGCCCGCGGCGGGTCGAGCGGCAGGGTCGCGCTCACGTGGGGCGGACCCTCACGCGGCAGTCGAGGTAGGCCGCACCCTCGCCGGCGTCGGTCGTGCGCGCGCGGACGAGCGCGTTTGCGCACGTGCCGGAGTCGAGGTGGCCGCCCTTCGGCACGATCAGGACGTCCGGCCGCTGCGAAGGGTCGAGGCGGAGTCGAGCCCGGAGGCTCCCGATCGCGCTCTCGACGACGACGTCGGTGCCGTCCGGCAGGCCGGGTGCCGCGTCGGGGTGGCAGGTCGCCTCGAGGAGCTCCGGCGGCTCGCCCGCCCATTGCGAGCACTGTGATCGCTCCGTCGAGCTGGAGAAGAGCCAGAGCGGATATTCCGGCTCATCGGCGAGAGGCGCGGGGAGATCGGTCAGGAGGCGCATGCGGCCGTTCGGGGTGGGGAAGCGTCCCCCCTCGAAGAGGACGGTCGGCGCGAGCGGGTTGCGCGCCGATTCCCTCTCGAGCCGCTCCACGGTCAGGCCGAGGGGCTCCACCTTCCGGAGGATCCGCGCCTTCCACTCCCTCGCCGTGCCGGCGACCTTCGGAGCGAGCGGCTCGCCGTCGGCGCCCGCCCTCCGGTCGATCTCGGCGGCGAGCGCCTGGACGATCTCCAGGTCGCTTCGCACCCCGGGCGGAGGGACGACGACCGGCACCGAGGCGCCCAGCCAGTGGTTGCCGTAAGCGCCCACGAGGTCGTCGTCCTCCACGAGCGTCGTCGTCGGAAGGACGAGGTGTGCCCGGCGGGCGGTGTCGGTCAGGAACGCGTCGACGACGACGACCAAGTCGCGGGTCTCGAGGGCGCGGGCCACGGTCGCCGAGTCGGGGAGCATCGCGACGGGGTTCGCGGCGGTGACCCAGACGGCGCGGACCCGTGGCTCGTTCGCCTCGAGGATCTCCCGGCCGAGGAGCGGCTCGGAGAGGGTCCGGGGCGGGGTCTTGCGGAGGAACGACGTGTCAAACGCGCCCCGCCGCTTGAAGTAGAAGCTGACGCCCCCGCCGGGGATGCCGAGGTTCCCGCTGATCGCGCCGAGGGCGTCGATCGCCCGGACGATCGCCGAGCCGTTCGTCCGCCGACCCATGCCCCAGCCGACCTGGACGTTGCAGGGACGGTCGGCGAGAGACACGGCGAGGAGCTCGAGCGCGTCCTCCGGGACGCCGGCCTCCCGTGCCCAGGCATCGGTCCCTTTCGAGAGCGCGAGCGAGCGGAACGACTCGAAGCCCTCGCAGAAGGAGGGGGCCTCGGGGACGACGCGGCCCGTCTCGAGGAGGACCGCCGCCACGCCGAGCGCGAGCGCCAGGTCGCCTCCCGGACGGGGCGCGACGTAAGCGTCGGCGAGCGTGGCCGTCTTGTGTCGGACCGGGTCGACGAGGACGAGCCGGGCGCCGCGCGCCTTCGCCTCCTTCAGGAACGGGAGGAGATGGACGTTCGAGACGAACGGGTTCTTCCCCCAGAGGAGGATCGTCCGCGAACGTGCGAGGTCGAAGAGGTCGTGCGACTCCTCCTCGCCGAAGTCGGCCTCCTGCGCCGCGTCGCCCGCGCCCGAGCAGATGTCGCCGCGCTTCACGGTGACCGGACCGAACGACTCGAAGAAGAGGTCGACGACGCTCTTCACCATCCCGAGCGAGCCGCCGGACCGGTAATGGAGGATCGAGGCGGGCCCGGACTCATCGCGGATCGCGAGGAGGCGCTCGGCCGCGAAGGCGATCGCCTCCTCGAAGGAGACGGGCCGGAAGCCGTCCCCGTCCCTGAGGAGCGGGACGGTCAGCCGGTCGGGCGAATTCTGCCGCGCGGGGAACTGCGACGTCCGCGAGCAGAGGAAGCCGCGCGTGACCGGGTGCGCCGGGTCGCCGCCGAGGCGGACGAGCCGGCCGTCCTCGACGGTCGCGATCAGGCCGCAGGCGTCGGGGCAGTCGCGATTGCAGACGGTGCGCAGGGTCTCGGTCGGCATGGCGCGGATGGTAATCGGCCGGCGCCGCGGGAGCGAAACGGTCGGGCTCTCGCGGCGCCGCCCCGCGTATGCTTCGGCGGACGACAGTCGGAGGGGACGCGGGAAGACGACGATGGCCGAGCCCTTCGCGGTGATCGAGGCCCACGGCAGGCACGCGCAGAGAGCGATCTTCACGGCCGACGGCGAGACGCTCGTGACGTGCGGCCAGGACGCGGCGATCCGTCTCTGGAAGGTCCCCTCCTTCGCTCCGGACGGAGCGTTCGAGGGGCATGCGGCGAGCGTCAACACGCTCTCCTTCTCGGCGGACGGAGGGCTCCTCGCGAGCGGCTCGTCGGACGGGACGGCCCGGATCTGGTCCTTCCCCGGGGGGCGCGAGCTGGACGTGCTGGAGGGCCAGGTCGCCGCGGCCGCCTCGCCCGCGGGCGGCTTCGCGACGATCTCCACGAAGGCGCGCGCGCTCCTCTGGGACGGGAACTACGACCTCGTGGCCACGCTTCCCCTCCTCGACCGGCGGCTCTTCTCGCTCGCCTTCACGCCCGACGGGAGCGCGCTCCTCGTGGCCGGGACCGGGACGGGCCACCGCGTCGACGTGAAGGGCCGGGCGAAGGCCGGGGAGTACCCGGGACACCAGACGGCGGTCGCGTCGATGAGCCTCTCGCCCGACGGGACGCTCCTCGCGACGACGGGGGCCGAGGGGACGCTTCGGCTCCGGCGGCTGGAGGGCGGCGCGGAGCGCTTCGCCGTCCGCGTCGGGCGGCCCGGCGTCCTGCAGACGGCCTTCTCGCCGGACGGGGCGGTCCTCGCGGTGTCGATCGACTTCGCGATCCAGCTCCGCTCGGCGGCCGACGGCGCGCTGCTCTCCACGATCGAGGTGCCGATGAAGGGGGTCTACGGCCTCGGCTTCTCGCCCGACGGACGCTTCCTCGCGAACGCGGCGGCGGACGGGCGGATTCGCGTCTTCGCGCTCTGAGCCTGTCGCGCCCGGCGGCGGGCGTCCGCCGCACCGTTCTCGGGAGAGCCCCGACCGGCTAGACTGAGACGAGCCCGGAGGTGCCGAAAATGGGTCGACCGGCGCGTCGACGCGATCGAGCCGTTCCCGCGGGGACGCGGGGCGGGGAGAGGCGCGCGTGAGGTCCGCACCGGAGGGCGGGAGCGGGCGGAGGCCGCGGTCGGCGCGCGAAGCGCGGCGCCTCGTCGGCGAGGCGGCGCGGGAGATCGCCGCCGCGCCGGCCGCCTGGGCCGCCGTCGTCAACCGGGCGCGGGCCGAGTTCGGCCGGCCGCCGCTCGCCGCCGAGGCCGTCTCCGCGCTCGGCTTCCCGCTCCTCTCGGCCGTGGACGACGGGCGCCCGGCGCTCCTACCGCTCGAGCGGCTGGTGCCGCTCGGAAAGGGAGGCATGAACACCGTCTCCCGCTCGGCCGACCTCTTCACCGGCCGGCCGCTCGTCGTGAGGCGGCTGATCCCCGCCGAGTCGGCGATCGAGGAGGAGATGCGGCGCCGGCGGAACGAGCTCGTGAGGGAGCGGCTCTCGGTCCTCCGCCGGCACCCCGTCCTGCAGCGCTTCTGGGGGAGCGGCCTCGTCGAGGGCGAGGCCTGCGAGCTGTTCGACTTCGCGCCCGGGACGACGCTGGCGCAGCACGTGAGGGAGAAGGGGCTGACGTACGGCGCGCTTCTCGACGTGGGCTGGCACGCCGCCCGCGGCCTCCTCCACCTCTCGCGCCACGGCCTCGTCCACGGCGACGTCAAGCCGGAGAACTTCTGCGTCGAGGAGCGGGGGAGCGGCGGCTCGGCGCGCCTGAGGGTCAGCCTGATCGACTTCGACATCGTCTCGACGGTCGACGAGCAGCTCTTCCAGTACCGCCTCTCGAACACGCTCGACGGGACGCTTCCGTACATGCCCCCCGAGAACTTCGTCCAGGCCGTCCCCGAGGACCCGGACGAGTGCCGGCGAATGGTCCTCGCCAAGGACGTCTTCGCGCTCGGGATGTCCCTCGTGAGGGTCGTGAACGGCCGGTTCCCGGACGGCGTCTACACGAGCATGACCTCGCTCGTGCAGAAGAAGGAGCGGCTGGAGGAGATGCCGGTTTCGCTGCCGGCCTCGCTACCGGCGGAGCTCCGCGACCTCGTCCTCGCGATGTGCCGGACCGAGTGGCGGATGCGACCTCCGCTTCCCGTCGTCGTCCGGACGTTCGACGTTCTCCGGCGCGACGCGACCGAGGAAGAGCGGGCCCGCCTCGTGGCCGCTTCGCGCGCGGAAGCGGTCCCCGAGGCGCCGCCGTCCGAGCCGGTGGAGCTCGTCGGGCCGTACCGGCTCGTGAACCGCGCGTTCGCCGAGCGGACGCCGGGCGACGGGCAGACGCGGCCGCTCGCCGAGCTGCACGACCCGTTCGGGCGGCGCCTCGTCGGCGTCCCCTACGAGTTTCGAACGGCGACGGAAGAGAGCGCGTTCTACGAGGAGCGAAAGGCGCTCCTCGAGGACTTGAACGCCGTCCGCCTCCGGCACCCGGAGCTCTTCCCAGGGAGCTTCCGCGACCTCGTGAGGCAGGGGGTGGGGGAGGACCTGTTCGTCGTCTGGGTCGTCCGGCCGCTCCTCGAGGGGGCGATCGACCTCGACCGCTACCTCAGGGAGGAGCGCCCGGACGCGTCGCTGGGCGAGCGGATCGCGATCCTGCGACGAGTCGCGGAGGCGCTCTCGGCCCTCGAGTCGGGCGGCTACACCCTCGCGGCGCTGACGCCCCGGCTCGTCTTCTTCGTGCCGCCTCCCGCTTCGGGCGGTGACGCGGCGCCGACGATCGCCGGCCGGACCCGTCCGGTCGCTGCGCTCTTCGACATCGGGGCGCCGGCGTCGGGGAGACGTTTCCGCCAGGAGCTGATGGGGACCGCCTCCGCGGTCCGGTCGAGCCCGGAGGCGACCGGCCGCGTCGTTGCCGGCTTCTTCGACGTGGCTTCCCGAATGCGGGTCCTGACCGAGCTCGACAGGGACGGGCGGGACGCCTTCCTGCAGCTCGGCGACGCGCAGAGCTGGGGCGAGCGGACCGACCTTCTCCGCTGGCTCGAGATGCGCCTCGCGTAGGGCCGCGCTCCGACCCAACGGATTCGTTTCGAAACGCGACGAAACGGCGACGCCCGTGCGTGGAAAAAGAGAACGGCGGGGTTCGCCCCCGCCGTCGAAGATCGTTGCCCCGGCGTCCCGGTCCTATCGCAGGAGAGAAGAGGAAGGATTGCGAAAGGTGTGGACCAGGATGGAAGGCGGAAAGGTGCGGAAGTGGTGGAGGTTGGACGGGATGGGACTCCTCCGCCAGGTCCGGGAGCCGGGGTAGCGAGCCGTCTGTGCCGTCATGCGGGCCTCCCGGCCGCTCGCGGAGCGGGGAGGGGGGCCCTGAGGCTCGCCTTCTGGAGCCTCGGGTCGAGGGCGTCTGCGAAGCGGTCGAACGTGAGCGGGTCGAGGGTGACGAGCGCCGCGACCTCGGCGCGGGTCAGCTCGACGCCCCTCTCGGCCAGGGAGCGGACCACCCGCTCCGGGTCGGCGCGGAACTCACGCCGGAACTCCTCGTCCGTGACGAGCCTTCCGACGATCCGTTCCACGTTGCCCTGCGACATTCTCCTGCGTCCTCGAAATCCTGCTGTAACAAGTCCCGTGCCAGGACCGTTCCCGACCGGCCCGCGGGCGCCGGGCCGCATCCCTGGCGGACCGCGGCGAAACGGGCTCGTCCCGTGGCGGGACTCACGGTGCGGAGAAGGCGGCAGTCTGTAGAATTCGCCGCATCGCGAAACGGCGGGCGGCCCTCCCGACGTCGGACGGGACCGCCCCTCGCGAAGGAGGAACCGTGAACATGAAGGCGACCCGAATCCTCGTCGTCGCGGGGGCCTGCGCCCTCGTCTTCTCCACCGCCTGCGGCAAGAAGGAGGCGCCCGAGAGCGAGGGGAAGGAGCTCTCGAAGAACCCGATCGCGGCGATGGGCCAGATCCAGGAAGCCGTCGAGAAGGCGGCGCAGGCGGCGAAGGAGTCCCAGGAGATGAAGGCGGTGGACCCGGTCCACTTCTCGAAGCTGATCGAGCTCCTCCCGAAGGCGCCGGCCGGCTTCACCGCGGACGGGGAGCCTCGCGGCGAGACGACGAACGCGATGGGCTTCAAGGTCTCGACGGCCGAGCAGAGCTACTCCGCGGAGGGGAAGAGCCTCCAGGTGAAGCTGACGGACGGGGCGTTCAACGCGCCGCTCTACACGTTCGTGACGATGGCCTCCCAGTTCGCGCGCGAGTCGACCGAGGGGTACGAGAAGGGCGTCACCTACGACGGGAACCCCGGTGTCGAGAAGTGGCGGAAGGACGGCGGAGACGCCGAGCTGAACGTCGTCGTCGGAAAGCGCTTCTTCGTCGAGGTCCAGGGCTCCGGGATCACCCCCGAGCTCGTCCGTGAGGTTTGGTCGTCGATCGACCGGGCGACGCTCGCCGGCCTGAAGTGAGGGGCGCGTGACGAACATCGGGATTCCGAAGGAGTGCCGTCCCGGGGAGTTCCGGGTCGGGATCTCGCCGGTCGGCGTCCGGATGCTGAGCGGGGCCGGACACACCTGCTTCGTCCAGAGCGGGGCGGGCTGCGGCTCGGGCTTCCTCGACGAGCAGTACCGGGAAGCCGGCGCGACGGTCGTCCACTCGGCCGAAGAGGCCTGGCGTCGCGCGGACCTCGTCCTGAAGGTGAGCCGCCCGACCGTCCAGGAGCTCGAGTGGCTCCAGCCCGGCAAGACGCTCATGGGCTACCTCTACCTCGCGGCGGCTCACCCCGGGAAGGTGGAGCTCCTCCTCGAGAAGAAGGTCTCGGCCGTCGCGTACGAGCTGATCCAGCTCGCCGACGGGTCGCTCCCGGTCCTCAAGCCGCTCAGCCAGATCGGGGGCCGGATGGCGGCGCAGGTCGCCGCGCGGCTTCTCCAGAACGACGCGGGCGGGCACGGGCGCCTCATCGGAGGCGTGGCCGGCGTCCCGCCGACGGAGGTCGTCGTCGTCGGCGCCGGCGTCGCCGGGGAGGCCGCGGCGCGGGCGTTCCTCGGCCTCGGGGCCCACGTCACGGTCCTCGACACCGACCTCGCGCGCCTCCAGTCGATCGACGAGCGCCTCTCCGGCAAGCTCGTGACGGTCGTCGCGCACCCGTTCCACGTCTCCCGCGCCGCCGAGTACGCGGACGTCCTCGTCGGGGCCGTGATGGTCCCGGGCGAGCGGGCGCCGATCGTCTTCACTCGCGCCATGCTCCGGAAGATGAAGCCGGGCTCGCTCTTCCTCGACCTTTCGATCGACCAAGGGGGCTGCGCGGAGACGTCGCGGCCGACGACGCACGAGTCGCCGACCTACGTCGAGGACGGGGTCGTCCACTGCTGCATCCCGAACCTCGGCGGCGTCGTCGCGCGCACCTCGACGCACGCCTTCCTCAACGCGGCCGCTCCGTGGATCGAGCGGGTCGTCGTCCAGGGCATCGAGGCCGCCGCCGCGGCGGACCCGGCCCTCGCCCACGGCCTCGTCACCCACGCGGGCGAGCTCCGGAACTTCCGGCGGGTCTCCTACGCCCGACCCGTCGAATGAGACAGGAAGCGAACGAACCACGATGAGCTGGCTCCACACCTACCACGATCGGATCGTCAGCGCCGAGGAGGCCGTCCGGACGGTCAAGTCGGGCGACCGCGTCTACCTGACCGGGAACTGCTCCGTCCCGCAGGCCCTGATGAAGGCCCTGATCCAGAGGGCTCCCGAGCTCACGGACGTCGAGATCACCCACATCCTGACGCTCGGGAAGACGCCCTACGCCGACCCCGAGTTCGCCGGGCACATCCGGGTGAACACGATGTTCATCGGTGAGGGCGTCCGCAGCGCCGTCAACGAGGGGCGCGCGGACTTCACGCCGGTCCGCCTCTCCGAGGTGCCGAAGCTCTTCTCCGAGGGGATCGTCCCTCTGGACGTCGCCTTCATCCACGTCACGCCCCCCGACGAGCACGGCTTCTGCTCCTACGGCGTGGAGGTCTCGACGAATCGGGCCGCCGCATCGGCCGCGAAGCTCGTCGTCGCGGAGATCAACCCGCAGATGCCGCGGACGCTCGGGGACGCCTTCATCCACATCAGCCGGATCCACAGGATCGTCCCGGTCGACTACCCGATCATCGAGACGAAGATGGGGACGCCGTCGGAGCTCTCGATGCGGATCGGCAAGTTCGTCGCCGACCTGATCGAGGACGGCTCGACGATGCAGATGGGGATCGGGGCGATCCCCGACGGCGTCCTCTACTACCTCAAGGACAAGAAGGACCTCGGGATCCACACCGAGATGTTCTCGGACGGCGTCGTCGAGCTCTACGAGAAGGGGGTCGTCACCGGCGAGAAGAAGAGCATCGACCGGGGCAAGATCGTCGCGGGCTTCCTCATCGGGACGAAGCGGCTCTTCGACTTCGCCGACAACAATCCGGTCGTCGAGATGCGTCCGACGGAGTACGTCAACGACCCGTACGTCATCCGGCAGAACGACAAGATGGTCGCGATCAACTCCGCGATCGAGGTCGACCTGTCGGGGCAGGTCTGCGCCGACTCGATCGGCACGCGTCTCTACTCGGGGGTCGGCGGGCAGCTCGACTTCATCCGCGGGGCGGCGCGCTCCCGCGGCGGCAAGCCGATCATCGGCCTCCCCTCGAGCGGTGCCGGGAAGGACGGGAAGCCGTTCACCCGGATCGTCCCGACGCTCAAGCACGGCGCCGGCGTCGTCACGGGCCGCTACGACGTCCACTACGTGGCGACGGAGTGGGGGGTCGCGAACCTCTACGGCAAGACCGTTCGCCAGCGGGCGAAGGCCCTCATCGACATCGCCCACCCCGACTTCCGCGCGGAGCTCGAGCGGAAGGCGATCGAGCTGAAGTACATCTGAGGCTGCGGCCCGCCGCGTCCCGATAAGGCCGCCGCGCCTCAGGCGCGGCGGCCTTCGTCGATCAGGCGGCCGGTCGTCGCACGTCCGACCGGATCCTTCCGTCGACCATCGTCAGCACCCTGTCGCAGCGCGCGGCGATCCGCTCGTCGTGCGTCACGACGAGGAACGCGGTCCGGTGTCTCTCCGAGACCCGCCGGAGGAGCTCGAAGACCTGCGCGCCCGACTCGGTGTCGAGGTTGCCGGTCGGCTCGTCGGCGAGGACGAGCGGAGGATCGAGGACCAGGGCCCGGGCGACGGCGACGCGCTGCTGCTGTCCGCCCGAGAGCTTCGAGGCGCCATGAGAGGCCCGGTCGGCGAGACCGATCTCTTCCAGGAGGCCGAACGCCCGCTCGCGCATCCCGGGCTCCTCGCGTCCGCGCGCGGCGAGCATCGGCATCATCACGTTCTCGAGCGCGGTGAAAGCCGGCAGGAGGTGGTGGAACTGGAAGACGAAGCCGAGGGACCGCCCCCGGAGGGCGGTCCGTTCTCCCTCGTCGAGGTCCGTCGTGTCGCGCCCCTCGAGGACGATCCGGCCCGACGTCGGACGGTCGAGGAGACCGAGGAGGTTGAGGAGCGTGCTCTTGCCGGACCCGGACGGCCCGACGAGCGCCGTGAACTCGGCCGGCGCCAGCTCGAGGTCGACCCCGTGGAGGACCTCCGTCACGACCTCTCGGCCGAACGACTTCGTGACCCCCTCCACGAGGACGAGCGGCTCAGCCACGGCGGATCACGTCGGCGGGGTCGAGCGAGGCGGCCCGCTCGGCGGGGGCGACGGCGGCGACGAGCCCCGTGACCGTCGCGACGGCGGCGGCCCCGAGGAAGAGGGACGGGGTGAGGGCGACCGGGAACGTCGGGGAGCCGTCGGGGTTCGTCGCGAGGCGGGCGAAGAAGAGGGCGAGGGCGCTTCCGAGAGCGACGCCGACGGCCGAGCCGGCCAGCCCGAGGACCGCACCCTGGACGAGGAAGACGCGGACGACCTGGGCCGTCCGCGTCCCCATCGCCTTGAGGATGCCGATCTCGCGAGATTTCTGGACGACGGAGACGACGAGGACGCTCGCGATCCCGAGGGCGACGGCGATCACGACGAAGAGCTGGATCATCCAGCTGGAGGCGCTCTGGGACCGGAGCCCGACGAGGAGCTGGCGGTTCCGTTCCATCCAGCTCTCGGCCTCGAGGCCGGTCCGGCCCGCGATGTCGGAGGCAACGCGGTCTGCCGAGAAGATCTCGTCGACCTTCAGCTCGATCGACGAGACCCCCCCGAGAGGTCGAGGAGCGTCTGGGCCGAGCGGAGGGAGACGAAGACCCAGCGCTCGTTCAGGTCCTTGTTGCCGACGTCGAAGAGACCCGCGACGACGAAGACCTCCGAGCGGCCCCGCGGGGTCTCGATCCGGAGCTTGTCTCCCTTCCTCAGCCCGAGGTCCTTCGCGAGCTCCGCGCCGAGGACGGCGTGCGCGGCGTCGACGCGGAACTCTCCTTCGGTCATCCGCGGGGACATGTCGATGATCCGGCGGTAGCTCGCCGCCTCCACGCCGCGGAGGGCGATCGAGCGGTTCGCGAGGCCGCGCAGGGCGACGGCAGGCCCTTCGGCGGTCGGGGCCGCCGCGCGCACGCCGGGGAGGGCGCGCAGGAGGCCGAGCGTCTGAGGCCAGCCCACGATCGACCGGAGGCGCTGCGCGGGCTGCTCGAGGCGGGCGGCGACGGCACGCTCCCCGGAGGGCGCGGTCACCGGCAGGACGACGTCCTCCGGGGCGCGGACGACGACGTGCGCCTGCGTCCCGAGAGTCCGCTCGATGAGCGACGCCTGTAGTCCCGAGATGAGGGCCGAGAGGAAGACGATCACGCCGACTCCGACGCCGATGCCGGAGAGGATCAGGAGAGTCTGTATCCGGCCCTCGCGGAGGAAACGGAGGGCGACGAGCACCTCGAACGGCACGTCAGCTCCCCGACGCGAGGCGCGCTCGGACCCTTCGCCCCTCCGGGACGCGGCCGGGGTCGCGGACGACGAGCTCCCCCTCGTCGAGCCCGCGCAGCACCTCCGCGACGTCTCCTCCGCGCGCCCCGAGGGCGAGGGGGGCCCGGACGGTGCGGCCCTTCCGGACGGCGAGGGCCCAGGGCTCGGCAGCGGCGTCCCGGACGCACTCGAGCGGAACGACCAGGGCCTTCTCGCGGGCGCCGACCTGGAGCTCGATCGAGAGCGTCATGTCGCTCCGGAGGATGTCGGGCGGGTCGGGGACGCGGAGCTTCACGTCGACCGTTCCGCGTGCGAGGTCGACTCCGGGGGCGATCGAGATCACCTCGGCCGCGAACGCCAGATCCGGGAAGGCGTCGGCGGTGGCGCGCGCCCTCTGGCCGACTCGCAGGGATGGGAGGTTCTTCTCGTCGGGCTGGGCGAGGAGCCAGGTCTCGCGTTCGAGCGCGAGGGTCAGGAGGACCTTCCCGGCCGGCACCACGTCGCCCGGCTCGACCGCCCGCACGAGGACGACGCCCGGGCCCGGGGCGACGACTCGCCGCTGCTCGAGCCGTGCGGCGGCGGAAGCGACGGCGGCGAGGGCCGCGCGCTCGTCGGCGCCGCCGGCGGCGAGGGCCCGCGCCCTCTCCCGGGCGGAGGCGACGGCGCTCGCGGCGAGGTCCCTCGTGCTCCGGGCGTCGTCCTCGTCGCGGACGCTCACGAAGCCGTCGCGCCGGAGGGCGGAGAGGCGCTCGAGCTCCCGCTCCGCCTGCTCGAGGCGGAGCGTCGCTTGCCGGAGCTCCTCGCCGGCGATCCGCCGCTCGCTGCCGCTGACCTGCTCGAGCCGGGCCCGCGCCTCGGCGAGGGAGGCGAGCGCCTCGCCCTCGTCGAGCCGGACGAGGAGCTGGCCGCCGCGGACCCGGTCCCCTTCCTCGAAGAGCACCTCGTCGACCGTCCCGGTGACGGGGGAGCCGAGCGAGGCCTTCGAGCGCTCGAGGACGCGGCCGCTCACCACGAGCGTCTCGAGGAGGTCCTGCCTCGAGATCTTCACCACGTCGACGGCGGGTCCGAGAGCCGCGCGCAGGCCCAGGAAGAGAATCGCGGCCGCCGGAAGGGCGGCCCCGGCGAGAAGCACGCGCGACTTTCGGATCGAAGCGCTCATCACGTCGAGTCTGGCACGGCGAGCCGCGGTCGGAGCGTCCGTCTCTCAGCTCCTCCGTGTCCGGCTCGGAGACGGATCTCGGGGAGAAGGCAAAAAGGGGAGCGGCCCGAAGGCCGCTCCCCTCTCCAGGTCGGATCCGTCCGGTCGGATTACTTGCCCGCCCGGTAGGCGTCCCACTGGGCGCGCATACGAGCGACCTGGCCGGCGCTGAAGAGCGTCATGCAGTAGTCGTCGGTGTAGTCCATGAAGTTCTCGATCGGGTCGAGGCCGGGGTAGCGCGAGCCGGTGCAGGAATCGCGCCCCGTCGGGCAGCCGTAGGCGGCGCTCTTCTCGGCGTTCGTGTCGGCGACGTAGTCACCCCCGTTCGTGCCGGTCTTACAGCCGCCCTGGAAGGTGTGGTAGAGGCCCATCCAGTGCCCGACCTCGTGCGTCCCGGTGTCGCCCTCGTTGTACGGGGCCGCGGAGCCGCCGGGGAGCGAGGAGAACAGGACGACGACCCCGTCCTTGCTCGGGGCGCTCTTGTAGCTCGAGGGGAACGTCGCCCAGCCGAGGAGCCCGCCGCCGGGGTTCGCGGTGTAGAGGTTCAGGTCGTCGGCGGAGCCCTTGCGGAGGGCCGCCTTGGCCTGGGACTCGGCGGTGGAGCCCGGCGACATCGTGTACCAGGTGGAGTTCGTCGTCCGGTCGACGGATATGAGCTGGAAGCGGACGCCCGTCGAGGAGTAGGCCGCGTTCAGAACGTCCATCTGATCGTCGATCATCGACTGGGGGATGTCGCCGTTCGCGATTCCGGTCCCCTTGTTGATGACGTGAACGTAGACGTTGACGTAGGTCGGGCTCGTGAAGAGCGACTCGAAGTCGGAGTGGGGGCGGAGGCTTAGCTCGTGGAGGAACTCTGCCTCGAGGGCCGCCATCGTCTCCTCGTCGGGGTGGAACGTCTGGCAGCGCCGGCCGGCCTGGATGAAATCCTGCTGGCTGGCGAACTCTTCGCCGCCGATGGCGAAGGTATCGCTGGCGTGGCGGTCGTCCGGTCGTTCACCCGGCGGGATCGCCGCCAGGGTCAGCGCGAACGGGAGCGTCAGGGCGGTCGCGATCAGCTTCGCTTTCAACGTTCTCTCCTCCTCGATGGCCGGATACCCGGTCGCTCCTCAACAGCCAGATCCGTGCCATCTCGGCTGAAGACTGAATCGCAGGAAAGGGGTCACTTTCTGGGCCTGTTTCTGCCTTGACGTGGGTCCGTCGTTGATCCCGGGTCAGGGTCGGATCCGAAGTTGCCGGCCGGGACGACGCAGCTGTCAGCGTCGAGAGAGGTCGACGAGGAACCCGAGGAGATCGCGAGCGATGACGTCGGCGTCGAATCGGGCGAGGACGCGCTCGCGTCCCGCCCGCCCGAGCTGCAGCGCTCCCTTCGGGTCGGAGAGGAGCTCGACACAGGCTGCTGCCATCGCGTCCGGCTCGTCGGTCAGCCGAATCTCGACGCCGTCCCGTGCTGCGATCCCGGTCGCTCCGAGGCGGGTCGAGACGATCGGGATGCCGAGGGCCATCGCCTCGAGGATCTTGACGCGCATCCCGCCCCCAGAGAGGAGGGGTACGACCATCGCCGTGCCCGAGGCGATGAACGCGTGCGCGTCCGGGACGCGGCCGGCGAACGTCACGCCCTCCCCGGAAAGGCGCCTCCCGAGTCCCGAGGGAGGGTTGCTGCCCCCAACGAGGATCCGCGCCCCGGGGACGGATCTTCGAATGGTCGGCCAGACACGCTCGAGGAACCAACGTACGCCTTCGAGGTTCGGTCTCCAGTCGAAGGCGCCGAGGAAGACGAGTGTCGCTCTCTCTCCCTGTCCCGAGCGGTCCGGCACGGCCGTCGCCTCGAGACCGACCGGGGCGACGTGGATCGGGACGATCGCCCCGAGCCGGCGATACGACGCGGCGTCCTCGGCCGTGACCGGGACGATCGCGTCGGCCTCGTCCAGGGAGGCGATCTCGTACGCGCGGAGTCGCCTGGCGAGGTGCGCGAGGAGGAGGCGCCGGACGGGGTCCCTCTCTCCCGAGACGAGCCGGTCCCAGATCTCGTGCTCGACGTTGAAGGAGCGGAGGACGATCGGGGCCCGGGTCGCGCGCCGGAGCGCCGGGAGGCAGGGGAGGAGGTAGAGGCTCTCGAGGAGGACGACGTCCGGCGGGTCCTCGGCCAGGGCCGTGACGACGCGCCGCTCGAACGCGACGGAACGGAAGCGGTCGACGTTATAGGACGTCCCGCGGAGGAGGCTTCCGAGGAATCCGGACACGGAGAGCGACGTGTCGTGATCGACCGTCTCGAGCCGGACGGCGCGCGCCTCGTCCGGGAGGGCCGCGGCCTCGACGCGGTGCTTCGCCGGGTTCAGGGAGAGCAGCCGGACCTCGGCCCCGGCACGGAGGAGCGAGAGCGCGAGCACCCGCGACGCGACGCGTCCCCCGTCCTCCGGAGGCCAGGGGACCTTGGGGGAAAGCTGGAGGACCCTCATCGCGCCTCGGTCCCGGCGGGCGCCCGC
>CAZWRQ010000075.1:0-19398 GCA_964636395.1 uncultured Holophagales bacterium
CGCCCTCCAGAATGCCGGCGCCCCGGCGGACGGCGACGTCACGCTCCGCGTGACGGTCTGCTCCGGCGATTCCTCCGCCCGCGTCGTCCGCACCGACGAGACCCTCCCGCCGGGCGGCTTCCTGCAGGTGAGCGGCATCCTCGGGCTGCACGGCATGACGAACGGCTACGCGAAGGTCGAGCGCGTCGGCGGCACCGCTCCCTGGTACGCCTACGGCGTCGTGAACGACCAGAAGAACTCCGACGGGTCCTTCGTGCCGCCCCAGCCGGCGACGACGGCCCCCGTCTCCTCTCTCACCCTCCCGGTCGTCATCGAGGCGAGCGTCTACACGAGCGAGCTCGTCGCGACGAACTGGTCGTCCCGCGAGCGGACGCTGACGCTCTCCTTCGTCTCCGACCAGGTCGACCGCCCCGATCACACGGCGTCCGTCTCCCTTCCGCTCGGGGCCGGGGCGCAGGTGATCCTCCCGAACGTCTTCGCCTACTTCCGCGAGCACGCCGCCCCCGGGATCGGCCCGGCGGGGAGCGGGTACGTCGGGGCCCTCTTCGTCACGTCGTCCGACGGGGACCTCTCGGGAATCGTCATCGGCGCCCGCACGTCGTCTCCGGGCGGGGGCGGGAGGTACGGCCTCTTCTACCCGGCGACGCCGTCCGGCGGGGCCTCGACAGACTCGGCCTGGCTGTACGGCCTCCAGCAGAACGCGGCGAACCGGACGAACCTCGCGATCGTGAACACCGGCGAGGCCGGCGGCGACGACGTCTTCGCCGTCGACGTCTACGACGGCGCCACCGGGCACCTCGTCCACACGGCGACCGGGCTCACCGTGAAGGCGAAGCGCTGGTGGCAGCAGAACAACGCCCTCTCGACGTGGGCGCCCGGAGTCGCCGACGGCTACGTGCGCGTCCGCCGGACGAGCGGCACCAATCCCTTCATCGCCTACGCCGTCATCAACGACGGCGGCGTCCCGCAGCAGCGGAGCGACGACGGAGCGTTCCTTCCCGCGTCGGACTGACCTCCTCCCGGCCTTCCCGGGGCGCGTCCCGGCAGCCACTCCGCGGCGCGCCCCGCCCTCCCCGGCGCCCGTCTCTGCACGCTCGTTCCGCCTATCGGAAGTAGCCGGAGACGTCGACCACCGCGTGGGCAGACCCGGTCGAGCTGCCGGGCATGCGGCAGGTCAACGCGAGGCCTCCGTCCACGCCCAGCCGCACGACGGCGATGCCGGCGCGCGTCTGCCCAGCCCGGAAGCTGACCACGCTCGTGTCCGGAGCCGCGGTGCCCGCCGGGTAGGCCTGGAAGTCGCCGGCGTCCGTCGCTTCGACCGACGTCAGGTTCAGGACGACGGCCCTGGCCTCGGGCGGGATCCCGCAGGCCCCGACGGCCGATACGACCCGCTCGACGCCGACGTCCAGGGCCGGCCCGGCCTCCCGCGTGTCGAGCAGCCGGCAGGGCAGGAGCGTGTAGAGGGAGAGGGGCCCGTCCCTGTCGTCGTCCAGGATGGTGCCCAGGGCCTGGCCACGTCCGATCGTCGCGTTCGCCGGGGACAGGAGAAGCAGAGAGAAGGTCTCGGTGGCCTCGGCCAGCCGATCGGGGACGATCGGAACCTCGATCGTTCCGGATGCCGAGCCGGGCGCGACCTCGAGCGTGCCCGCCGTGTGGACGAAGTCCTCACCCGCCGTGGCGGTGCCGGACTGGGTCAGGTACGCCACGGAAACCGGCTGGTCGCTCGGTGCGCTCAGGCTCACGACGAAGGAGGCCATCGGAGACGATCCGGGCCCCTCCTCGACCACGCTGACGTCGCCGACGTTCAGCTGGGGAAGCATGTCGTCCGTCAGGATCGTGCCGACGGCCTCCGGGGGGAAGACGGCGGCGGCGCCCGTGACCTCCGGGAACGTCAGCGATAACGTCTCGTCGGCCTCGGGGAGAGTGTCGCCGTAGACGGTGACCGGGATGACGACGTCGGTCTGTCCCGCGGCCAGGGTGGTCGAGCCGGAACGCCCTGCATAGTCGGCTCCCCGGCGCGCCGTCCCGTCCGCCGTCGCGAAGCTGACGGTGACGGGAGAGCCGCCCGGCTCCGAGAGCCAGACCGGGAATCCGAGACTCCTCGTTCCGCTGTCGCCTTCGGCGACGGACGCATCGGCGGCGATGAGCCTGCGGGTCACGGGCACGCTCGAGCGATAACGCACGGAGCCGAAGAGCGCAGGGTCGCCTCCGAGGCAGTGCTGCTCGTAGTCCACCGCGAGCCTCAGGACTTCCCCGTCGGCTCCGTACTCGGCCTCGAGGACCGCGAAGCGGCCCGTGAGCGTCTGGCAGGCCCGGCTGCCCCCCATGACCTCCAGTCCGGGCGAATCGGGAGGCCGGGTGCCGGCGCGCATCGCTGCGGGGTAGACGCCCGGCGCCAGCGTCGTCCCCGCCGGCGGGGCGAAGAGCAGCTGCCAAAACTCCGGCCCCGTAAAGGCGACGTGGACGCCGCCCTCGAAGCGGCTCAGGGCGAAGGCCCCGTCCGCCAGCGTGATGGTGAACCGGAGCCCCCCGCCGATGTAGTCGCCGGGCTCGCTGTTGAAATAGAGGAGCGTCTTGAAGGGGTCGTCGTTCAGGATCGTGCCCAGACCCTGGGCGAACGCGACCGGCGCCCCCGAGCCGTCGCCCAGCGAGAGCGTGAACGTCTCGTCGGGCTCCTGGGCCGTGTCGCCGAGGACCTGCACCGGCACCGGCACCGTCGTCTGGCCGGCGGGGAAGGTCGCCGTGCCCGCCACCGGAACGTAGTCGACGCCGGCCGTCGCCGTGCCGTCCACGGTCTGGTACGGCACGGTGACCGCGGATCCCGAAGGCGCCGACAGCGAGATCACGAAGCCCATGCTCGTCGAGCTGTCGTCCCCTTCGTAGCGGTCGACGGCGCCGACGGCGAGGCGCGGACCGACGGGCACGCCGGAGTGGTAGCGCACCGAGCCGAACAGCGCCGCGGGATTCCCGTTGCAGTGCTGCTCGTAGTCGACCGCGAGCCTCAGGACCTCGCCGTCCGGGCCGTACTCGGCCTCGAGGACGGTGAATCGGCCGGCGGAGACGTTGCAGTCCCGCCCCTCTCCCGTGACGCTGAGCCCGGGCGCCGCCGGCGACTGGAAAGGCCAGCGCGACGCCCCGTCGTAGGCGCCCGCCGCCAGGGTCTCCCCCAGCGGCGGGACGAACCGGAGCTTCCACCACGACCCGCGGTAGAAGACGACCTCGATTCCGCCTTCCAACGGGACCGCGGTGATGCTCCCGTCCACTTCGGTGAAAGTCGCATGCAATCCCTGGCCGAGCGGGTCGCCGGGCTGGCTGTCGAAGCGGAGGAACGTCTTGTAGGGATCGTCGTTCAGGATCGTCCCCTGGCCCTCGCCGAAGGCGATCGACGCGCCCGCGGCGTTGCTCAGCGAGAGGGCGAAGGTCTCGTCGCCTTCCTCCACGAGGTCGCCGATGACCGGCACCGGCACCGGCACGCTCGTCTCGCCCGCGGGGAAGGTGGCCGTGCCCGAGACGCCGACGTAATCGCTGCCGGCCGTGGCCGACCCGTCCACGGTCTGGAAGTTCACCGTGACCGCGGTCGCCGCGGGCTCCGACAGGGAGATCGCGTATCCCAGGCTCGCCGAGCCGCCGTCCCCCTCGAGGATCCGGACCGGCCCCACGAAGAGGCGGGGGCCGATCGGGACGTTCGATTCGTAGCGGATCGATCCGTAGAGCGCCGCATCGTCCCATTCGCAGTGCTGCTCGAAGTCCACTGCGAGCCTGAGGACCTCGCCCTGAGGGCCGAATACCGCCTCGTGAACGACGAACCGGCCGGCGAGCCACGCGCAGGCACGTCCGTCCCCCGTTACGTCCAGGCCGGGCGCGGTCGGCGACTGGAACGGCCAGCGCGTCGCCCCCTCGTAGCCTCCAGGCGCGAGGGCCGCGCCCGCGGGGGGGGCGAAATAGAGGTTCCAGAGGAACGAGGTCGTCCTGAAGAAGCGGACGTGGACCCCGCCGTCGTCGGTCCTCTCGAGGTTGAAGTCGCCGTCGACCGGCGTCACGGTGACGCTCTGCCCCTGCCCGACGAAGTCGCCCGGCTCGCTGTCGAGGCGTAGGACGGTTCTGTAGGGGTCGTCGTTCCTCAGCGTGGCCACGCCCTGGGCGAAGGCGATCGGCACCCCGACGGCGTTGCTCAGCGAGAGCGTGAACGTCTCGTCGGCCTCCACCGTCGCGTCGCCGAGCACCGGCACGGGCACGACCGCGTCCGTCTCTCCCGCCGGTATCGTCGTCGTCCCCGAGACCGCGGCGTAGTCGGTTCCGCCCGTGGCCGTGCCGTCCAGCGTCTCGTAGTCGACCGAGACCGCCGTGTCGGCCGGTCCGGAGAGCGAGACGACGAGGCCGAGGTTCCACCAGCCGTCGTCTCCCTCGTATCGGGTGATCGCTCCGACCCCGAGACGCGGGCCGACGGGCACGCCGGACTTGTAACGCACCGAGCCGAAGAGCGCCGGCTCGGCTCCCTGGCAGTGCTGCTCGTAGTCGACCGCGAGCTTCAGGACCTCGCCTCCCGGGCCGAACTCGGCCTCGAGGACCTGGAACCGGCCGGTGATCGTGCTGCAGCCCCGACCATCTCCGAAGACGTAGAGCCCGCCCGCCGTCGCGGACTGAAGCGGCCAGGGCCTCACGTCGTCGTAGACGCCGGGCACCAGGG
This sequence comes from uncultured Holophagales bacterium, assembly GCA_964636395.1. Classification (GTDB taxonomy): domain Bacteria; phylum Acidobacteriota; class Thermoanaerobaculia; order UBA5066; family UBA5066; genus UBA5066. The sequence goes on from CAZWRQ010000075.1 coordinate 4,688, forward strand.
TCGATCCCTTGGGGGGGACGAAGTAGAGATGCCAGAACGTCGAGCCGTCGAAGTAGAGCTGGACTCCCCCGTCGATCGGGTAGGCGGCGATGAGGCCGTCCGACGAGGTCAGCGTGAACCGGAGTCCCCCGCCGACGTGGTCGCCGGGCTCGCTGTTGAAGGTGAGGAACGTCGTGTCCTGGGCCTGCGCCGTTCCGGTCGCCGCACACAGGACTGCGAGGAGGACCCACCGCACGACCTGCTCCATCGAACGATCATAGTCCGCGTCGGCCGGTTCCTCTCCGACGGGATTCCGTCTCACCGGCCCGCGCCGCACCCCCCGTCGCTTCCGCCCGCCGTGGGTCCCGACGCGCGCGCAGGCGGGGGTCACGATCGGACGGAGTACGCGAGATGAGCGGTCACCAGCACCGGAACGCCTCCGCAAGCCGCCCGGCTCGTAGACCTCCACCTTCGCGGCCTTCCCGGCCGCCACCTACGGACCGCCCGGGGTGAACCGCAGGTACGTGTAGTCGTGGATGTGCCCGGCGACGCCGGCCAGGCCCTGGACCTCTTCCCGGACGAGCCGCTCGACCGTCACCTCGAAGGCGAGCTCCTTCCATCGTAGGAGCGGAGCACCCTGAGCAACGCCCTGCTGCCGAACGTGACCAGGCCTTCGCACTCGAACCAGGGCAGGTCGACTCCGTCGCAGAGTCCGGAACGCCCGCCGAGCGACGAGAACGGCGCCTTCTGGAACCACCGCTCCGGTGAAGCGGCGAGGAGCACGTACTCGCCCTCGCTGACCTCGCCAACCATGGCGAAGCCGTCAGAGGCTCGAAGACCGTCCTTCCGGGCGCTCGTGCGCGTCCGTCGCCTGGCCGGGTCTTCGCGGGCGCGCACCGGGTCCTCCTGTGCCCACCCTTCTTCCGGAGGACATCCTCGTACTTCCTCGTCAGCTCCTCGGACATGGGGTCGACCCTCGAGCCGAATCGCACGGCGACGAGCCCGGCGCACACCCCCGTCAGGATCGCCCCGGCCTTTCCGCGGCCCTTCGTCCACATCGCCGACGGGAGCCGAGCCGTCGGCGTCGCAGGAGGCCTCCTCTCCGCCGATATCCGCTCCGCGTTCCACGCGAGGCACTCCGCGCGGCAGGAGGAGCTGCATCGCGACCACGCGTACCGTCCGAGCAGACCCCGCCTCCTCCCTTCCCCGGCCCGCGCCCGTCGCCGGGCCTTCGACTCGACCGCGGCCGACCTCCCCGCGCCCGTTCTCACCGGGGTCCGTGTCGAGGAGCCGGCCCTCGCCGACCTCGTCCCGTACGTCGAATGGTCGCCGTTCTTCCGCGCCTCGGATCAGCGTTGACGCTACCCTCAGATCCTCGACGACCCCGTCGCCGGTGAGAAGGCGCGCGAGCTCTTCGCCGATGCCCCGGCTCCTCACCGAAGATCGTCGACGGCAAGCTCCCCTCAGAGCGTGGCGCCTGGGGCCTCGCTCCCGCCAACTCCGTCGGCGACGATCTCGAGCTCCGCGCCGGACTTCGAGGCGAGCACCTCCTCGCGACGCACCACACGATCCGGAAGAAGCAGGCGCCGACGACGGCCTCCGAAATGGGATGCTGCTCCACGACGCCGAGCGCTGGCTCGCCCCGAACCTCGGGTACGAGGCGGAGGGGACCGGTAGCTGAAGGGGAGGGAGGTGCGCACCCCGGGGGCGCCCGAAGGTACTTCCGCTGGCGTCGCGGAGGTCGGAGGGGCTCCGCCGTTCGGGCGTCCTCGTCCTCCGTGGGGCGACGAGCGTCTCCTCCCGCTCGGGCGACGTCGACGGCCCGGTGAGGACGTGCACCACCGGCCGAACTGTTCCGACATGCGCTGAGCGCTTCCGCCAGAACGCGCCCGTCGGGACGCGGCCGAGGAGGGGCGACCCGGCCGAGCCGCGGCCCGACATCGGCACCGACATGGCTTACACCGGACCGGATCGCGTGAGCTGATTCCGTTGCCGGGGAGCCGCCCGAGGTCTATCGTGTCCGGTTGCGCACTCGCCGACGCGCGCGGGGGCGCGAAGGGAGGGGCCATGCTGGACCGACCCGGATCTGGCTCTCCGTACGTCGACGTGCCCGGGCGCATCGGGCTCGCAGCCGCGCTCCTCGCCGTGCTCACGGCCGCAGCCCCCGAGGGGCGCGCCGTCGGGCCGACGGAGCATTGCGCGACGGTCAGTGCGGACCGGTCGTTCCCCGACGGGCGCCCGCACGTCTGGAAGAGCACGACGGCCTACGGGACCTCGTCCTGCACGAACGGCTACGTCGTCGACGTCACGTACTCGGCCCTCGCTCCCCTCCCGGGGACCTACCTGAGCTGGGGAGATGCGGAGCCGTCGACGCAGACGGCCTGCGTCCAGTCGGCCCTGAAGATGTACGTCTGGGACCTCTCGGGCGCGCAGCCGGCGTACCTCGGGGCGACGTCGACCCAGGGGGCCTGGATCGACAACGACGACACGCTCCACAACCCCGGCGCCGCGAAGCTCTGTCACGTGCCCCCTGTCCGTGCGGAGGCGGCGTTCCAGCTCGCGAGCGGGAAGAAGTACCGCTTCGCGATGAGAGCCGAGAGACAGGGCCAGAACCAGGGCCTGATATTCGCGAACGCGCCTGTCCCGAGCCGGAAGGGGGGGAACGCGGCGGGGTCGGCCGAAGGGCTCTTCCTCGCGATCCCGAAGAGCCCGGCCGCCCGCGACGCGAACGGGTGGCTGACCGAGCCGTTCGCGGTGAAGCTGGAGAGCCCCGACCGCCGCGTCGCTCGCGGCGGCGACCTGGTCGTCGACGGGACGAGCTTCTTCAAGCTCTCGCAGCACTTCGCCTTCGGGGCGTCGGCCGGGTTCGGCCTCTCGAACGCGATGCTCCTCCCTCAGGGGACGACGGGCGGCCTGACGGACATCACCTGCCCTTCGTACGCCGTCGGCGCGACCGACAAGACCTACACCTACACGACGGGCTGGGAAGCGCACGGGGCGACGACCGGGGCCCGGTACTGCCTCCTGGGCGAGCGGAACGACCGCGTCTTCAAGCTGAAGGTCTTCAAGGCGGATGCGGGCCAGGGGCTCGTCCTCGTCGGTTATCTCCCGGCCTCGGAGACGGGCCGGCGGACGTGGGGCTGCCTCGACGGGCTCTGCGACGGAGAGGTTCGCATCGCGACGCAGTTCACGAAGCCGACGGAGACCGAACGCGTCGACTTCGTCGGCACCGCGCTCGACTTCCTCCGGCGGACGCGTTCGTGTCTCGACGCCTACCTGCAGCGACCGCTGCCCGTCCCTCTCGCTCTCGCGGTCCACGGCGAGAAAGCGACGACCTCGGCCTCCCTCACGCACAACTACGGCATGGGCGGGACGCAGGTCACGACGACGGGGTTCGAAGGCTTGATCCGGCCGGGCGAGACGCGGGTGAACGACCCGCTCGACCTGAGGTACGAGCTCCACGAGCCGATGCACGTCTACAACCGGTTCTTCTTCGCCGACGGCATCCCGAGCTGGCTCGACGAGGGTTACGCCATTCAGGCGGAGGTCCGGGTCGGCTGCGGCGGCGACCCGCGGCTCATGATGGCGGGCTGGCGGGGCTGGAAGGCGGGGGACACCGACGGTCACACGGTGGGGAGCGAGTTCTTCAAGCGCCTCGAGGCGAGCCACGGCTGCGGCGCCGACTGCGCGGCGCAGGCGTGGCGCGATCTCGTCGACACGCACGGCGCCGACACCTACCTGACGGACGCCGAGATCAAGGCGGTCTTCGAGGCGCGGACCGGGGCCGACCTCACGCCGCTCTTCACGACGCTCGGCCTCGAGCCGCGCTTCAGCTGGTTCCTCCCGTCGAGCGCCCGGACCGGCGGGCAGGGGGGCGCGTTCTACACGACCGACCTCACCGTCGTGAACCGGTCGGCCGCCGAGGCGGCGGTGACGGTCAAGTTCCTCGGGCACGACGGCGACGGCCGCGGCGGCGATGAGAAGACCGAGCTGGTCGGCGCGGGAGAGGCGGTCACGTTCGGGGACGTCCTCGGGTCGCTCTTCGCGCTCCCGAGCGGGTACGGGGGAATCCGGGTCAGCTCGACGGCCCCGCTCATCGTCCAGGGGCAGACGTCGACGCCGGGGCCATCGGGCGGGAGCTTCGGGCAGAGCGTCCCCGCGATCTCGGAGGACGACCTGATCGGGCGCGAGACGCCGCGCTCCGTCGCCGGGGTCCGGGAGGACGGCGCCTTCCGGACGAACCTGATCCTCGCGAACGCGTCGAAGACGTCCCACGTCGTGAACGTCGCCCTCGTCTCCGAGAGCGGGAGCCCGCTCGGCTCGAAGAGCTACACGTTGCCGCCGCTCGGCATGACGCAGGTGACGGAGGTCGTCCGCGACCTCGGCGTGACGACCGCCGTCCGGAACGCCGTCCTCCTCCTGTCGACGGTCCGGATCGACGCCATGTTCACCGCCTACGCCTCGGTGATCGACCGGACGACGAACGACCCGCGGACGCTCCTCCCCGCGCCCGCGGGCGAGGGCGGGACGTGGATCCTGCCGTCGAGCGCGCGGACGGGAGGACAGGGCGGCGCCTTCTACACCACACAGCTCACGCTCGCGAACCGGACGCAGGCCCACGCGTCCGTCACGCTGAAGTTCCTCGGGCACGACGTCGACGGCCGCGGAGGGACGCAGAAGGTCGTCGACGTCCCGGCCGGGAAGGCGGTCACCTGGGCGGATGTCCTGGGCGAGGTCTTCGGCGTTTCGACCGGGTACGGGGCGATCCGGGTCCTCTCGCCCTCCGTCGCGCTGAACGTCCTCGGGCAGACGTCGACGCCGGGTCCGTCCGGCGGCACGTTCGGGCAAAGCGTCCCAGCGTCGGCCGCGTCCGACCTCGTCACGGTCGGCGTCTCCCGCTCGATCGCCCCGGTCCGCGAGGACGGGAGGTTCCGGACGAACCTGATCCTCGCGAACGCGATGGAGGCGCCGCTCGTCGTGGAAGTGCGGCTCCTCGCCGCCAGCGGGGCGCTGCTCGACGCGGGCAGCTACACGCTTCCCCCGCTCGGGATGCGGCAGGTGACGGAGGTCGTCCGCGACCTCGGCGTCGCGGCCGACGTGCGGGACGCGCGGCTCGTTCTCTCGACGCCGACACCGGGCGGGGCGTTTGCAGCCTACGCCTCCGTGATCGACCGGACGACGAACGACCCGCGGACCCTCCTGCCGCGATGAGGGCGTGAGACCGGATCAGGACGCGATCTTCAGGCGGTGGAGCCGCGTGGGGACCCGCCCCTCGGGCGTCACCTCGCCGTCGCGGCGCGCGTCGAGGGAGCTGTTCCCGATGTAGAGGTACTCGTCCCCGAGGAACGCGCCGGTCGTCGGGATGCGCCAGAGCGGGTTCCCCGCCTCGAGCACCTCGGCCTTGAAGACGGCGCGGGCGGAGGGCGCCACCTCGAAGCGGACGATACGCGGCGCTCCGAGCGAGTTCTGGACGCCGACGAGGGTCCGTCCGCGCGCCGAGAGCCCGTCGATCCCTCCGAGCGGGAACCCTCCCGGCGCGAGGAGGGGCCGTGGCGCGGCCCCCTCGCCGTCGAGGGCCCAGAGACCGCGCGCGTCGCAGACGAGGAGGACGCCGTCGACGATCACGAGGCCGTTCGGGTAGGTGAGGCCGCCCTCGCGGAACGGGACCAGCCGTGCGCCGCCCGGAGGGAGGCGGAAGACGCTCCCCGCCTCGCTGTCGGTCACGAAGACCGAGCCGTCGTCCGCGACGGCGAGGTCGTTCAGGAGGTGCTTCGGCTCGTCGATCGCGACCGAGACGCGCGGCGCGCCCGTGGCGAGGTCGAAGGCCTGGAGGGTCGAGCGCGCGGCCTCGCCCGCTGCCGCCTTCACGTTCGAGACGGCCCAGAGAAACGACCGGGCGGGGTCGACCTTCATCCCGAGGACCTCGCCGAGGCCGGACGCCTCGCCCGCCGCGAAGTCGCTCGCGGCTCCGGACGCCGGGACGCGGACGATCTTCCGCTTCGCGATGCTCCCGACGTAGATCGCGCCGTCCCTCGGGTCGGCGGCGATCCCCTCGGCGATGAGCCCCTCCTCGGCAATCGAGACGGCGACGTCCGAGAGGGGCGTCCGTGGCGCCCGCGCCAGGATGCGCGCCCGGATCGCCGCGAACTCGGCGCTCGCCTCGAGCGCGGGGAAGTCGGCCGGCTCGGGCGGGACGTCCCAGCCCGCCGCGTCGAGCTCGCGGAAGAGGCGGAGCGCCCCCTCGGCGTCTCCCTGTCCGGCCCGCACCCAGGCGCCGACGAGCCGCTCCGACGGGTCCCCCGCCGCAGCGCTGTCCGCCGAGGCCGCCTCGGCCGGCGGCACAGCGGGAGGGGCGGTCGTGCGGCAGGCAGGGAGGAGGAGGAGGGCGATGCCGAGGATGTTCGCGAGAGGCCTCATCTCCGGGAAGTACGCGGCGCAGGGGCGGGAGTTCTCCCGATGCGGCGCTCCGCTCGCCCACTTCAGCGCGCCATCCGGACCGCCCCCGCCAGCGCTCCCGCCTGGACGTCCTGCGGCAGGTGGGTCCCCTCGACCCAGACGATCCTCTGGCGGGCGAGCCTCTCGAAGAGGACCGCCACGGCCGCGTCGAACTGCCGCGCCGTGGTGATCGGCGTCGCGCTCCCCCACGGCGTCGCGTTCGACGGGGGCTTCGCGCCGACCGCCCAGACGACGAGCGGGACACGGAGGTGTCCCAGGAACGCCGTCGCCTCGGCCGGGGAGAGGAGGCTCGCGTCCGCCGCCTCCGGCCCGAGCAGGAGGACGACCGCCCGCCGCCTCTCGCCGTCCGCGGCCGCGAGGGCCGCCACCGCGAGCGCGTCCGAGATCCGCTGCTGGCCGGGCCGCCACGCGGGCCAGTCGAGGCGGCGCGTGGCGATCCAGCTCAGGCTCCCGTCGCCGGGCCCGAGCGGGCGCGTGATCGGGTAAACGTTCGTCTTCATCGCCGACTGCGCCGCCGACTGCGCGACGGGCCAGACGTAGCGGAGGACGGCGTCCTCGGGGAGGCTCGGCTCGAAGGCGGTGGTCCGGTAGCGGAAGAGCTTCCGGAGCGTGGCGAAGGCGCTCCCCTCGCAGAGGACGACGACCTCGCGCGGCCCCTCCTCGACGGCGGCGACCTCGAGCGGCCGACCGCGGCTCTCGAACCAGCCGGTCAGGTCGGACGCCGGGGGGAGGCCCGCCCCGTCCGGCGTCTCCACGGCCACGGCCGTCATCTCCGTGAACGCCTCGCTCCGCCGGGGTCCGCCGAAGATCGCCTCGGCCGTCGCGACGACGCCGCGTCCGAAGTCGAGGACGGCCTTCAGAGCGTGGACCTTCGACGGGTCGTGGGGCGGGAGCGGGATCGCCGACGGGTCCTCCGCGTCGAGGGGGGCGTCGTCCAGCGTCACGACGATCGAGAGCGGGTTCTCCGCGGTCAGGCAGCGCCAGGAGAGCCGCGCGAGGCGCCCCTTTCCGCCCGAGCCGGGCTCGAGGACGAGGGTCGCCTCGGCGGGCGGCCGCGGCCGGTTGACCCACTGCCTCACGCGGTCGACCTGCCGGCCGCGATCGTCGAAGCCGACGGCGACGATCTCGTGCGGGGCCGGCTCGCAACCGAGGTCGAGGCGTGCCTCGAACGGCGTCCCGAGGTCGGCGACACGGCTCCCGTCGAGGTAGAGCTCTACCCGCGCCACGGGCGCGGTCGCGACGACCGTTACCGGGACGATCCCGAAGACGAGTCCGACGAACAGGGACGCGAACGAGAGCATGGCCGCCTGCGTATGCTCTAGAGTACGGCACGACCGGCACACGGCGTGCGTGCCCCGGCGGAACCCGATGCGAAGACTCGCCCTCCTTGCCGCCCTCACCGTCTTCGGCGCTTCGACGGCTCCCGCCGCGGAGCCGCCGCCGACGCCCCCTCGGGCCGCGGCTTCGGTCGAGGTCACCCTCTTCAACCTCGACGTCGTCGTCACCGATCCGTCCGGGTCCCGCGTCCACGGGCTGACGGCGGAGGACTTCGAGGTCCGCCACGACGGGAAGGTCGTCCCGGTCACGAACTTCAGCGAGATCCGGGCGGGAGAGGCCGCTCCGGGTCGAGAGCCGGAGCCCGCCGCCGCCGCGCCTGCCGCCGCCGCGCGCCCGCCCCGCAGGGTCGTCCTCTTCTTCGACCGGCTCTACGTCCCCGACGCCGTCCGCCGCGCCGAGCTCTTCGACGCCCTCTCGCGCCTCCTCGAGGTGACGATCGCGGAAGGGGACGAGGCGATGGTCGTCACCTGGAACCGCTCGATCCGGACCGTCCTCCCCTTCACCGGCGACGTCGAGCTCCTCGCGGCGACGCTCCGGGGGATCGAGCGGCAGAGCGGCCGCATCGCCCCCGAGCGGTCCGACCAGGATCTCCTGCGCGCCTCGGACGAGTGGTTCAGCTCCCTGGCCGCCGACCCGCGGATCGGGGTCGACTTCGGCGGCTTCATGCCCTCGGCCGAGCTCGCCGCGCAGCAGGCGTTCTTCGAGATGAAGGCGAAGACGTCCGCGCTGAAGGGGCTCGCCGCGACGCTCGGCGGGATGGACGGCCGGAAGGTCCTCGTCCTCGTCTCCCACCGCTTCTCGCGCTACGCCGGCCTGGAGTTCCTTCTCGAGGACCGGACGGGGCCCGAGGCGCTCGGCGACCCGAAGACCCGTCAGTTCGACTCGAAGAGGCTTCTCGAGGAGGTGGCGCGCGCGGCGAACGCGAACGGCGTCACGCTCCACGGCGTCTTCCCGGCCGAGCTCGACGCGGCGATGCCGTCGGCCGACCGGGCCCGCCTCTCCGCGCCCGGGCTCTCGGACCAGCCGCTCGGCGGGAAGGAGCGGATCGTCCTCGACAACGAGCTCGAGGCGCTCTCCTTCGTCGCCGAGAAGACCGGCGGCGTCGCGGCGGTCGGCGCCGGAAACGTCGACCGCTTCGTCGACCGCGTCGCCTCGGACCTCGAGTCGTGGTACTCGATCGGCTACCCCGCGCCGCCGGGTGCGGGGCGGGCGGTGCCGGTCTCGGTGAAGGTGAAGGGCCGGAAGCTCGACGTTCGGGTCCGGAGCTCGCTCGTCGAGAAGACGACGGCCGAGCAAATGGCCGACCGCGTCCTCGCCCATCTCTTCAAACCGGACGGAAGGGCGCGGATTCCGATCTCCGCGACCGCCGCCCCGGTCCCCTCGTCGGGCGGGAAGTTCCGTATCAGGGTCGAGGTGCAGATCCCCATCGCCTCCCTCGTCCTCCTCCCGACGGCGAAAGGGGCCCAGGGCACCTTCTCCGTCCTCGTCGCCTCCGTGGCGGCCGCGGGAGACTTCTCCGAGGTCTCCCGCCGGAGCCAGCCGTTCGAGATCCCTTCGGCCGACCTCGAGACCGCGAAGGCGGGCCACTACACGTACGTCGTCGACGTGGAGGCGACCGGCCCGGACGCGCGCATCTGCGTCGGGGTCTGGGACGAGAAGGGGAGCGACGCCGGATTTGCCGTCGTGACCTCCGCCGCACCCGCGGAGCCTCCGGCGGCGCCGTCCGCCGGATAGAGGCCGGGCTCGACGCCGCCGGCGGCGCCCGGCGGCACGCCGCCCTCCTCGTCTCCTCGCGTTCCCGGCGGCCTTCTGCGCGCGGGTCAGGGGCCGACGGCGGGTTGCGCCTCGGCGGGCGAGGGGATCCCCTCCTTCGGCACGATCGCCAGGACGCGCAGGTCCAGCAACGCGTGCACCGCGATCGGGAGCCAGAGCGAGCCGCTGCCGAAGAAGAAGGCCGTGAAGAGCAGCGCCAGCACGCCCGTCGTCACGATTCCCTTCACCCCCTGATAGCCGTGGTCGAGCCCGAAGATCACCGCGGCGACGGCAACCCCCGCCGCCAGGCCGATCCCGACCGGCGGTTCCGCGAAGAAGCGGATCAGGAAGCCCCGGAAGACGATCTCCTCGCACACGCCCGCCACCACGCTCATCGCCGCGAACCACGCACGCTCCCGGCCGCCTCGCGGCAGGAAGAACGCGATCGAGGTGAGCTGCGGAGGATGCGCCGGCTCTTCGCCGCGCCTCGAGAACCGCGCGAGGAGCACCGGCAGCGCGAAGCCGATCAGCAGGCCGATCACGATCGCGATCACGTGCACCGCGCGGAGGTCGATCCCCAGGTCGCGCGGCGTGACCGGCGCGGTGAACAGGCGGCGGGCGGGGACGGCGGCGAGCAGCAGCGCCGTCATGATCAGCAGCCAGCCGATGGTCTTCTGGTAGCTCCGCACGCGCACGAGCGGATCGGAGGAGGTCTTCAGCCGCAGGGTCTCCCGGCGGTCCCAGATCGGGAAGACGACCGCCAGGAATGCGACGATGAGGATCTGCAGGGCGAGCGAGATCGGCTCGGAAATCGGCTTCCTCCGTTGACGTCGGTGCCCCGAGGCGAGGCAACGGCTCTCCCCGTCCGGGCGGCGAAGGGGTCGAGGGCGGGAATCCGCCCGCCGCCGGGTCACGACGCGGCGTTCGTGGACGCGCCCGAGCGAGGTCGTCGGACGCGCGCACGGCATCGTACGCCTTCGCCTCCCGGCCCCGGAGCATCGAGAGGGTTCCCGGGCGCGACCCCCGGCGCTCCCGAGGAGTGGCACTCTCCCGCCGGCGCTCCCGGACCTAGCGGCCTTCGACCTCCCCGCCCTCGAAGAGCCCGAGGACCTCCTCCAGGTCGCCCTCCGGCGCTCCGGGCTCCGAGAGCGAGACCTCCATCCCGGCCGCCCGGAACCAGGGGGCCTCGGCCGGCTCCACCTCGCCACCGCCCCGCGTCAGCCGCTCGCGGAGCGCCTCGCGCTGCTCGAACGCCCACGTGCGCAGCGGAGACGGCCCCGTCCTGCTCCCCGGCCGCGCGCCGACGAAGCCGGCGCGGACGACGAGGATCGCCGAGATCGACAGGAAGAGCGCCGGGAGGACGTCGGGGCGCGGCTCGGGATCGAGCCAGGAAAACGCGAGGAGCGTCGCCGCGAGGGGAAGCGACGCCGCCGCCGGGACGAAGGCGGAGAGCGCGCCGAATCCGGCGTCCCGGACCTTTCGCGCCGCGAAGAAGACCGCCGCGGCGACGGCGAGGAGCGCGACGCCGCCCGCGATCCGCGTCCCGAGCGGACCGCCCTGGAACGCGAGCGGGACGAGCCCCAGGACGAAAGCCGTCGGAGTCGCCTCCGCGACGTCGCGGGCCCTTTCCGGAGGACGGGGCGCGTCGAGGCGCTCGCCCTCCCCGACGCGGAGCTGAAGCTCGCGGCCGAAGGCCTCGGCGACGGTCTCGTCGAGCCTTCCGTCGACCCGTGCGGCAAGCTGCCGCGCCTCGGCGAGCGGCAGGGAGCCCCTGTCGCCGAAGAGGAGGCCGACGAGAGCGGCTTCCGGCGGCCGCAGGTCGGCCGGGTCGGCGCGGAGGACGAGGTTCGGCGGCTCCTGCCGGTCGACGACGACCGCCTTCGCGTCGCGCAAACGGCGCCAGACGGTGCCGGCCCCCGGCGCGCGCGGCGCGCCCTCGCCGAGGAGCGCCGCGAAGAGCTCGGGGGAGAGCGCCTCGGGGCTGTCGGGAAGGGGCGTCGGCTCGGAGACCGGTGGCCGCCGCCGCCGGCGCCACGCGAGCAGGTTCTTTCCGAGGAGGTAGACGGCCGCGAAGACGGGCAGGACCGAGAGCGCGAGGAGCGCCGCCGGGAGGTCGTGCGCGACGCCGGAGGGGATCTTCCCGTCTTCCCGGTCGAAGAGGAACGACAGGTCGACGCCCTCGTCGCGCGCCAGCGCCCGCTCGAGCGTCACGAACATGAAGTTGCCGGCGAAGCTCCAGGAGGCGTCCCCCGCGAGGCCGTAGTCGAGCGTCTCGATCGGACCTTCCCGGCCCGGGGACGCGACGTTCAGGTCGAGGACGTAGCGGCGATGAGGGTTCGGCCCGGCGCGCTTCAGCGCCTCGCGGGTCTCGCGCCACCGCTCCGAAAGGCGCTCCCCGCGCGAGCCCGCCGGCATCGGCCGGGTGGAGGGCCGCGGCCCCCAGACGGGCGTCATCGCCCCCCGGGCCTTCCATCGGAGCCGGTACGCGAGCGTGGTCGGCGCCTCCCACGGCGGAGCGCCTTCGGGGCGAAGCGCCCAGGAAAGCGTCGTCCCGTCGAAGGTGTAGCGATCCTCTCCGAGGTAGGTCCCGCTCTCGAGCTTCCGCTCGCCGCCGGACGGCTCGAGGAAGACGACCTCGAGGACCTCCGGGGTGGCCGGCGGTCGAGGGTCGAGCCGGCGCGTCGCGACGAAGGAGCTGCCCGAAGCGACGAGGACGTGCCTCTCAGTCAGGACGACCGTCCCGTCGGCCTCGAGGTCCGCGTCGACGCGCACGCTCGTCCAGCGCAGGTCGGCTGCGGCCGGGTGCGCGGCGAGAGTCGCGGCGAGGGCCGCGGCGGGGAGGAATCGGCTGCCGAGGATGGCGGAGGTTAGCAGGGACGATCCGTGCCGCGATCCTCTCGCGTCGGCCCTCCCGCGCACCCGAATGCGAGAGGCCGGGAACGAGCGGTCGTCCGCGCCGTGCAGGGCGCCGGACGGCGCACGGGGACGTCGCCCCGCCTTCGCGGTGCTAGGCTGAAACGATGGACTCCCGCCCGAGGAGGCTCCGCATGAGCTTCCGCCAGCCGGTCCTCGGCAGCGTCGTCGTGGGGGCCCTTGGCCTTCTCGCCGCGTGCAGCAGCGTCTACTACTCCGCGCTGGAGAAGGTCGGGCTCGAGAAGCGGGAGATCCTCGTCGACCGGGTCGAGTCGGCCCGCGACGCCCAGGGGGAGGCCCAGGAGCAGTTCAAGGACGCACTCGACCGTTTCCAGGCGCTCGTCGGCTACGACGGCGGCGACCTCGAGAAGCGGTACGAGACGCTCTCCGGCGAGTACGACGACAGCCGAAAGCAGGCCGAAGCGGTCCGCGAACGCATCGCCGGCGTGAAGGACGTGGCCGGCGCGCTCTTCCGCGAGTGGGAGAAGGAGCTCGAGGAGTACTCCGACCCGTCCCTGAAGCGTCGGAGCCGGAGCCAGCTCGACGACACGCGCGCCCGCTACGACCAGCTCGTCCGCGCCATGGACCGGGCCGCGGCGAGCATGGACCCGGTCCTCGCGATGCTCCACGACCAGACGCTCTTCCTGAAGCACAACCTCAACGCCCGGGCTCTCGGCTCTCTCTCCGGCACCGCCGACCAGCTCCAGGCGGACGTCGCGCGCCTGGTGAAGCAGATGCAGGCCGCGATCGCCGAGGCGAACCGCTTCCTCGCCACGATCCGGCCGGAGCCGGGCCGCTGAAGAGCGGAGGGAGACCCGCCATGCGCCGTCGCCTCGCCGTCCTCGCCATCCTCGCGTCGGCCCTACTCGCACCGGGATGCGCCACGACGTTCTCGCCGGCGGTCATCCGCTCCGAGATCGCGCGCCAGACCGGGTCCGACCCGCAGCGCGCCTTCGAGGTGAGCCTCGGCCGGGTGACCCTGGCGTTGGCCCGGCAGGCCGTCGGGCCGGCCGCCGACGGCTCGCTCCCGCTCGAGGGCCTCGTCCGGCTCGAGCTGGCGGTCTACGACGTCCCGGCCGCCGGCCGGGACCTGGACCTCACCCGCATGGCGGTGCGCGGGTGGGAGCCGACGGTTCGCGCACGGACGCCCTCCGGCTCGACGCTCGTCCTGGTGCGGTCCGCGGGAGGCGCTCTCGGCGACGTCGTCCTCGTGGCGGCCGACGCCGAGCGGGCCCTCTACGCCCGGCTCGCGGGCCGGCTGTCGAACGACCTTCCGGCCGCCCTCGGCCGGGCCGTGTCGGAGAGGGGCCCCGACGGGGTGAGGCGGGAGCTGATGTCGCTCACGGAGTCGAAGACGCCGGACTGACTCCGGAGCCTCCCCGGGCTTTCGCCTTGCCGTCTCGAGGGGGAGCAGCGAAGCCGACCTCCGCGCGGCTCCTCGAGGAGCCACGGTCGAGCCGGGGTACGACCGGCCGCCTCGACCGGCGCGCCGCTCCTGCGCGTTCGGGGACTCGCGAGATCGAACCCGCTCGCCCTCGTCCCGCGGCGGAGAGCGCCGGGCGAGCCTCGACCCGAACGTGCGCCGTCAGGCCACGACCTTCTCGAGGAGCACGCCATGCTCCCGCCGTGGCCCGATCTCCGCGACCGCGCGGAACCCGACGCGCGCCGCCTCGGCGACCTCGCTCGCGAGCGTCTCTTCCGAGACGTGGCCCTTCGGCTCCAGCAGGAGGAGCCTCCCTCCGGGACGGAGCGCGCCGTGGAGCTGCGTGAGGAATCGCCCGGGGTCGGGTACCTCGTGGAGAACGTGGATCAGGAAGGCCGCGTCGATGCGTCCCTTCCACTCCGCGAGCCCGAGGTCGTCCGCGCCGCAGGCCGCGGCGTCGATCCGATCGAGGAGCCCCGCCCGCTTCGCGCGATTCTTCAGCCCCTCGATCATCCCGGGCTGGAGGTCGCGCGCGACGACGCGCCCCGTCGCGGAGACGAGCCGCGCGAGCGGCAACGTGAACCACCCCATTCCGGGCCCCGGCTCGAGGACCGTCATCCCCGGCGAGACGTGCGGCGAGAGGAGCCTCTCGGGCGAGCCGAGGAGGCGGCGAAGAGGGCAGCAGAGGAGCGGCCCGGCCCAGGCCGGGCAGACGTGGCCTCTCCGGGCGGGACGCGGAGCTCGGGTCGGGCTCTCGGTCGGTATCATGTCCTCAAGATACGAGCGATCACTCGCATCGTCGACTCGCGTTCGGAGGCTCCGATGTCCCCTCCCCGCACCGCCCCCGAGA
>CAZWRQ010000076.1:0-19291 GCA_964636395.1 uncultured Holophagales bacterium
AGCCCCGTGCCGACGACGATGAGGAGGACGAAGCTCGCGAGGATGACGAGCTGGGGCTGGACGCGGCGGCCCACGAGGCGACGGCTGTCGCGCAGCGCCCCGAGGAGGATCGAAACGACGATGAGCCCCTGCGTCGCGACGAGCCACGCCCCGGCGAACCCGTCCGGGTCGAGGCCGAAGAGGACCGAGGGCAGCGAGACGCCCCATCGCCGGCCGGCGAACCCGAGGAGGACGACGGCCCAGACGACGGCGTCGAGGCGATGCTCGCGCAGGAACGCGCGCCGGTCGTCCCGAGTGGCGAGCCGGATCAGGCCGAGGCCGACGAACGTCAGGAGGACGACCTCGAGGAGGCGGTGGACGGCGGGCTTCGTCTCCGGCGAGAGGTCGAAGCCGTGCTCGAGGACGAGGGTCCCGATGGCGAGGAGCGCGAGGAGGCGCAGGACGACCGCGACGGCCCGGTCGAACTGCGTCCGGAGGCTCCGCCCGGAGACCGGACGCCCGAGGTCCCGCACGTGGAGCTTCGAGAGCGATCGGAAGAGCCGCCCCTCGGGCATCGGTCCCGAGTGTACGTTCCGCGCCGCGCGGAACGTATAGTCGGCCGTCGTGCCGCGCCCGTTCGGATCCGACCGGCTCGAGCTCGCCTCGTCCGGACACCTGCGCCTCACCTCAACCCGTTCGAAGGAGTGGGTCGCACGCCGGCCCGCCGGTCCCGGAAACGTCCTCCACCCGGGGACGGCCATCCGCTGGGAAGAGGAGCTCTGGGAGGTCGTCGACGCCGGCGACGCGCCCGAGGGCGGCGCCTGGTACGAGCTCGCCCTCTGGGACGACCGGCACGCGATCCGCCTCGTACTGCCTTACGACGAGACGAGCGAGGCCGACGGCGCGGAAGCCCGCCGCGACGTCGCCCGGCGGGGTGCGGCGCGGCTCGTGGCGCTCCTCCTCTCCCCCGTCGTCGGGCTCCTGCCGGGGCACGTGCAGGACCGGCTGGAGGTCGAGCTGGGGGTCCGCGGCACGACCCTCACCCTCGCCTCGATTCCGGCGCCGCTCGCCGTCGGCGTCGGCGCCCTCCTCGCGATGCTGGCGTCGCTCGTCGGCGCCGCCCAGGTCGCGGCCCGCGACGGCACCGTTCCCGCCGAGGCTCCGGTCGGACCGATCCTCGTCGTCCTCGTCTACCTCCTCCCGGAGTCGCTCGCGCGGTTCGCCATCGCGATGGGGCAGGGCCGGCCGATGGGGTCGGTCCTCGGCCTTCCCCTCTACGCCCTCGCCCGGCTGGCCCGACTGGCTCCGGCTCCGGCCCCGGACGCGACGCCGGAGGCTCCGGCCCCGGACGGAGAGCGCCGCCGCGCCGACCGGTTCCTGATGCTCGAGCCGCTCCTCTCCTTCCTCCCGCCGTCCGACCAGCGGCGGCTCGCCGGGGAGAGAGGCTTCGCGCCTCTGACCTGGGGAAGGCGGACGGCGTGGTTCCTCCTCGTTTATCCCGGCCTCACCGCCCCGGCGCACGCCGAGCGCCTCCTGATCGGGAACGGCGGCCTCTGGTCGCTCCTCCTCCTCGCCCTCGCGCTCGGCCTCGGCGTCGAGCAGGTCGTTCGCCTCCGGAAGCTCTCCCGCGGCGAGCCCGCGCCGAGCGTCCTCGGCCGCCTCGTCGCACCGTTCGCCGCGCCGCTCCTCCGCTGACGTCCGCGCCGCACTAGACTGGGCGGACCATGAACGGAGACTTCTCCCCCGACACCCTGCGCGCCTGGGGCGGCGCCGCCGTCGAGCGCCTCGCCCGATACCTCGAGACGATCGAGAGCCGCCCCGTCCTCGCCCGAACGAAGCCGGGCGAGCTCGTCGCGCAGCTTCCGCCCTGCGCCCCCGAGGAGCCGGAGCCGTGGGAGGCGATCGAGCGCGACCTCGACCGTCTCGTCGAGCCGAACCTGACGCACTGGCAGCACCCCGGCTTCATGGCCTACTTCGCGACGAACGGCTCCGTGCCAGGGATCGTCGGCGAGACTCTCGCCGCCGGCTACAACCAGGTCGGCATCCTCTGGCGCACCTCGCCCGCGTCGAACGAGATGGAGCAGGCGATGGTCCGGTGGCTCGCGAGCTTCGTCGGGCTGCCCGCCGAGTTCGACGGACAGCTCGCCGACACCGCCTCGGCCGCCTCGCTCATCGCCCTCGCCGCCGCGCGGGAGCAGGCTTTCCCCGACGTGAGGAAGACCGGCCTCGCGGGCCTTCCCCCGGCGGTCGTCTACTGCTCGGAGCTCGCCCACTCCTCGATCGACAAGGCGTGCGTCGTCCTCGGCCTCGGGATCTCGGGCCTGCGAAAGATCCCGACCGACGCGGCGCATCGGATGGAGGTCGGCGCCCTCGAAGCCGCTATCGCGGCCGACCGGGCCGCCGGGCGAAGGCCGATCGCGGTCGTCGCGACGGCCGGAACGACCGCCGTCGCCACGATCGACCCGCTCCCCGAGATCGCCGCGCTCTGCCGGCGCGAGAGGCTCTGGCTCCACGTCGACGCGGCCTACGCCGGCGCCGCGGCGAGCCTCCCCGAGAAGAGGCCGCTCTTCGCCGGGTGGGAGGAGGCCGACTCGATCGTCTGGAACCCGCACAAGTGGCTCTTCCTCCCGCTCGAGTGCACCGGCCTCTTCTTCCGGAGGATGGAGCGGGTGCGGCGCGCGTTCTCGGTCGTCCCGGCTTACCTCGAGACGCCCGAGGGGAGCGCGGGCGTTCGCGAGTACATGGACTACGGCATCCAGCTCGGCCGGCGCTTCCGGGCTCTGAAAGCCTGGATCATGATGCGGACGTTCGGCGCGAAGGCGCTCCGCGAGCGGCTCCGGAGCCACATCGACCTCGCCCTGCAGCTCGAGGAGCGGCTCCGCCGCGGGCCCGATGTCGAGATCCTCGCCCCGGTCCTCTTCTCGGTCGTCGTCTTCCGCTTCGCCCCCGCCGGCCTCTCCGAGCCGGAGCGCGACGCGCTGAACCAGCGAGTCCTCGAGGCGGTGAACCGCGACGGCCGCTCGTTCCTCTCCCACGGGGTCGTGAAGGGGAGGTACGCCCTCCACGCCGCGGTCGGGAGTCTCCGGACCGAGGAGCGGCACCTCGACGCCCTCCTCGATTCCTTGCGCTCCGCCCGGGCCCTCGCTGAAACCGTGAAGAGCTCGACCCCGTAAATTACGCGAGAAGCCGGAGGGTGAAGCCTCGAAGTGTCGCCCCGCGCGGCCGGCATTCGTGTGCAAGTCCCTCCGGGAGAGCGAGATGAGCCTCATCGAACCGAGCAACCGCACCGCGGACCTCTCCGCCCTGAAGATCCGGCGCGACGGCCCTCCGGAGAGGGGCCGCTGGGTCCTCCCCGCCGCCGCGACCGCGATCGTCGTCGCGATCGCCACGTTTCTCGTCCTTGGCGGCCGCGGCGTGACCCTCCGCGCGCCCGAGGTCTCCGTGACCCGCGTCGCCCTCGTCACCCCGACGCAGGCGTCGACCGTCCTCACCGCGTCGGGCTACATCGTCGCCCGGAGCAAGGCCGAGATCTCCCCGAAGTCGGTCGGGCGCGTCGCCTGGCTGAACCTCGAGGAGGGGCAGAAGGTGGGGAAGGGCGAGCTCGTCGCCCGGCTCGAGTCGCAGGAGCTCGAGGCGCAGCGGAAGCAGTACGCCGCCGCGCGCGAGCAGGCGCTCGCCGAGCTCGTCAACGCCCGCACCGAGCGCCAGCGCGCCGCACAGCTCCTGAAGGAGGCGGTCGGCAGCCAGCAGGCGTTCGACGGGGCCGACGCGCGCGTGAAGGCGCTCGAGGCGCAGGTCGCCTCCATCGAGGCGCAGGTCCGCTACGTCGAGGAGCTGATCCGCAACGCCGAGATCTACGCCCCGATCGACGGCGTCGTGACGGTGAAGAAGGCGTTCGTCGGCGAGACGGTCTCGCCGCAGGGCTTCGGCGGCTCCGGCTCGGCCGGGGCGACGTTCGCCGTCATCGTCGACCTCGGCTCCCTCGAGATGGAGGCCGACATCAACGAGCAGAACCTCGGGCGGCTCGCCATCGGGCAGCCGGCCGAGGTCGCGCTCGACGCGTATCCCGACAGGCCCTACAAGGCGCGCCTCCGCCAGATCGTCCCGACGGCCGACCGGCAGAAGGGCTCGGTGAAGGTGAAGATCGAGATCCTCGACAGGGACGCGCGGATCCTCCCCGAGATGTCGTGCCGCGTCGTCTTCCTGAACCCCGAGACGAAGGTCGACGCGGAGGCGAAGCCGAAGGTGATGGTCCCGGCGGCGTCCGTCGTCGAGGTGGGCGGGAAGAAGGGGGTCCTCCTCGTCAAGGAGAGCCAGGCCCTCTTCCGTCCGCTCGAGCTCGGCGCGGCGGCCGGGAGCCAGGTGGAGGTCCTCTCGGGCGTCTCCGGCGGCGAGGAGATCGTCGCCGAGGCGGCCGGCTCGGACGGAAAGACGGTCAGGTGGCGTGCGGAGCAGAAGGTCCGCGTGAAGAAGGACTGACGAGGAAAAAATGGCCGAACCCCTCATCAAGATCGAGAGCGTCGTCAAGCAGTACACGCGCGACACGCAGGTCCTCACCGTCCTCGACGGCCTCTCCCTCGAGGTCGAGAAGGGGGACTTCGTCGCCCTGATGGGCCCGTCGGGCTCGGGGAAGACGACCCTCCTGAACCTGATCGCCGGCATCGACCGGCCGACCCGCGGGCGCATCCTCGTCGGCGACGCCGAGGTCTCCGCCATGAGCGAGGGGGCGCTCGCGAAGTGGCGGAGCGAGCACGTCGGCTTCATCTTCCAGCTCTACAACCTCGTTCCGGTCCTCACCGCGTTCGAGAACGTCGAGCTGCCGCTCCTCCTGACGCGCCTCGGCAAGAAGGAGCGGCGGCGGCAGGCCGAGACGGCGCTCTCGGTCGTCGGGCTCTCCGACCGGATGGACCACTATCCGAGGCAGCTCTCCGGCGGCCAGGAGCAGCGCGTCGCCATCGCCAGGGCGATCGCGACCGACCCGACGCTCCTGGTCGCCGACGAGCCGACGGGCGACCTCGACGCGAAGTCGGGCGAGGAGATCCTCGTCCTCCTCGAGCGGCTGCACGCCGAGTTCGGCAAGACGATCGTCATGGTCACGCACGACCCGAAGGCCGCGGCCCGGGCCCACCGCCTCGTTCACCTCGACAAGGGAGTCCTCAAGGAGGACGTCCGGGCGAAGGGCGAGAAGGGGGAGATCGGGGTCGCCGCCGCCGCGGCGATCGCGGCCGGCAAGTAGGGCGATGAAGATCCTCCCGCTCGTCCTGAAGAACCTCCTGAGGAAGAAGACGCGCTCGGCGCTGACGATCGGCTCGATCGTCCTGCCGCTCTTCGTCATCTGCATCCTCGGGACGCTCCTTCGGGCCCTCGAGGCCGACCCCTCGGGCGGGAAGGGGATGTACCGGCTCATCGTGCGGCACAAGGTCTCGATCACGAACTGGATCCCCGGCGCCTACGACCCGAAGATCCGGACGCTCCCCGGAGTCACCGAGGCGGTGCGGATGCAGTGGTTCGGCGGGGCGTACATCGACCAGTCGGCGAAGAACCAGTTCGCGCGCTTCTCGGTGACCGACGTCGACCGCTTCCTCCGCGTCTACGACGAGGTGAAGGTCGTCGAAGGGAGCGAGGCCGACTGGGTCGGCGACCGCTCGGGCCTCCTCGTCGGCCGGCAGCTGATGAAGAGGTACGGCTGGCGGCTCGGGCAGAAGGTCTCCTTCAAGGGGGACATCTACCCGATCACGCTCGAGCTGACGGTCCGCGCCGTCTTCGCGGGACCCGACGAGAGCGGCGTCTACTTCCACCACGCCGCGATCGAGGAGGCGCTTCCCCGCGTGAAGGGGTACGTCGGCTGGTACTGGCTGAAGACGGCCTCCGTCGCCGACACCGAGCGGATTCCCCGGCAGATCGACGCGATGTTCGAGAACTCCTCGGCCCCGACGCGGACCGAGACGGAGAAGGAGTTCCAGAGCATGTGGGTCTCGATGCTCGGGAACGTGAAGCTCCTCGTCGGGTCGATCACGACGATCATCGCCGTCGTCATCCTCCTCATCGCCGCGAACACGATGGCGATGGCGGCGCGCGAGCGGGTCACCGAGATCGCCGTCCTCCGTGTCCTCGGCTTCACGAAGGAGAAGGTCCTCGGCCTCGTCCTCGGAGAGAGCTTCGCCCTCTCGCTCATCGGCGGCGGCCTCGGCCTCGGCCTCTTCGTCCTCCTCCTGCCGGGCTTCCGCGAGGGGCTCGTGAACTCCCCGATGGGGGCCTTCGCCGCAGGGGTCCGGCTCTTCCCCGAAGTCCTCCTCCTCGGCTTCGGCGTGACGGTCGCGGTCGGCCTCCTCGCGGGGCTCGTCCCGGCGATCCGCTCCGCGCGGCGCCCGATCACCGAGGGGCTCCGGCAGGTCGCATGAAGTTCCTCCCCTACGTCCTGAAGAGCCTCTTCCGCAAGAAGACGCGTTCGGTCCTGACGATCCTCTCGATCGTCCTCCCCTTCTTCGTGATCTGCGTCCTCGGGACGCTCCTCGCGACGCTCGACGCGGACCCGTCGGGCGGGCGGGGGATGTTCCGGCTCGTCGTGCGGCACAAGGTCTCCCTCACGAACTTCATCCCCGAGGCCTACCGCGAGCGGATCGCCCAGCTCCCCGGCGTCGAGGAGGTGACGATCCTCAACTGGTTCGGGGGGACCTACAAGGACAACCGGCCAGAGAACATGTTCGCCCGCTTCGGATGCGAGCCCGAGAAGCTCGTGAGGATCTTCGACGAGGTGACGATCGTCGAGGGGACGGCGGCCGAGTGGGCCGCCGACCGGACGGGCGCCCTCGTCGGCGAGCGGCTCATGAAGCGCTACGGCTGGAGGATCGGGGACAAGTTCGTCCTGAAGGGCGACATCTTCCCGATCGACCTCGAGCTGACCGTCCGCGCGGTCTTCCGTGGCTCCGACGAGACGGGCGTCTACTTCGACCGCAAGGCGATCGAGGAGGCGGTCCCCTGGGCGAAGGGACAGGTCGGGACGTTCTGGATCAAGGCCGCGTCGGCGGAGGCCGTGCAGAGCCTCCCCCGGCGGATCGACGCGATGTTCGAGAACTCCTCCTTCCCGACGAAGACGGAGACGGAGAAGGAGTTCCAGAACGGCTTCGTCTCGATGCTCGGGAACGTGAAGGCGGTCGTCACGGGGATCTCGACCGCGATCGCCCTCGTGATCCTCCTCATCTCGGCGAACACGATGGCGATGGCCGCTCGCGAGCGGGTCGTCGAGATCGCCGTCCTCCGGACGCTCGGCTTCGGCAAGCCGCTCATCCTGACGCTGATCCTCGCCGAGAGCCTCCTCCTCTCGGCCACGGGGGCCTTCGTCGGCCTCGGCCTCTTCCGTCTCTCCTTCCCCGCGCTGAAGGAAGGGCTCCTCAGCTCGCCGATGGCCGGCTTCGCCGCGGGGATGCAGCTCTTCCCCGAGGTCCTCGCCACGGGAATCGCCGTGACGCTCCTCGTCGGCCTCGTAGCCGGGATCGTCCCGGCGATCCGCTCCGCCCGCCGCTCCATCCCCGACGGCCTCCGCCAGGTCGGGTGAGGAAGGACACCGCGATGCTCTCGATCCCGCTGAAATGCTCCCGGGAGAACCCGAACGCCGGGTTCTCCCGGACCCTCTCCGCGCTCACGCCCGAACGCCGGACACGCTAGAGGCAGGAGTCGAACGTGCTCTCCATCCCGCTGAAGTACAACGTCCGGAACCTCTTCGTGAGGAAGGTGACGACCTCGCTCACCGTCCTCGGCATCGCGCTCGTCGTCGCCGTCTTCCTCTGTGTCATGGCGCTCGGCGAGGGGCTCGCGACCGTCTTCACCGCCTCGGGGTCGGAGAAGAACGTCCTCGTCCTCCGCCAGAACTCGCAGTCGGAGCTCCAGTCGGGGATCTCGCGCGACCAGGCGCCGCTCGTGAAGGCGCTCCCCGGCATCGAGAAGGACGCCGACGGCAAGCCGCTCGTCTCGGCCGAGCTCGTCGTCGTCCTGAACCTCGACAAGAAGGACGGCGGCTCCTCGAACGTCACGCTCCGCGGCGTCGAGGAGAAGGGGATGGCGCTCCGCCCAGGGATGCGGATCACCGAGGGGCGGACGTTCGTCCCGGGAACCTCTGAGGTGATCGTCGCCGAGAGCGTCGCCCGCAGGTTCAAGGGGGCCGAGGTCGGCCAGGAGATCCGCTTCGGCGCCTACCGCTGGAAGGTCGTCGGGCACTTCGACGCGGGCGGCACCGCCCCCGACAGCGAGATCTGGACGGACACCGAGGGGATGGTCAACACGTTCCAGCGCGGGGGCTATTCGTCGATCCTCGCGCGGACGACGGACCGGGCGGCGCGCGACCAGCTCGTCGCCGCCGTCGCCGGCGACGCGCGGCTCGCCCTCGACGGGAAGGTCGAGCGGGCCTACTACGACGAGCAGACGGCGACGGCCGCGCCGATCAAGTTCCTCGGCGTCTTCGTCGGCGTCGTCATGGCGATCGGCGCCTGCTTCGGCGCGATGAACACGATGTACGCGGCCGTCTCGGCCCGCACGCGCGAGATCGCGACGCTCCGCGCCCTCGGCTTCTCGCGCCTCTCGATCCTCGTCTCCTTCGTCCTCGAGTCGATCGCCCTCGCCTTCCTCGGCGGGGTCGCGGGCTGCGCGCTCGCGTTCCTCCTCGTGAAGCTCGCCCTCTCGGGCGTCACCGGGACGACGAACTTCGCGACGTTCGCCGAGGTCGTCTTCGCGTTCCGGCTGACGCCGGCGCTCCTCGCGACGGGGATCGTCTTCTCGCTCGTGATGGGGTTCTTCGGAGGCCTCTTCCCGGCGGGGCGGGCGGCCTTCACGAAGATCACGGCCGCGCTCAGGCAGGTGGGCTGAAGGCGGCGCCCGGGGCTCCCGGGACCTCCTCGCAGATGTCGGGCGGCGCTCCGGCGCCGCCCGCGGCGCGTCAGGCCTTTCCTTCGGGTCGCTCCGGGGCGAGGAGCCACGCGGCGCCCGCGAGGCCCGCGACGCCGAGCAGGTACCAGAGCGATCCGCTTCCGTCCCGCGTCTCGGCGTAGCCGGCCGCCGAAAGGAGGAGCCCGATCGCCGCGGCGAGCGCGAGGAGGAGGAGCGCGCCGCCGGCCACGCCGAGGAGTCCCGGGAGCGCCCCCGTCCGCGAGCCGAGCGCCGCCAGGACGAGGCCTCCGAACGCGCAGGCCGGAAAGAGGACCCACGCGGAGAGGCCCGGCGCCTTCGGCGTCAGGCCGAACGAGCCCGCGAGAAGGAAGACGCCGGCGCCGAGGCCGACGAGGGCGAAGACGACTCCCGCGATTCTCAGCACGCTCCGAAACCTCCTGCTCCCGCGATCATCCTTCGCGCTCCGGTCCCGCCGGACCGGCCGCCGCGCGGCGGACCGTCATCGGCCGGCCTGCCAGGCGTAGACGTCGTCCGAGGCCCGATCGAACGCGACGAAGGTCCCCTGTGGAACCGCCGCACCCCGTCCGGAGTGGACGTCCGCCGCGATCACGGTCGTTTCCCTGGCCGGAACCACCTGGACGAGGCCGCGGAACCACCAGTCGGCGCCCTTCGGCGCCCGGAAGGTGAGCGTCGCGACCTGGGTGTCGGGAATGCGCACGAGCTCGGGCTCGAGCGCCGTCCTCTCCTCCTTCGGGAGACGGAAACGCAGCCAGAAGGCGCCGCTCCCCTCTTCCGTCGCCAGCCGGAGCTCGGTCGCGCCGGCCGGAACCCACGCCGCGACGGCCGGACCGGCCTCGGCCCTCGTGGCGAAATCCCTCGTCGCCGTCGCGCCGCCGCAGGCCGCCGCCGCGAGGAGGAGGAGGACGAGGGGGAGGCGAATGAGGCGGCTCACGTCGCCCCGTTCGCTACTGGCAGGCGCCGATGTTCTCGCGGACGTACTCGATCAGCGTGCCGTCCTTGGCCCGGGACCGGAGCTTGTCCAGGATCGGCCAGCGCCAGCGCGGCTTCGCCTTCAGGATGCTCGCGTAGAGACGGAGCGTGCTCTCGATCCCCGCGGCGAACATCGCCTCGCGATCCGACGCCTTGTCTGGGTTCTGGATCGCAAAGGCCGCATTGCCGAAGTAGAGCTGCCCGATGATCTCCGGGGCGCCGTTCTTGCCCTGGCCGTTCAGCGCGGCGAGGAGCTCGGGGCAGGTCGAGACGAAGAGGTCCGGTGCGTTGACGATGAAGTTCGTCAGCCACTGGCGGCTGTTGTCCGCGCCCGAGGCGAGCGGGTCCTCTTCGAGCTGCTGGACGAGGGCGAGAGCCTGCGCCTTGTCTTCCGCGGAGGAGGCGGTTGCATCCTGCGCGTACGACGGCGTGGCGACGACGAATGCGGTCAGGAGGGCCGGCAACGCGAGCGGCGAAAGGAGAGACCTCTTCATGGGGTCGTTACTATGCCCTAAAAGTGTCTTCAGATCATCCCCGGTCCTGAATCTGCCTTCCGCCGGCCGCTTCGTCAGCCTCCGACGCGAGCCCGGAGGGTGAGGAGGAGCCCGGCGAGCAGCGCGGAGCCGGCCAGGCACGTCCCGAAGAGCCAGAGGTCGATCCTTCCGTATCCCGCGAGAGCAGGCGCTGCTCGCGCGATCCACATGCCGCGGGCCGAAAGGCCGATGCAGAGGGCCGCAGGGAGGGCGACGACGCCCCACGGCAGGCCCCCGGACGAGGCGACGATCACCAGGAAGCCGGCGACGAGCCCCGACGCCACGATGCCGGCGGCCGGCAGGAACAGGCGGCTCGACTCGAAGCGCCCCTGGACGAACACGGCGGCGAGGGCCACCGAAGCTACCCCGAACGCGACGACGCCGCACGAGAACGCGAGGACGAACGAGGCGAAGGACGGGTCCACGGTCCTTCCTCAGTACGCCCGGATTTCCGGCCGGTCCGTTCGCGTCACGCTCGAGCCGCCCCGGCCGGAAGCTTCCCCAGGAGGCGCCAGAGGAGCCGGTGGAGCCCGTGGATGCCGCCCGCCTGCGGCAGGAACATGAGGAGGCAGTGGCCGCGCACCAGCGCGACGCCCCGCTCGGCCGCGATCCGGACGGCCTCGTCCGACTCGGCCCCCTGCTGGAGCCAGACGCGGCCGATCCCGGCGTCGGCGGCTTCCCGGACGAGCTTCGCGGCCTCGGAAGGGGGCGTGACGACGACGAGCCCGTCGACCCGGCCCTTCAGCTCCGCGAGGCCCTTTGCGCACGGAAGTCCCTGGAGATCCGGGACCTCGGGGTGGACCGGAACGACCTCGTAGCCGCGCGTCTTCAGCTCCCGGAGGAGCAGGTTCCCGAACTTCCGGCCCGACCGCGAGACGCCCGCGATCGCGAGGCGCCGTCGCGAGACGAAGTCCTCGACCAGCTCGGAGCTCACGACCGGTTCACCCTTCATGGGAGACCTCCGCGCCCGCCCGCGAGGCGGACGATGCTCATCGCGCGCTACTCCACGAGGAGGAGCTGCGCCGCCTCGGCGAGGGCGGCGAGGCGCCCTCCTCCAGCTTCTCCCTCCGACTTCCGCTCCACGTAGAGGAGGACGCCGAAGTCGGGGAAGTCGGGCTCCGCGAAGGCGTCGTCCGGGTCGCCGGAATCCTCGTCGAAGTCCGGGTCGAGGTTCGGGCGGATCGTCAGCTCCGACTCCGGCTCGTCGAGCTCGGCGAAGTAGTACGGCCCGATCGACTCGCTCTCGTGCAGGCGGAACGACACGCCGAGGAGCCGCTCGGCCTGTTCGCGGGCCGCCTCGACGTCGTCTGAGAGGAACCCCCAGAGCTCGACGGTCTCGCTCATTGCCGATCCACCCGCCTTCAGCCGCGCCCCGCCACGGCGTGGCGCTCCCAGAAGGCGATGTCGGGCGCCTCCGCGAACGAGGCCGGGGCCGCCTCGATGAAGTCCCGGAGGTGCGGCGTCTGGAAATGCGGTCCGAGATACGCCTCCCGCGAGGTCCAGGTCTCGTACAGGAGGATCCGCCCCCGGTCGGACTCGTACGTGAGGAGCTCGATCCCGAGGCAGTCCGGCTCCTCCCTCACGACTGTCGCGATCAGCTCCGAGAGGAGGGCGAGGGCCTCGTCCTCCTTCCCGGGGAGGGCCTGGTAGCGGATCAGGACGGTGATCGGGTCTGCGGCCATCGGCTCTCCTCCTACCCCTTCCGCCCGGCGACGAGGAGGAGGGCGCCCGCGACGACCGCGCCCGCGCCCGCCCAGACCGGGACCTCGAAGGTCCCCTTCTCCTTGACGGCGAGCTCGAGACCGAGGACCTTCGCCTCGTGCGTCCTCTTCGTGTAGGTGAACGACCGGTACGCGAGGGCCACGACGCCGAGCGCGACGAGGAGAAGCCCCACGATCACTTTCGCCTTCATCCCGACCTCCTTCGGCGCCGTCGAAGAGTCCGTACCCGCGAAGTCGAATCCGTCCCTCGTCCGGCGGCCCTCGCTTCGCGCGGAGGATAGACCGGGACGGGTGGACGAGGCGCCCCGGGCGGGACGGAGCGGATCAGAACGCGCGCTCGGCCTTCATCCGCGACAGCCCCGACTCCGCCAGCGCGGCGAGCTCGGCGAAGAGCGCCGCGTCGGGCGCGCGGAAGTTGAAGCACGACTTCCCCTGCATCCGCGCCTTCAGCTCCGGAGTCGCCCCTTCGAGGAGGTCCGGGTACATGTAGACCGGAAAGAGGTGGAAGGAGACGTAGTTCTTCGTCACCTGGACCGCGCCGAAGAAGAGCTCCTTCTTCCACCGATCGGAGTAGGGAGTGTTCAGCGAGTAGCCCTTGGGAGAGTCCGCGGTGACCTTCAGCTCCTTCGCGTGGACCGAGAGGATCGCCCGGAGCGCCGCGAAGACCTCGGCAGACTGCTCGGCGGTGGCGCGGACGGGGGGCGTGCCGTGGGTTCTCGCGGACATGACGACCTCCTGCGGCTCTCGGCGCGGGGAGAGGCTAACAGTGTCCGGCGGGCTTCGGTCGCCGGGCGGCGCGGATCGGCCCGGAAGGACGGGACGCCGCCGCGACGCAGAGCGTCGCGGCGCGCGCGAGGGCGGAGCTCAGGCCTGCTTCGACCTCCCGCGGACGAGGGTGTAGACGACCAGGAGGACGATCGCGCCGACGACGGCCATCAGGAATCCCGCCGCCTCGCCCTCTTTGTAGAAGCCGACGAGCCGCCCGAGGAACGTGGCGACGAGGGAGCCCGCGATGCCGAGGGCCGTCGTCAGGATGAGGCCCAGGTTCTCCTTGCCGGGGTGGAGGAGCTTCGCGATCACGCCGATGACGAAGCCAATGAGAATGGTCCAGAGGATACTCAGCATGGGGGGATTGTCCGCTCCCGGCCGGCGCGCCGCAATGCGGCGCGGTCAGGCGCGGCCCGACCAGCCCCAGATCGCGACGAAGTGGCACGCGCTCCCCGCGAGGACGAAGAGGTGCCAGATCGTGTGCGCCCAGCGGACCCTCTTCGCGGCGTAGAACGCGATGCCTCCCGTGTAGAGGAGCCCTCCCGCCGCGAGCCAGGCCAGGCCAGGCCACGGGACGGAGGCGAGGAGCGGCTTCGCGGCGACGACGACGAGCCACCCCATGACGACGTAGAGCACGACCGCGACCTTGTGGACCTTCTTCCCGAGCGCGAACTCGAGCGCGATCCCGGTCCCGGCGATCGCCCAGACGAGGGAGAAGAGGGTCCACCCCCACGGTCCCCGCAGGACCCCGAGCGTGAACGGCGTGTACGAGCCGGCGATCAGGAGGTAGATCGCCGTGTGGTCGAGCTTCTGGAGGACCTGCTTGGCCCGGGAGGGCCGAAGGGCGTGGTACAGGGTGGAGAAGAGGTAGAGGGCGACGAGGGTCGCCGCGAAGACGGAGGCGCCGACGACCTCGGGCGCTCCCCATCGGCGGGCCGCCGCGACGACGAGGAACGGGAACGCCATGACGCTCGCGAGGAGGCCGATCCCGTGTGTCACGCTGTTGGCGATCTCCTCCCCCGTTGTCAGGGGACGGGGGGGGGCGGCGGGGTCCGTCATGCGGGCCGATGCTAACCCGCGCGGGTCGGTCCGTCCGTCGAAACGCTTTGAAATCTCCCTTCTCCCGGCAGAGAATCACGCGTTTCGGATTTCACGAAGGCTTCCCGGGGAAGAAAGAAGCGAGAGCTAGGGGGGACGAGGAATGTCGATTTCGTCGAGGCAGGTCACACTCACCGGGCTCGCGGCCCTCGCCGCCCTGATCGCCGGCGCGCCGGCGGCTGCCGAGGGCGGCGCGACGTCGGGCGTCGACGCGGTCTGGTGGATCGCGCCGATCTCCTCGGTCGTGGCGCTGGCCATGGCCTGGGTCCTCTTCCGGATGATGCGGGCCGCGCCGGCCGGCAACGACCGGATGCAGGAGATCGCCCAGTACGTCCGCGAGGGCGCGTTCGCCTACCTGCGCCGGCAGTACCGGGTCGTCGGGATCGTCTTCGCCGTCCTGGCCGTCCTCCTGACCGTCCTGGCCTTCATGGGGATACAGAACCCGTTCGTCCCCGTGGCGTTCCTGACGGGCGGCTTCTTCTCGGGCCTCTGCGGCTTCATCGGGATGAACACCGCGACCCTCGCCTCCTCGCGGACGGCCGAGGGCTGCCGGCACTCGCTGAACCGCGGCCTGCAGGTCGCGTTCCGGAGCGGCGCCGTCATGGGGCTCATCGTCGTCGGCTTCGGCCTTCTCGACATCTGCATCTGGTACCTGGTCCTCGACCGGCTCGTCTACACCCCGGAGCACATGCTGAACGGGCTGAAGGCCCTCGGGCTCACGTTCGTGCATGCCGGGACGAACGAGCACGACAAGCTCGTCGAGATCACCGTCACGATGCTGACGTTCGGCATGGGCGCCTCCACGCAGGCCCTCTTCGCCCGCGTCGGCGGCGGCATCTACACCAAGGCCGCCGACGTCGGCGCCGACCTCGTCGGCAAGGTCGAGGCCGGCATCCCCGAGGACGACCCCCGCAACCCGGCGACGATCGCCGACAACGTCGGCGACAACGTCGGCGACGTGGCGGGCATGGGCGCGGACCTCTACGAGTCCTACTGCGGCTCCATCCTCTCCACCGCCGCGCTCGGCGCCGCGATCCCCGCGCTCGGCAAGTCCGGGGTCCTCGCCCCGATGATCGTGGCCGGCATCGGGACGATCCTCTCGATCATCGGCATCTTCATGGTGAGGACGCGTGAGGAGGCGACCCAGAAGAACCTCCTCCGCTCGCTCCTCATCGGCACGCTCGGCGCGAGCGCCCTCATCGTCCCGGCGGTCGCCATCCTCGCCTGGCTCGGCTACGTGCCGCAGGGGGTCTGGATCTCCGTCATCGCCGGCCTCTTCGCGGGCGTCGTCATCGGCCAGGCCACCGAGTACTACACCTCGGACGAGTACGGGCCGACGAAGGGGATCGCCGGGCAGGCCGTGATGGGCCCCGCCACCGCCGTCATCGACGGCATGGCGGTCGGCATGTACTCCACGGGCATCCCGGTCATCACGATCGTCGTGGCCATCCTGATCTCGTACTGGGCCCCCGGCGGGTTCACCGACGTGTCGCTCGGCCTCTACGGCATCGGCTTCGCGGCGGTCGGCATGCTCGCGACGCTCGGCATCACGCTGGCGACCGACGCCTTCGGCCCCATCGCCGACAACGCGGGCGGAAACGCCGAGATGGCGCACCTCCCCGCCGAGGTCCGCCACCGGACCGACGCCCTCGACTCGCTCGGCAACACGACCGCCGCGACGGGCAAGGGCTTCGCCATCGGCTCGGCGGCGCTCACCGCGATGGCGCTCCTCGCCGGCTACCTCGAGGAGATCCGAGTGTGGCTCGGCCGCATGGCGGCCGAGACCCCGGGCCTCCTCGCGATCCAGGGCCCCATCGCCTTCTTCAAGGGGAAGACCGCCGAGGCGCCGGCCGAGGCCGTCGCGGCCGCCGCCGCCGCCGGGAAGACCCTCGTCGGCACCGGCGACGCGACGATGGCCACCTTCATGTCCGCCTACGACGCCACGCTCATGAACCCGGCCGTCCTCTGCGGCATCTTCATCGGCGCGATGATGGTCCTCGTCTTCTCGGCCATGACGCTGAAGGCCGTCGGCCGGGCCGCCGGCTCGATGGTCGAGGAGGTCCGCCGCCAGTTCAAGGAGATCCCGGGGATCATGGAGGGCGCCGGCAAGCCCGACTATGCCCGGTGCGTCGCCATCTCCACGGCCGGCGCCCAGCGCGAGATGCTCGTCCCCTCGCTCCTCGCCATCGCCGTCCCCATCGCGGTCGGGATCGTCTTCGGCGTCGCCGGCGTGATGGGCCTCCTCGTCGGCAGCCTCTCCTGCGGCTTCGTCCTCGCGATCATGCTGAACAACGCGGGCGGCGCGTGGGACAACGCGAAGAAGCACATCGAGCGCGGGAACCACGGCGGCAAGGGCTCCGACGCCCACAAGGCGGGCGTCACCTGCGACACGATCGGAGACCCCTTCAAGGACACGACCGGCCCCTCCCTGAACATCCTCATCAAGCTGATGACGATGGTCTCGGTCGTCTTCTCCGGCCTCGTCGTGGCCTGGGGCGGCAAGCTCTTCTTCTAGGCGAGGCCCCTGCGGAAACGCGGCGGCCGGGGTCCGGGACGGGGCGTGCGAAGGCACGCCCCGTCGCGTTTCGGGTCCCGCCCGGCGTCGGGCCTACTTGTACGAGAAGCCGCTCCCGCCGATGAACTCCCGGAGGATGCTCGTCGCCGGGACGTCGTCCGGCCAGACCGGGACGAAGAGCTCGAGGAACCTCCGGAGCTGGAACCCCCGGGCCTGGGCCGGCGAGACCGGCGGGACCTCGAGGAGGTAGCGGTCGGCGAAGCTCTTCAGGACCGCCGTCTCGTAGGCGAGCGCCGAGTTGAACATCGCGTCGCAGCGCTCCTGGAACGGGAAGATGTGCTTCTCCTCGCCGGCGCGCACCTTCGGCCAGCGCAGGATCGTCGTCTCGGCCGAGTAGCCCCGGTACCTGCGGTCGCGGACGATCCGGCGGAGGAGGCGCGCGTCGCTCGTCCGGATCCGGTTGTGGTCGTCGATGCAGAGCTGCGTCAGGGCGTTGATGAAGATCCGGAACTTGCGGCTCTCCCCGACCGACTCGGTCAGCCGCGGGTTCAGGGCGTGGATCCCCTCGATGAGGAGGACCTCGTTCTCGCCGAGCCGGCGGGGACGCCAGCCGCTCTCGGGCTTCCGGAGACCGGCCTTGAAGTCGTAGACGGGGGTCAGGACCTCGCGCCCCTCGACGAGGCCCTTCAGCTGGGAGAGGAAAAGCGGGAGGTCGATCGCCTCGAGGGCCTCGAAGTCGAGGTCGCCGTCGGCGTCGAGCGGCGTCTTCTCCCGGTCGACGTAGTAGTCGTCGAGCGAGAGGGTCCGCGGCACGATGCCGTTGACCTCGAGCTGGATCGAGAGACGCTTGACGAACGTCGTCTTGCCCGAGGACGAAGGCCCCGCGATGCAGACGACGCGGAGCTCGTCGCGCCGCGCCGCGATCCGGTCGGCGAGCTCGGCGATCTTCTTCTCGTGCTGCCCCTCCGCGATCCGGATGACGTGCTTGATCCGGTCGCCGAGGCACTGGTCGTTGAGGTCGGGGACCGTCCCGACGCCGACGAGCTCGTTCCAGCGCTTCGTCTCCTTGTAAGCGTTGAAGAGGACCGTCCCCCCCTCGAGCTTCTCCGCCCGTCCCGCCAGGCCGTCGAAGACGAGGAGGAGCCCCTGCTCGTGGGCCTCGACGTGGAACCTCCGGCAGGGCCGGACCGAGAGGGCGTAGGGGCCGTGCCGGACGTCGGTGAAGCCGAGGCAGGAGACGAGGGGGACGCGGTGCGACGGCCAGACCCGGAGGAGGCGCACCTTCAGCGGCTCCCCCTCCTGCTCGAAAAGGTGGAGCGCCGCGTCGAGCGAGACCTCCTGCCGGACGACCTGGCGGCCCGCGTCGGCCTCCCGGTGGAACGCCTCGTCGAGAGCGGCGGCGAGCTCGTCGGGCGGCGGGTGCTCACCGGAGACCCCGTAGTGGTACCCCCCGCGGAGGCTCTGGCCGACGTGGAGGCGCGCCTTCGGGAACAGCTTTCGGGCGACGCCGTGGAGAAGGAGCGTCGCCGTCCTGCGGACGACCTCCTCCCCTTCCCGCGAGGAGGCGTCGACCGGCGCGACGCGGCTCGGGCACTCGATCGGGAAGTCGAGGGCGACGACCCGGTCGTTGACGCACGCCGCGACGACGTCCCGCCCTTCCGTCGGGCCCGCGTCGAAAAGCTCGTCGACCGTCGTCCCCTCGACGACCTCGGTCTTCGTCCAGGGGAGCTCGACGGGGATCAGCGCGAGGCCGGCGCCCGCGCTCATGCGAGCTCGAGCCAGCCGAACCAGATCGGATGGTGCTCCTTGTACCAGGCGAGGACCTCCCGGATGAGGGCCTTCTTGTCCGGCGCGAGGACGGCGTCGTCGATCCGGTCGAAGTGGACGCGGATGCCGTTCTCGCCGAAGTACTCGAGCGCTTCCGACGCGAGCGTCTGGAGCTCGTTGCGGATCCGGCCCGAGTCGGAGACCTTCACCGGCCGCGTCTTCCAGTCCTGGCCCCGGTAGAAGCGGTCGAGGAGCGGCGAGAAGACGAGGCGCGTCTGCTCGAACGACTCCATCAGGCGGAGCGTCAGCGTCACGTCCAGGACCCCGCGTTCCGAGGCCGCGCGCGTCGTGACGCGATAGACCCCCTGCTTCACCTGCTCGACGCCGGCCAGGCCGGTGTAGGGCTCGGGGAGCATGCTCCCCATGAGCGAGAGGACGTGCCACTCCTTCTTCTGGAAGAAGTCGTCGGCCGTGACGGTCCGCTTTCCGAGCGGCATCGCCGCGTCGCGGGCGTTCGTCAGGATGCCCGCGTAGGCGAGGCAGTCCCTCGCCGTCACCTCGCGCTCGAGGATGTCGGCGAGGCGCTGCGGGAAGTCCGGGGCGGCGGGGTCGAGGAAGAGGATCTGCCGCTCTCTCTCGTAGGAGACCTCGAACTTCGACGTCAGAACGCACATCGAGGTCCGGTTCCCGAGGATCGGGTCGAGGCTCGCCGCCTGGACCGCCTCGGCAGAGGCCGCGTAGCCGTCGGTCAGGAAGAGGTGCGTCCGTCCGTCCGGCCCCGTGAACGGCCCGACCCGATAGGTCGGGGCGTAGGTCCCCGAGTCGGTGAAGGCGCCGAGGCCGCTCGGGAGCGTCCAGCCGTCCTCGACGAGGTGGGCGCCGAGCGCCTTCCATTCGTCCCAGAGCCTGCCGATCCGCTTCACGCGCGTCGGCCCCGCGAGCGTCCAGACGTGCACGTCGCCCGGCTCGATCCCGGGGTAGGTCTTCCGGATCGCGTCCAGGACGAGAGCGCGCGGCGTGAGGAAGTCGAGGAGGATCGA
>CAZWRQ010000077.1:0-19173 GCA_964636395.1 uncultured Holophagales bacterium
GAGGAGGAGGAAGAGGGCGGGGAGGGTCTTCTGCATGCGGGCATCACTCCGACCGACGATCATCCCATGCGAGCGGTCCGCTGGTAACGTTCGTCCCAGCGCCCCTCAGGGAGGTCCCGTCATGCGCCTTCGCTCCCTCGTCCCCGCAGCCGTCCTCGCAGTCCTGGGCTTACCCGCGCCCGGGGCGCAGGCCGCCGAGCCCGCGAACCCGCTCGCCGCTTTCATCCGCGAGAGCTACACGAAGTACGAGCACCTCCTCCCGATGCGCGACGGGACACGCCTCTTCACGGCGGTCTACGTCCCGAAGGACGCCGGGCCCGCGATGCGCTACCCGATCCTGATGAACCGGACGCCGTACTCGGTCGCTCCGTACGGGATCGACGCCTATCCGACCTCCCTCGGGCCGTCGGAGGCCGCGGCACGCGAGAAGTTCATCTTCGTCTACCAGGACGTACGGGGCCGGATGATGTCGGAGGGGACGTTCGTCGACGTGAGGCCCGTCCTCACGAAGAAGGGGCCGAAGGACGTCGACGAGACGACGGACGCCTTCGACACCGTCGACTGGGTCGTGAGGAACGTCCCGCACAACAACGGGAAGGTCGGGGCGTGGGGGATCTCCTACCCCGGCTTCTACGCCGCCCTGGCGGCGATCGACGCTCACCCGGCTCTCGTCGCCGTCTCGCCGCAGGCCCCGGTCGCCGACTGGTTCGCGGGCGACGACTTCCACCACAACGGCGCCCTCTTCCTCGCGGCGGCGTTCAACTTCTACGTCCGCTTCGGCCAGCCCCGCGAGGGGCCGACGACGAAGTGGGCGCCGCGCTTCGACCACGGGACGATGGACGGCTACCGCTTCTTCCTCGAGGCGGGCTCGGCCTCGGGCCTCTCGAAGCACATGAAGGGGGTCGCCTTCTGGGACGACCTGATGGCCCATGAGACGTACGACGCCTACTGGCAGGCCCGGAACACCCGACCGCACCTGAAGGGGATCCGGCCGGCCGTCCTGACGGTCGGAGGCTGGTTCGACGCCGAGGACGCCTTCGGCGCGCTCGAGACCTACCGGGCCGTCGAGCGGCAGAGCCCCGGCGCGAGCAACCGGCTCGTCGTCGGCCCCTGGTGGCACGGCGGCTGGGCGCGGAGCGACGGCGAAACCCACGGGCGCGTCACCTTCGGTCAGAGGACCTCCGTTCGCTACCGCGAGGAGATCGAGCTCCCGTTCTTCCTCCATCACCTCAAGGGGGCCCACGACCCGAAGCTGGCGGAGGCGACCGTGTTCGAGACGGGACGGAACGTCTGGCGCTCCTTCGACGCCTGGCCGCCGCGCGAGGCGAAGGCGACGTCCTTCCGCCTCGGCGCGGGCGGCGTCCTCTCCGCCGACGCCCCGCCTTCCGGGAGCGCGGTCTCGGCCGAGTGGGTGAGCGACCCCGCGAAGCCGGTGCCGTACGTCGAGTCGGTCGAGATCGGGATGGACGCCGACTACATGACGGCCGACCAGCGCTTCGCGTCCCGCCGTCCCGACGTCGCCGTCTGGCAGACGCCGCCGCTCGAAGCCGATCTCACGATCGCCGGGCCGATCGAGGTGGACCTCTCCGTCTCGACCACCGGCACCGACGCCGATTGGGTCGTGAAGCTGATCGACGTCTGGCCCGACGACGTCCCGGTCGAGGCCTGGGAGTGGACGCCGAGGAACGCCTGGGACGAGAAGCCGACCCGCTCGAAGCTCGGCGGAAACCAGCAGCTCGTCCGGGGCGAGCCGTTCCGCGGCCGCTTCCGGAGGAGCCTCTCCTCTCCCGAGCCGTTCGTCCCCGGGAAGGTCGAGAC
Organism: uncultured Holophagales bacterium; assembly: GCA_964636395.1. Lineage (GTDB taxonomy): Bacteria > Acidobacteriota > Thermoanaerobaculia > UBA5066 > UBA5066 > UBA5066. Next base: position 1,819 of record CAZWRQ010000077.1, read on the forward strand.
GATCGCCTTCACGATGCCCGACGTCCTCCACGCTTTCCGGCGCGGGCACCGCGTCATGGTCCAGGTCCAGAGCAGCTGGTTCCCGCTCGTCGACCGCAACCCGCAAACGTTCGTTTCGGTCCGCACCGCGAAGGAGAGCGACTACCGCCCGGCCACGATGCGCGTGCACGACGGCGCCGCGAGCCCGTCGCGGGTCGTCCTTCCGATCATTCCCCCGGAGCGTCCTCGAGAATAGGGGGATGAAGCCAGGGACTCGGGTCGAGGCTGCGGCGGTCGTCCTCGCGGCCGCTCTCGCCGGGCTGCCGCTCCTCGGAAGCCAGCTCCTCGCCGGGCACGACGTCACGACGTACCTGGCTTATGCAGCGCAGGGTGCGGCCCTCGCTCGCGAGGGGGTGTTTCTTCCGGCCTGGGGCGGCGATCTGAACGGCGGCTTCGGAGGCCCCGGCCTCCTCTTCTACCCGCCTCTCGTCAACGTCCCTCACGTCCTCCTCCTTCTCGCCGGACTCCCGCCGGCCGTCGGGATCGGCCTCGCCGCCGTGATCCTGCTCGCCCTCTCGGGTCTCGCCCTGGTCGGGTGGCTTCGCGCGGAAGGACTCGGCGGCGCAGCGCTCCCGGCCGCGCTCGCCTACGTCCTTTCGCCCTATCGCCTCGTCGACGTCTACGAGCGGAGCGCTCTCTCCGAGAACCTCGCGTTCCTCTTCCCGCCGCTCGTCCTCTGGGCGCTCGCCGCGTCGCGCCCGGTCTCCCCCGCCCGGCGCGTCGTCCTCGTCGCGTTCCCGGTCGCGGGGCTCCTCCTCTCGAACCTCCCCGCGGCGTTCCTCTTCGGAACGGTCCTGGCGGTGATCGTCCTTCACCCGGCAACCGGCGGGGGGCGTCGCGGGGCGGCCGTCGCGGGGGCGATCCTCGGCGCGGGGCTCGCCGCGTTCGCCCTCCTGCCGGCGGCCTTCTCGTCGAGATGGTGTGCGACGGAGCTCTTCTATTCCGGCGCCTCGCCGCACTTCCGGCCGTCGCGCCACGTCCTCTTCGGACCCGCCGAGCTGAACCCGACCTTTGGACGGAGCGTCTCGTGGGTCCTCGTCGTCCTCGCGACGCTCGTGTTCGCTGCTTCCGTTCTCGGCCGCCGCACAGGCGCTCCCGATCGGCGCCGAACCGTGTGGGCCGCCGTGGCACTCGTCGCCTTCCTCTCGACGCTACCGCCGGCGGGGTGGATCTGGGACTCGCTCCCGCTTCTCTCCAAGCTCCAGTTCCCCTGGCGCCTCGCGACCGTCCTCACGCTCGCCCTCGCGGCGCTCGTGGCGCATCTGCCCAGGCGTACCGCTTTCGCGCTCGCGGGGGTCGCGGCGCTCGCCGGTCTTCCGTGGTGGGGCCGTTCTGCCGTCCCGCTCTCGGCCCTCCCCCCGGCACCGGCCGTCGCGACGACCCGGGGCACTGCGTTCCCGAACCCCGGCCTCGTGCACGACGCGGCAGGTTCGTCGACCCACCGCTGGATCCGCAACCCGCTCCTCGTCGACCCATGGTTCGTCCCACGGAGCGTCTCGGCCCCGTTCTGGAGCGCCCTCGTCGCATCGGCCTGGGACCCGTCCGCGCCGGCCGTCGGTCCGGGACCGGTCGCTTCCGAGTCCGGCGGCGTGTCCGCCCGAGTCCTGAGCTGGAGTGCGCTCGCTGGAAGGGTCGAGGTCGAGGCCTCCCCCGGAACGCTCCTCCTCCACCAGCTCGCCTTTGCCGGTCACCGCGTCTTCGTCGACGGGTCCGAGCGGGCCGCGCGCCCCGACGGGAGGACCGGCCTTCTCTCGGTGGACGTGCCCGCGGGTCGTCACGAGGTCTCGTGGCGCTGGGAACCGTTTCCGTTCCTGCGACGGGCCCGGCTCGTGTCGCTCGTCGCCCTCGCCGCGGCCCTCGTCTTACTGGCCCTGCCCGGCGTCGGGCGCCAACCGCGGGCGCCAGGGCGACGTCCGTAGCCGTCGTCTCCTTCAGGGCGCCGAAGGCGGAGGCGGCGGGCCCGTCTCGGGCAGCTCCCAGAGGGTGATCGACCCGCCGACGAAGCCGATCCGCCTTCCGCGCGCATGCAGCGTCCGAACGAGCTCCGCGACCTGCCGCGCGGCCGCCTCCCCCTCGATCCCCTTCGTGAAAGGCTCGCCGATCGTCTCCATGACGTGCGACAGCGCGTAGCGGCCCGGCCCGAAGGGCCGCGTCGGATCGAGCAGCCGGCAGCGGCGGCTGTAGTAGTTCGTCGCGAGCCCTCCGTACGCGACGATCGTCGTAGAGGTCTCCCAGCCCCGGGCCTCGAGGACGCGATGAAGACGCAGGAGGTCCTGCCCCCAGTCGACGTTCGAGTCCGAGAACCAGCGTCGCCCGCCCTCGGGCCCGCCGACGAGCACATTGAAGTAGGCGATCGGCGACATACGCGTCCCGGCGAGCGAAAGGCCCGAAGCCCCCACGAGGACGATCGCCGCGGCTCCGAGAAGCAAGCGATGTCGGGAGAGGGCTCGACCGACGACGACGGCCCCCGCGAAGGCGAGGAGGGACCATACGGGAAGGAGGTGGCGCGCGCCGATGTTGAAGGAGGATCGCATCGACGACGCGAGGTAGAGGACCACGACGGCGAGCGGCACCAGGACGACGGCCATCGTTTGCGGGGCCGCTCGCGGCGCGCGGCGCAACCGCCACGCGCCCGTCCCGAGCGCGAGGGCGAGGAAGGCGAGGAACGCCTCCGTCGACTTGAAGAGGAAGGCGGCCGGGAAGTAGAGCGGAAACGGACGGTCCGACGTCCGGCCCCGGAACCAGTTCGCGCCTCGCCCCCGCTCGCTCAGGATGAGGACTCCCTTCAGTCCGCCGAGGTAGTGCCCGACCGCCGGGGCGAGCCGGGAGATCGCGGCGTGGCGCGCGACCTCGTCGGGCCTGGCCTCGCGACCGCTGAGGTAGCTGCTGATCGCCTGCTCGGCCGCCGACGGGGCCATCCGTCGCAGGGTGAAAGTGTAAGCGCCCCAGACGAAAATCGCCGCGACGCCGAGCGCCGCGAGCGCGCCGGCCCCCGCGTACAGCACGGCTCGCCGCGCCGGGCGTCCGCGGAGCACGGCGTCCGGCCGGAAGAGGCCGAGGAGGGGAGAGACCGCTACGAGCGGGACGAGGAGCACCGTCGAGAACTTCGCAAGGAGGGCGAGCCCCAGGGCGGCACCGAGGCCGATCCAGCGCGAGAGTGCCGTGCCAGAGGTCGCCCGGAGCGCCAGCACGACGACTCCGAGGAACCCGAGTGCCGCACCGACGTCCGTGTGGACGTACGCCGCGTGGGCGACGAAGGTCGGTTCGAGGGCGACGAGGCCGGCCGCGAGGAGTCCCGCGACGGGGCCCGCGAACGGGCGGACCGCGAGATGGAGCGAGACGACGAGGAGGGCCAGGACCCAGGGGAACGGGCGGCGGCCAGCGGCGACGATCGCGTGAGCGGGGGCGTGGTTCGCGTAGAGCCAGGGCAGATAGCCGTTGAACGGTGAAGCGGTGCACGGAAGCAGCTGGCAGGGCGTCGACAGGCGGAGCGGACGCAGCGCCATCGCCCCGGCGAGCTTCAGGAGAGGAGGGTGCTCCGGGTTCAGCCAGCCGGAGCCGTCCTCGAGCCCCTCAGCTCCGGAGAAAAGGTGGACCGCTTCGTCGAAGGTCGGAGAGTCGTCCTTCTGGTGGACGTATACGGCGGAGAGCGAGAGCGCGACGAGGCCGGCGAGCAGGAATGCCTCGAGGAGGAGCCCGAGAGGCCGCGACGGCCTCTCTCCTCCGGCCTCCGTCACGGGGGCGTCCACTCGCCGAAGAGCCCGAGCTGCGCGAGGGCGAGCTTCCAGTAGTCGGGGAGGACCCCGTTCAGGGGAATCGAACCCCAGCAGTAGACGAACCCCATGATGACCGGGATGGCGAAGAGCCACTTCGTCTCGCGCTTCTCCCAGATGTCGTGGAAGCCGACGACCAGGGCGAACGGCGCCATGACGAGCCAGTAGCGGGGCCACTCCTCGGTCGAGACGTTGATGTGCAGGAGGAACTGGAGGGCCGAGTAGACGAAGATCGTCTCGTGCTTCCGGATGCGGGAGATGCCGACCCCGTAGACGAAGGCGAGGAGGATGAAGTACTCGACCTGGTGGTAGAGGCCGAGCTTGAAGAGGTGGGGCATGAATCCGAACGGCTGGAAGGCCGCCGCCTTGTCGCCGTGTCCGGACAGATACTGAAAGAAGTTCCCGGTCCTGCTCCAGCAGAACAGGAAATAGCCGGAGAGCGCGGCGGGCGGGATCAGAAGCCAGGGGAGCGACCGCCACTGCTTCCGCTGCAGGAGGATCAGCCCGAAGGCGACGGGGATCAGGAGGCCGGGAACGCGGGTCATCGTCGCACACGCCGCGAGAAGGGACGCCCACCCGACGCGCTTCCGTTCGAAGAGCGCGATCGCGGCGAGCGTGAAGAGGAGGAACGGCGCTTCGGTCGAGCCCGTGCTCCGGAAGTAGAGCCAGCGGGGCGGGAAGAAGAGGAAGACGGACGCGAGCCAGAGCGGTTGCGGCAGGTTCCAGGTGTCGCGGCAGAGCCTGTAGAAGAGGATGGCCGCTCCCGCCGCGCAGAGGATGGACACGAGGAGCATCGATCGTTGCCAGCCGACGAACGAGAAAAGGCGGATGAGCGCCGGGTAGCCGGGCAGGTGAACGAGGTAGTACGACTCGACGTAGACGTAGCCGAGGAGCGCGTAGTCGTCCGGGACGTCGTAGCCGGTCCTCGCGATCGTCAGGTAATTCGGCCCGTCCCAGGCCCGGTAGACCGTCCCCATCTCGTTCCAGAACGGCAGGTAGACGAGGAGCGAGCCCGCCACCGTCAGGACGACGAGGAGGATCTCGGCGCGGAAGCGCTGGAGGAGGGCTTTCATGCGGGCCGCGGCGCGATTCTAGGCCCCGGCCGGACCGGCGTCACCGCGGGCCGTCAGACGTCCAGCGCGTCAGCTTCCCGCGCCCGCTCCGTGATGAACCGGTAGCGGGCGCTGGCGTCCTTGCCCATGAGGTCCGACAGCGTCCGCTCGGCCTCGAGGACGTCGGGAACGGTCACCTTGAGCGCCCGTCGGCGGCGCGGGTCGAGCGTCGTCGCCTTGAGCTGCTCCGGCATCATCTCGCCGAGCCCCTTGAATCGCATCAGCTCGGGCTTCACGTTCTTCGGGAGCTTCGCGAAGACGGCGTCCCGCTCGGCGTCGTCGAGCGCCCAGTACGTCTCCTTCCCCGCGTCGATCCGGTAGAGCGGCGGCTGGGCGAGGTAGACGTGCCCCTCGGTGACGAGCTTCGGGAGGTGCCTCCAGAAGAACGTCAGGAGAAGCGTCGAGATGTGGTGCCCGTCGGCGTCGGCGTCCATCAGGAGGAAGACCTTGCCGTAGCGAAGCTTGCCGATATCGAAGTCGGCGCCGCTGCCGCAGCCGAGGGCCGAGACGATGTCCGTCAGCTCCTTGTTCCCGGCCACCTTCGCGGAGTTCGCCTGCTCGGCGTTCAGGACCTTGCCGCGCAGGGGAAGGATCGCCTGAGTCTGCCGGTCGCGCCCCTGCTTGGCCGAGCCGCCGGCCGAGTCTCCCTCGACGATGAAGAGCTCCGACTCGGCCGGGTCGGTCGAGGCGCAGTCCGCGAGCTTTCCGGGGAGGTTGAGGCGATGGGAGATCGCCGTCTTCCGCTGCACCTGCTGCGCGGCCGCGCGGGAGGCCTCGCGGGCACGCGTCGCCATGACGATCCGCCCGACGATCTGCTCGGCGACGGAGGGGTTCTCGTTCAGCCAGTTCTCGAGCGCGGGGCGGACGGCCCCGTCGACCTGCGCCGCGACCTCCGGGTTGTTGAGCCGCTCCTTCGTCTGCCCCTGGAACTGCGGCTCGAGGACGTAGACCGAGAGGAGGGCGACGAGCCCCTCGCGGATGTCCTCGGCCGAAGGGTTCACCCCCTTGGGGAGGAGCTCGTGCGTCCCGAGAAAGTTCCGGACCGCCTTGACGAGGCCCGCCTTGAGGCCGTTCTCGTGCGCCCCGCCCGAGGGCGTCGGGATGCCGTTGACCCACGAGCGGAGGTGCTCGTCGGTCGACTCGGTCCACTGGAGGGAGAGCTCGAGGCGCGGGTCGGCGTCGCGCGCGAGGACGAAGCCGTTCGCGTGTGTCGGCGCCTTTCCGCGCTCGGCGACGACCTTCAGGAGGTAGTCGGCGAGGCCGCCGTCGTGCGCGAACTCCTCGCGGAGGGCGGGCTTCTTCGTCTCGTCGACGAAGACGATCTTCAGGCCGCGGTGGAGGTAGGTCTTCGCCTCGAGCCGGTCGCGGATCTCGTCGGCGTCGAAGGCCAGCTTCCCGAAGATCTCCGGGTCGGGGCGAAAGCGGACGGTCGTCCCGCTCCCGCGCACCTTCTCCGTCGAGACCTTCGTCACTTTCGAGGTCGCCTTCCCCTGCCCGTACGTCTGCCGCCACTCGTGCCCGTCGCGCCGGACGTTCACGGCCATCTCCGAGGAGAGCGCGCAGACGACGGACGAGCCGACGCCGTGGAGGCCGCCGGAGTGGACGTAGCTCCCGTGCTCGAACTTCCCGCCGGCGTGGAGCGTCGTCAGGATCAGCTCGAGCGCGGACTTCTTGTACTTCGGGTGAACGTCGACCGGAATGCCGCGCCCGTTGTCGTAGACCTCGACCTCGCGTCCGTCCGCCCCGAGGCGCACCTCGATGCGCGAGGCGTAGCCGTTGATCACCTCGTCGACGGCGTTGTCGACGATCTCCCAGACGAGGTGGTGGAGGCCGCGGGAATCGACGCCCCCGATGTACATGCCCGGACGCTTCCGGACGGGCTCGAGCCCCTCGAGGACGGTGATGTCGGCGGCTGTGTAGCTGGAGGAAGCCATGACGGGCGGCCGACGGTACAGACCGGAGGACGGCGCGTCAAATGACGCGGGCGAGGCCACGGCCGACCGCAGTTCCGTCTAACCTCCGCCTCGTGCCGCCCGGGACCGACCTCCTTCCGCGCCTCTTCGGGCTCTGGGTCCACCTTCTGGAGAGGACCGGCGGCGCCTCCCGCCTCGCGGCGCTCCCCGTCCCGATCGCGCCGGCCGCCCGGCCCCTCGCTGCTCTCCTCGCCGGGGCCGCGGCGGTCCTCCTGCTCCAGGCCGCGCTCGCCTCCGGGCGCGACGTGACCGTCCGGGCGTTCCGCGCCGCGGCGCTCCTCGCCGCGCTCGCGCTCCCCCTCGCCGCCCTCCGCCTCGTCCCGGCCTCGCGCGGGCCGGCGCTCGGCGGCGCCGCGCTCCTCGTCGTCGCGCTCGCCTCGATCGCCCATCGCGCCCTCGCTTCGCGCCGCGCCGAGGGGACCGCTTCGCGCCTCCTCGCCCGCGTCCGGCTCCTCCTCGAGGGGACGGGGCTCGCGCTCTCCGGGGTCGCGCTCGGCCTCGTCGTCGCGGAGCGGTCGCTCCCGCTGCGCCTCGCCTTCTGGTCCCTCTTCCTGCTGCGGCTCTCGATCGCCGACCTGATCGACCCGTCGAGGCTCGCCGCTCAGACGGGCCTCTCGGGCTCGGCCGCGCGCGACGCCCGGAGCGCGCTGGGGAAGGTCCGGCGGCCTCCGCGTCCCCTCCGACGGCTGCGCCGCGCTCTCGCCGCGGCGGCGAAGGGAGGGCTCCTCCTCCTCTGGCTCGCGCTTCCGCTGGCGGCCGCGCTCGCTCCGGGGGAGGTCGCGGCAGGGGCCTGGCCTCCCTGGGCTCTCCATCTTCGGTGGTATCCGCCCCTCGCGCTCGGGCTCACCGCACTCCTCCTGCTCGGACAGGCGGGGCGCGCATTTCGCGGTGGCCGGCTCCTCGACGCCGCACGGGGCGCGGCCGTCGGCCTCGGCACGGCGGCGTGGCTGGCGCTCGCCTATCAGGGCGGGGCGTTCGCGGCCTGGCGGAGCGCGCTCCCGGGTCTCGTCCTCGCCGAGGCGGTCGCGGGCTTCCTCCTCGGCGCCGCCTCCCGTGGCCGCGCGCGATAGGAAGCCGGCTCAGCCGTTCGCGAGCCGGGCCGAGATCTCGGCGGCCATCTGCCGCCCGTCGTCCGCGTCCAGCCGCCCGCTCGGCCAGTCGATCCCGAGACCGCCCGAGGCGGGCTTCGGGATGACGTGGAAGTGGACGTGAGGCACGGCCTGGTGGGCGGCGGCGCCGTTGTTCTGCAGAACGTTGAAGTCGCGGGTCCCGGTGACGGCGACGACGGCCCGGGCGATGCGCGGCAGGACCCGCCCGATCGCGGCAGCGGACTCCTCCGAGAGCGCGTCGAGCGTCGGCGCGGGCTCCTTCGGGACGACGAGGACGTGCCCCGGCGCGAGCGGCGCGATGTCGAGGAAGGCGAAGACCCTTTCGTCCTCCCAGACGCGGTGGCAGGGAATCTCCCCCCGGATGATCTTCGTGAAGACGGTCTCGATCACGGATTCCCTCCGCCCTTCTCTCCGGCCGCGTCCCGCGCGGCCGTGTCGACGAGCCAGATGTTCCCGGTCGTCTCGGCGAGCTCGTAGTAGATGGCCTCGCCCGTCGGCGACCACTCCGGGTAGCGGATGTAGCTGTTCAGCCTCTCGTTCGCGGTCACGATCCGGAGCGTCCGACCGTCGCGCGTCACCCACCCGACGTTCCAGACCCCGTCTCTCAGGGCGGCGAACGCGATCTTCGTCCCGTCGGGCGAGAAGGAGTAGGGCCAGCTCTGCCCGCTCCCGCTCGTCAGCTGGACGGGCGTCCCGCCGCTCGCCGGCACGGTAAAGACGTGAACGTCCTCCTCGCGCTTGGACTCGAACGCGAGCGTCCGCCCGTCGGGTGACCAGCACGGGAACGCGGCGAGCTCCCGATCGGACGTGATCTGGCGCGGCGTGCCCGCTGGAAGCTCCGCGACCCAGACGTTCAACGTCGTCCCGCCCCGGTTCGAGTGGAACGCGACCATTCTCCCGTCGGGCGAGAGCCGCATCGCGTCGTGCCCCGGGCCGAAGTCGGCGAGGAGCTCCTCGCGCCCGGTCGTCAGGTCGAGCGTGAAGAGGGCCCGGTGCCCCCGACGCTGCGACATGAACGCGAGCCGTGCGTCGCCCGGGAACCAGAACGGGTAATCGTCGTCCCCCGGGTCGGTCGTTCGCTGGACGGCGTTCGCGCCGTCGGCGTCGACGATCCAGATGTCCTGGTTCGCCCCGGTCCGCCACCGGCTGAGGGCGATCCGCCTCCCGTCCCTGGAGAGGGCCGGTCGGGAGTTCCGGCCCGTCTCCCGCGTCACGGCCCGCTCGCTCGCAGTCTTCTCGCCCCGGCCGTCGACGGGGACTTTCCAGATGTTGCTCGCCATCGAGAGACCCGCCCAGGCGAGCCTCGTCCCGTCGCGCGATATCGCGAGCTGCTTGACGAACGCGGTCCCCGCGCTGCCGAGCGTGGCGATCTCCTCCGGGGCGCCGGCCGTCCGGCCCGTCGCCGGGTCGATTCGCCGGCGATAAAGGGCGGCGGCGAACTCGGCCGACCGGCACGGGTACGTGATCGACGCGCCGTCCGCGCTCCAGATCGGGTCGTAGCACTGCCCGTTCCCCTCGCTCACCTGGACGAGGCCCTCTCCGTCCGTCCCGACGACCCAGATCTCCGAGGCGGTCCGGTCGTAGGCCGCGAACGCGATCCTCTTCCCGTCCGGCGACCAGGAGGCGGCGCCGTGGCCGCCGCTCGGCCGGCCGACGCGGGTCAGCGGCCTCGGAGGCGCGCCGTCGAGCGGAGCGACCCAGAGGACGGACGGCGGGAGCGCGCCGAGCGAGTTCGCAGCGAAGTCGACGATCGAGCCCGACTCGAAGACGAGCGCCGATCCGTCCGGGGCGAAGGAGGGACGGGAGCCGAACGTCGTCAGCTGGCGCGGCACGCCTCCGAGCGCGGGAATCAGCCAGACGCCCCCGACGGACTTCGCGTGGTACGCGACCGTCTCGCCGTCGGGCGACCAGGCGGGCGAGAGGTTCTGGCGCCCGTCGGTCGTGATCGCGATCTCCCGGCCGCCCGGCGCGAGAGACCGGCGGTAGAGCTCGAACCGTCCGGAGCGGTCCGACGCGTAGACGAGCGTCCGCCCGTCGGGCGAGAACGAAGGAAAGACGTCGAGGCCGGTGGACGTCGTGAGCTGCACCGGGCGATACGGCGCGGCGGCGGGCGGCTCCGACTCCCGCCCGCGGCGCAGGAACAGCCCGGCCGCCACGAGCGCGAGGAGGGCGACGCCGATCCCGGCGGCGAGACGGACCCCCGGCCGCTTCGCGAGCGGCGGCGCTGGGGGCGGGATCGTCGAGAGGCGCCCGGTCGAGGGGCGCTTCGGCGCCGCCTCGTCCTCCCACCCCCCCTCCTCGAGGACCGCGGCGGTCTCCGCCGCGAGGTCGCGCATCGAGGGGAAGCGCTCGTCCGGATCCTTCGCGAGCGCCCGTTCCGCGATCGCGGCGAATCCCCGGAGTACCCCGGTCTCGAACCCCGGGATCGGGGGGCTGGGCAGGTGGAGGATCGCGTACATGACGTCGACCGCCGTCTCTCCGGCGAAGGGCGCGTTCCCCGAGAGGAGTTCGTAGAAGACCGCGCCGAGGGAGAAGACGTCGCTCCGCGCGTCGGCCTTCTTCCCGCTCGCCTGCTCCGGCGACATGTACTGCGCGGTCCCGACGACGAAGCCGTCCGTCGTCAGCGAGGGCTGGCTCTTCCTCTCTTCGGCAGGGACCGACTGGACCTTCGCGAGACCGAAGTCCAGGACGCGTATCCGCCCCTGTCGGTCGACCATGAGGTTCGAGGGCTTGATGTCGCGATGGAGGAATCCGGCGTCGTGGACGGCGGCGAGCCCCTCGGCGGCCTGCGCGATCCAGCGGGCCGCCTTCGGAGCGGGGACGGCGCCCCCGAGGAGGATGGCCTCGAGCGTCTCCCCCTCGACGAACTCCTGGACCAGGTACGGGGTCCCCTCGAACTCGCCCACGTCGAAGACCTGCACGAGGTTCGGGTGGGAGAGCGACGCCATGACGCGCCCCTCGTTCCCGAAGCGGACCCGGCGGTCGGGCGTGCCGACGAGGTCGAGCGGCAGGGTCTTCAGCGCGACGATGCGGCCGAGAGAGGTGTCCTCGGCCCGGTAGACCTCCCCCATCGCCCCGCTCCCGACCGACGCGAGGATCCGATACCGCCCGACGAGGGCGCCGGGGGGAAGGGAGGAAGACGGTTCCACAGTCATCGGCCGGCTCGACGCTCTCCTCTGCCCCTCCTCGGGGCGCACACCGTAGACTTTCGCGATCTTACTCTGGGCGGTCGCACCGGGGACCGCTCCTATACTCGCCCCTCGAGGCCTCGATGCATTTCTCTGACACCCCGACGCCCGGAGGGCGCCGCCTCCTCGTCCCGCTGCTCCTCGCCGTGCTCCTCGCCGTGCTCCTCGCCGCGCCGGCGTGCCGAAGGCTCCGTCCCGCCGCGTCCGAGGCCGAGCCGCGGCCCGTGGCGGCGCGCGGGGACCTCGCGGCCGACGAGCGGGCTACGATCGACCTCTTCCGGCAGTCGAGCCCGTCGGTCGTCTTCATCACGACCCTCTCCCGGCGCCGAACGGGGCTCTTCCGGATCGCGGAGATCCCGCGAGGGGAAGGCTCCGGCTTCGTCTGGGACACGGACGGCCACGTCGTCACGAACTTCCACGTCATACAGGGGGCCTCGTCGGCCCGCGTCACGCTCGCCGACGGCTCAACCTGGCCCGCCTCGTTCGTCGGCGGGGCGCCCGACCGGGACCTCGCCGTCCTCAGGATCTTCCCCACCGGACGGACGCTCCGCCCGATCCTGGTCGGCACGTCGAAGGACCTCCTCGTCGGGCAGAGAGTCTTCGCGATCGGGAACCCGTTCGGCCTCGACCAGTCCCTCTCGACGGGCATCGTCAGCGCTCTCGGCCGGTCGATCGAGTCCGTCACGGGGCGGCAGATCGAGGGCGTCATACAGACGGACGCCGCCATCAACCCCGGGAACTCCGGAGGGCCGCTCCTCGACAGCGCCGGGCGCCTCATCGGCGTGAACACGGCGATCGCCTCGACGAGCGGCTCGAGCGCCGGCATCGGCTTCGCGGTCCCGGTCGACACCGTGAACCAGGTCGTCCCGCAGCTCATACAGCATGGCCGCGTCATCCGCCCGCGCCTCGGCGTCACGCTCGCCGACGACGCCGTCGCGGCCCGGCTCGGCCTCGAAGGCGCGCTCATCCTCTCCGTCGAGCCGGAGACCGGCGCCGCCGAGGCCGGGCTCCGCGGGACGACGCGCGACGAGGACGGCTCGCTCCTCCTCGGCGACGTCGTCACCCGGGCCGGCGAGCGCACGATTCGCTCGGCGGACGACCTGATCGCCGCGCTCGAGGAGAAGAAGCCGGGAGAGACGCTCCCGCTGCTCGTCCTCCGGGACGGGGAGACGGTCCGCGTCGCCGTCTCGCTTTCGGCCGCGCCGTGAAGGGCTAGCCCTCGGTCTCCGGTAGCGGGAGCGCGGCCGGGAGGCGGATCTCGAAGACCGAACCCTCGTCCGGGACGCTCTCCACCGTCACCCGCCCTCCCATCAGGAGGCAGAGCTCGCGCGTGATCGACAGGCCGAGGCCGCTCCCGCCGAACCTCTGCGCCGTCGCCGCGTCGGCCTGAGCGAACGGCTCGAAGAGGCGAGCCGCCTTCTCCGGCGTGATCCCGATCCCGTCGTCGCGGACGCGGAAGGAGGCCCAGGGGCGGCCCTCCTCCTCGACGAGCGCCACGTCGACCTCCACCCGCCCGTCGCGCGTGAACTTGCACGCGTTCGAGAGGAGGTTGAAGAGGCACTGCCGCACCTTCATCGCGTCCGACGTCATAGCGAACGCCTCTTCGGGCGAGAACCTCACGAAGAGGCTGTTCCGGTGCTTCTCGAGGAGCGGCCGGACGATCGCCGTCGTCTCCTCGACGAGCGGCCGGACCGGGAACGTCTCGACGTCGAGGTCCAGCCTCCCGGCCTCGATCCGGGCCAGGTCGAGGACCGAGTTCACCAGCTCGAGCTGGTGGAGCGCGGCGGAGCGGATCTTCTCGAGGTCGCGCTTGAGCGCCTGCCGCCCCTCGTCCGACGCCTCCTCGGAGAGCATCTCGGAGTAGCCGATGATCGCGTTCAGCGGAGTCCTCAGCTCGTGCGAGACGTTCGCGAGGAAGCGGCTCTTCGTCCGGCTCGCTTCCTCCGCCTCCGCCGTCGCCTTCTCGGCGACCTCGCGGTGGCGCTCGGCCTCCGCGCGCGCCTCCTCGGCCCGCCCGAGCGCCTCCTCGGCGCGCGTCTTCTCCTCCGACAGGCTCCGCGTCCGCTCCGCGACGAGCGCGAGGAGCTCGGTCTCGCGGGCGCGCAGGCTCGCGAGCCTCCACTTCACGCCTCCCCACGTCGCCCCCGCCGCGACGCCGAGCAGGCCCACCCAGAACCACAACGCCTCGCGCGCCCGGGCCCTCTTCCGGAACGAGAACGTCGCCTCCTGACCGAGCCACGGGCCGTCGGAGTCGGCCGCCGAGACGCGGAAGACGTACGGGCCGCTCGGGAGGTTCGTGTAGTACGCCACGCGACGCGTCCCGACGTCCAGCGGCTCCTCGTCGAGGCCGTCGAGGCGGATCCGGAAGCGGACCCGGTCGGGCGCCACGAGCGTGAGCGCCGTGTAGTGGACCTCGACCCGCTCGGCCCGCGGAGGGAGGACGAGCGGCACGCGGAGGTCCACGGGTCGACCGTCGACCAGGACCTCCTCGATCGCGACCGGCGGCGTCCGCCCCGAGGCCGGGATGCGGGCCGGGTCGAGGACCGCCACCCCCCGGAACGTCGGGAACCAGAGGCGCCCGTCGGCGGCGACGAAGCCCGCGGGCTGCTGCCCTCCCGCCGCGCTCGCGCTGCGCATCCCGTCCGACGCGCCCAGCGCAAACGAGCGGAGCGTCGCCTTCCGGCCGTCGGCGACGGCCTCGAGCTCTTCGCGGTCGACGCGGAAGACCCCCTTGTTGCACGTCATCCAGAGGGCGCCCTTTCCGTCGTCCAGGATCACCTGGACGAGGTCGTCGAAGAGCCCTTCGCGCGTCGTCACGGGCGTGACCACGTCGCCGCGGACTCGGTTCAGCCCGCCGCCCGACGTCCCCGCCCAGACCGCCCCGCCCGCGTCGGGGAAGACGGTGAGGACCCGGTTGCTCGTCAGCCCGTCCCGCGTCGTGAACGCACGGAAGCGCCCTTCCGCGTAGCGGACGGCCCCTCCGCCGGACGAACCGATCCAGAGTGCCCCGTCCGGAGCTTCGGCGAGCGCCACGACGCGGTCGGTCGGAAGGCCGTCCCGCTCGACCGTGAAGACGCGGAGCGACCCGTCGGAGGCGACGCGAGTCAGGCCACCTCCGATCGTCCCGATCCAGACGTTCCCCTCCCGATCTTCGAGGAACGCGCGCACGTCGTGATGCGGCAGCCCCTGCGCCGGTCCGAGCGGACGGAACCGGCCCCGCTCGAAGACCGCGGCCCCCGCGAGGTTCGTTCCGACCCAGAGGCGGCCGCGCCGGTCCTCGAGGAGCGCCGACACGTGGTCGCTCGGCAGGCCGTCCGCCTCGCGGTAGGCCGTGACGCGCCCCTCCTTCAGCCGGTTCAGCCCGCCGCCGGCGGTTGCGATCCAGACGGAGCCGTCCCTCCCCGGGCAGAGCGCGCGGACGTTGTCGCTCGTCAGCCCCTCGCGCGTCGTGTAGGTCAGAAAGAGGCCGTCGCGCAGGCGGTTCAGGCCGCCCACCCACGTCCCGATCCAGACGCTCCCCTCCTCGTCGCTCGTGAGAGACCAGACCTGGTCGTTCGAGAGCCCCTCGTGCGTCCCGATCACCTCCGGCACCCCGTCGCGAAGCCGTCCCACGCCGGCGCCCCACGTGCCGAACCAGAGCGTCCCTCGCGCGTCGACGTGGACCGCGGAGACCTGGTCGGACGGGAATCCGTCGGCCGCGCGGTACCGCACGACCGTTTCGCCCTTCAGGTACGTGAGCCCGCCCCCCGACGACGCAACCCAGACCCCGCCCGCGGCGTCGGGCGCGAGCCCGCGGACGAGCCCCGTGCCGAGCGCCCCGGCGTCCCAGACCTTCGTCACCTGGCCGTCCTTCACCACCGCCGCGCCGGCCCCGGTCGTGCCGATCCAGAGCGCGCCGCTCGCGTCGAACGCGATCGCCCGGACCTGCTCGAGCGGCAGCCCCTGCGCCCGGCCGATCCGCTCCGCTCCCCGGCCGCCGACGACCCTTTGGGCGCCGATCCCGTCCCCCGCCACCCAGGCGTCCCCCGCGCGGTCGAACGCGATCGACCAGACGATCCCGCCCGCGAGCCCTTCGGCCGTGCCGATCGTCGAGAAGGTCCCGTCGCGGCGGCGGCAGAGGACGCCGCCGCCGTTCGTGCCGGCCCAGATCGTCCCGTCGGGACCCTCCGCGAGCGAGATGACTGAGTTGTGCTTCAGCTCCGGCGTGTTCCGCCGGTCGAACGTCGTGAAGCGCGCCCCGTCGAAACGGACGAGCCCCTCCTGCGTGCCGAGCCAGAGGTATCCGTCGCGGCCCCGGAGGACCGCCTGCACGGTGTTCTGCGGAAGACCGTCCCCCTCCTGCCAGACGTCGAGGCCGTACTGCGACAGGCGCTTGCCCGGATCGAGCGCCGGAGCGGTTCCCGGGGAGAGCAGGCAGACGGCGAGCAGCACCGTCCCGGTCCGCAGCATGCCGGAATCATAGGCGCGCATCCCGAGCCACCGCCGGAAGGCGCTTGACGATCCCGTTCTCCGTCCGCATGTCCGTGCTCGTGAGGCGCGAGGCGAAGGGCTACCGGCTCCTCGAGACGAGCGGAGTCCCCGTGAAGGCGTGGACGCTCGCCGTCCGGCGCGACCCCGCCGACGAGAGGCAGCTCGCGAACGCCGCCTCTCTCCCGATCGTCTTCCGCTGGATCGCCGCGATGCCCGACGTCCCCGTCGGGATCGGCGTCACCGCCGGCGCCGTGATCCCGACCGTCGAGGCGATCATCCCGGCCGCCGTCGGCGTCGACATCGGCTGCGGCATGGCGGCGTCCCTCACGTCGCTCACCGCGAGCGACCTCCCCTCGAACCTCGCGCCGCTTCGGGCGGCGATCGAGACGGCCGTCCCCCACGGGCGCACCGACTCCGGCGGTCGGAATGACCGCGGTGCCTGGCACGACCCGCCCGCGCGCATCGGCGAGGCGTGGCGCGCGCTCGAGCCGGGCTGGCGGGAGATCCTCGACGCCCGTCCCGAGCTCGACCGCGGCAACCACCCCGCGCGCCACCTCGGAACGCTCGGCACCGGGAACCACTTCATCGAGATCTGCCTCGACGAGGCGGACCGCGTCTGGCTCCTCCTCCACAGCGGCTCGCGCGGCGTCGGGAACCGGATCGGCACCGACTTCATCGAGATCGCCCGCGAGGAGATGCGCGTCCACCAGCGGAGCCTCCCCGACCTCGACCTCGCGTGCCTGACGGAGGGGACGGAGAGCTTCGACGACGACGTCGACGCGGTCTCCTGGGCGCAGGCGTACGCGCGGACGAACCGCGACCTGATGCTCGTCGCCGTCGAGGCGGCCCGCGCTTCGGTCCCGTCGCTCCCGCCGTTCGCGACGCGCCTCCTCGCCGTCTCCTGCCACCACAACTACGTGAAGCGCGAGCGGCACTACGGCCGCGAGGTCTGGGTCACGCGGGAGGGGACCGTCCGCGCCGGGAAGGGAGAGCTCGGGATCATCCCGGGGAGCATGGGCGCGCGCTCCTTCATCGTCCGCGGCCCGGGCAACCCCGAGAGCTTCGAGTCGTGCAGCCGCGGCGCCGGCCGCGCCTTCTCGCGGAACGAGGCGCGCCGCCGCTTCACGCTCGCCGAGCACGTCGCCGCGACCGCCGGCGTCGCGCGCCGGATGGACGAGGCCGTCCTCGACGAGACGCCGGCCGCCTACAGGCCGATCGAGGCGGTCATGAACGCGCAAAAGGACCTCGTCGAGGTCCTCCACACGCTCGAGCAGGTGGTCTGCGTGAAGGGGTAGGTCCGTCGTCTGCGGCAGGCGTCGCTCCCGCTCCGCACCCCCCGCCCGCCGCCCTTCGGAGCCGCGCCTGCGGCGCGGGGCTCACGGTCGCGTGGGAGCGGGGCGGGACGCGAAGCGGAACGTCAGGGACGACACCTGTCCAGGAACGCGCGGAGCTTCGGGAGAAACTCCTCGGGGTGCTCGAGCGGAGCCATGTGGGCGCCGGGGAGCGTCAGGAGCTCGACGTAGGGGCTGTTCCCCGCCGCCTCGACCATCGCCTCGGAGGCGGACGGCGGCGTGAGCGGGTCGTCCTCGCCGACCGCCGCGAGGAACGGGACGGCGAGCGCACCGAGGACGTCGAAGCGGTCGGCGCGCTCCGCCATGCCCCGCTGGTCGGCGGCGGCCGCCGCCGGCGGC
>CAZWRQ010000078.1:0-18840 GCA_964636395.1 uncultured Holophagales bacterium
CTACCATCTACACTCTACGGGAATCCGTAGAGTGTAGATGGTAGACCTGACCCCTCGCTAGAGGCTCTCGAGGTAGGCGGCGAAGGTCTCGTTGAAGAGGGCGCCGGGGCGGCGGCTGCGGATTCGGGAGACGGCGTCGACGCCCTTCATCCCGCCCCGCACGAGGATCAGCCCGGCGACGAGCGCGGAGCGGTTGAAGCCCATGCCGCAGTGCGAGAGCACTCTCTGCCCGCTTTCGAGGAGCCGCGTCCCGAGCGTGGCGACGGCGTCGAGCCTCGCCAGGTCGGGGAGGTCCTCGTCGAAGATCGGGAAGTAGACGTAGAGCATGTGGTTCGGGAGGGTCGGGACGCCGTGGTCCACCTCGCCGTCGAGGTCGATCACGCAGCCGATCCTCCGGGCGAGGACCGGGCTCCAGTCGTCGATGACCGGAGAGATGAACAGCATCTCGGCGTCGTCGATCGGGAAGAGCTCCATGGTCGGGAGCACTCTACCTCGACCTCCGGCCGGCGGCATCCCGCGAAGACGTGACGGCGCGCATTGCGACGCGGCACGCGGCGCCGGCAGTCCCGGCCGGCTTCAGTCCGTCGCGACCTCGTAGTGGACGAGCCGCTTTGCGGGGTCGGTCGGGAAGGAGAGGACGCGGCGGACGACGCGACGCCCCTCCTCCCCGGCGAAGAGGAACTCGTCTCCCACCGCGAACGCGCCGACCGGCGCGGCGAGGTTTCCCCAGCGCTCCCCGCAGTCGCCGTGGCGGAGGGAAGGCTCGACCGTGCGCGACGTCGTCACAGGCCCCCCGTCACGCCGTCCGGCCGTTCGGTGCGGGGAGGTGGGCCGGCACGGCGATGCCGGCCTCGAGCGCGGCGCTCTTCTGCACGACGCCCTCCTGCCGCGCGGCCTGGTGGGCGCGCGCCGCCCTCACGAAGTCCTTGAAGAGCGGGTGGGCGGCGGTCGGCTTCGACTTGAACTCGGGGTGGAACTGGCATCCGAGGAACCAGGGGTGGTCCGGCAGCTCCACCATCTCGACGAACTTCCGGTCGGGCGAGACGCCGGTGACGGCGAGTCCTGCCTCGCGGAGCGCCGGGAGGAACTCCTGGTTCACCTCGTAGCGGTGGCGGTGGCGCTCGTAGATGAGCGGCTCGCCGTAGGCGCGGCGGGCCGTCGACCCGTCGGCGAGCTCGCACGGGTACTTGCCGAGCCGCATCGTGCCCCCGAGCGCCTCGATCCCGATCAGGTCGCGCAGCTTGTAGATGACCTTGTGCGGGGCGTTCGCGTCGAACTCGGTGGAGTTCGCGTTTGCGAGGCCGCAGACGTTCCGCGCGAACTCGATGACGGCGCACTGCATGCCGAGGCAGATGCCGAAGAACGGCACCTTCGTCTCGCGGGCATAGCGGATGGCGCGGAGCATCCCCTCGATGCCGCGGCGCCCGAAGCCGCCCGGCACGAGGACGGCGTCGGCGCGCGAGAGCGACTCGGGGTAGCCGGTCGTCTCGAGGTCCTCGGAGTCGACGTACTCGAGGCGCACCTTGACGTTGTTCTCGATGCCGCCGTGGTGGAGCGCTTCGTTCAGCGACTTGTAGGAGTCGCCGAGCGCCACGTACTTGCCGACGATCGCGATCCTCACCTCGCCCGCCGGGTTCTTCCAGCGGTTGACGATCCGGTCCCACTTCGTCAGGTCGCGCTCGGAGTGCGGGAGCGAGAGGTAGTCGAGGACGATCTGGTCGAGCCCCTCGCGTGCGAACGCGAGCGGGCACTCGTAGATCGTCGAGACGTCGCGCGCCGTGATGACGGCCGGCTCGTCGACGTTGCAGAAGAGCGCGATCTTCTTCTTCATCTCCTCCGGGATCGCCCGGTCGGCGCGGCAGAGGAGGATGTCGGGGCGGATGCCGATGGAGAGGAGCTCCTTGACGGAGTGCTGCGTCGGCTTCGTCTTCAGCTCGTCGGAGGCGGCGATGTACGGCACGAGGGTCACGTGGACGTTGATCGCGTTGCCGCGGCCGACGTCCTTGCGGAACTGGCGGATCGCCTCGAGGAAGGGGAGCGACTCGATGTCGCCGACCGTGCCGCCGATCTCGACGATGACGACGTCGTTGTCGGCCGAGACGCGGCGGATGCAGTCCTTGATCTCGTCGGTGACGTGGGGGATGACCTGGACGGTCTTCCCGAGGTAATCGCCCCGCCGCTCCTTCTCGATGACGGTCTGGTAGATCCTCCCCGCGGTGATGCTGTTCGCCTTTCCGGTGATCGTGGAGGAGAAGCGTTCGTAGTGCCCGAGGTCGAGGTCCGTCTCGGCGCCGTCGTCGGTGACGAAGACCTCGCCGTGCTGGAACGGCGACATCGTGCCGGGGTCGACGTTGAGGTAGGGGTCGAGCTTCTGGAGCGTGACCTTGAAGCCTCGGGCCTCGAGCAGGGCGGCGAGGGAGGCCCCCGCGATCCCCTTGCCCAGGCCCGAGACGACCCCCCCGGTGACGAAAACGTACTTCGTGCTCATCGCTCCCCTCCCGCCTCTCTCTCCGTGCGCGCGCCGGCGGCCTCGCGGGCCGCCGCCTCATTCAGAAGGATTCGCTCGACCGCCTCCGCGTCCGCCGGCGTGTCGACCCCGATGGAGTCGCCGACGGCGGGGAGGACCGCCATCACGAGCCCCGCGGCCAGGGCGCGGAGCTGCTCGAGGCTCTCCGCCCGCTCGAGCGGGTGGGGCGGGAGGCTCGTCCAGGTCTCGAGCGCTTCACGGCGATAGCCGTAGAGCCCGAGGTGTTTCCAGGTCGCGAGCCCCGGCTCCGCGTTCCGCCGGAACGGGATCGGGCTCCGCGAGAAGTAGAGCGCCCGGCCGTCGTCGCCCCGGACGACCTTCACGACGTTCGGGTCCGCGATCGCGGCCGGGTCGTCGATCGGCTTCGCCACGGTGGCGAGCGGGACCTCCGGATGCGCGAGGAGGTGCTCGATGACTCTGTCGACGTTCGCGGGGTCCATGAGGGGCTCGTCGCCCTGCACGTTCACGACGATCTCGGCGTCGGTTCCCGCAGCGGCCGCCCGCACGCGGTCGGTTCCCGACGGGAGATCCGACGGCGTCATCACCGCGGTCCCGCCCGCGTCGCGGACGGCGGCGGCGATCCGATCGTCGTCCGTCGCGACGAGGACGAGGTCGGCGCGCCGCGATTCCATCGCCCGCCGAAGGACGCGCACGACGAGCGGGACTCCCGCAATGAGGTGGAGGGGTTTTCCGGGGAAGCGCTGGGCGCCCATCCGGGACGGGATCACGACGACCGATCTACCGGGGTGGCGCACGTCGAATGGTAACCCATCGATTCGCGGTGCCGAGTCCCGTCCCCGGGTGAGCGATCGCCCGACCGGGTCGAGCTCACGGAGACCCGTCGAACGAACGTCGGAGGGAGCGGCGGCCTCGTCGCCGCAACCGCCCGGCGCCTGCAGCGGCTCGCCTCGATCCGGAAGCGCCGCGACGGGCCGCCGGAAAGGGAACCGGCGTCGTCATCGGCCGGGGCTGGTCGGGCCGACGACGACGCCTCGAGGGTCCGGGACCGGGGGCGAAAAGGAGCCCGTTACAGGGCGATGGTCTGGGGGAGGACGCCGATCTCTTCCTGGTCGGCCTCCTCGGTCACGAGATCGTTGAGGACGAACGGGGGCTCTTCCATCGACGCCGAGAGCTCACGGATTCCCTCACGAGCAGAAGCGCAGTAGGGATTCGACTCGTCGTACCCCGCTGCGGCGATCACCTTTTCGTAGGTCAGGATGGCCTTCGTCGGCTCCTCGAGGCCGCGGTGGTAGGTCTGAGCGACCGCCATCCGCGCGGCGACGTCATAGGGGTTCAGCCGGAGGATCTTCGCCAGGAAGACGAGAGCGTCGTTCCAGCGCTCCTCCCGGAGCGCCATCTCGGCCCGTCGGCGATAGAGGGCGATCTCGTCCTCGAGGGTGACCTCGGCTCGCGTCCGCACCGCGGCCGGCCGCAGAGACCTGAGAAGTCGCTGAAAGCTCATCGCTTTTACCTCGCCTGGAATCGCGGCCCCAAGGTAAGGCACCCCAGGATCGAAATCAAGAGGATTTCCAGAATTTTTTAGGCTGATATCGATATTTGCCTTATTTAGATAGGAGCGCCGGGTTGGACGACGGCGGGGGGTCACTGGGATTCGGCGAAGGAGACCCCTCCGCCGTACGAAATTCGGGCGTGACCGGTTAGGAGCTCGAAGACGGCTCCGCCCACGGCTGCCACCGAAGTCCTTGGAATGGTTTTACTTGCGACGGTTCGCGGCGTACTCGGCCGCGAGGAGCAGGCCGTCCCGCGCATCGCCGGGCGGCAGCGACAGGGCGTGCTCCCGCGCCCGGCTCGCGTGCTCTTCGAGGACCGCACGCGCCTTCTCGAGGCCGCCGACCCTTTCCACGAGGCCGAGGATCGCGGAGGCCGGGACGGAGACGAATCCCCGCTCGCTCATGACCGTCTCCACCGCGCCCCGCTCCTCGGACGTGGCGTCCCCGAGGCTCAGGATCAGCGGGAGCGTCAGCTTGCCTTCCCGCAGGTCGGAGAGGACGGGCTTCCCGAGCTCCTCTTCCGAGGCGGTGTAGTCGAGGAGGTCGTCCTGGAGCTGGAAAGCGGTCCCGAGCGCGAGGCCGAAGCCCCAGAGCGCCTCGGCGTGCTTCTCGGAGCCGGAGACGAGGAACGCGGGAATCCGGCATGCCGCGGCGAAGAGGAGGGCTGTCTTCCGCCGCACGACCTCGAGGTAGTCCTCGATCGTCAGGTCGGCCGACCCGCGCCGCTCGGCACCGAGGATCTCCCCCTCGGTCATGGCGAGCGTGACGTCGGCGAGGAGGTCGAGGACGCGGACGTCCCCCTCCTCGAGCGCGACCTTCATCCCCTTCATGTAGAGGTAGTCGCCGAAGAGGACCGTCAGCTCGTTCCCCCAGCGGCGATTCACGCTGACGCGGCCGCGGCGGGTGTCGGCGCCGTCGATGATGTCGTCGTGGACGAGCGTCGCCGTGTGGATCAGCTCCAGGACGGCGGCGTACTTGACGTCGACCTCCCCCTCGTAGCCGAGGAGGCGGGACGCCAGCAGCAGGAGGGCGGGGCGAATCCGCTTGCCGCCGCCGTCGACGAGGTACTCGCCGATGAGCGAGATCGTCGGGACCTCGGAGCGCGTCCGGCGCTCGAGCTCCTCCTCCACGCCGCGGAGCTTCGTCTCGACCAGGGAGAGCGCCCGGACGAGGCGCTGCCCGTTGGCCCTCTCCTCATCCGGGAGATTCGCGAGGAGAAGACGATCGCTGAGCGAGGTCGAGTTCATCCGATTCCGGCGCGGATATTACCGTCCATTGCGTCGATACGCCCGGGAACCGCGCCGGGATGGCGGAAGGGGGCGGAGCCGCCGACGGGAGGCTCTTCGAGCGTCCCCGATCCACCTCGCGTGCTCCGATGGAGGGGAGGCGCCGAAGGCGCCGCGGGGAGGCTCGTGGCGAGCCTCCCCGATCCGCCCTAGTTCCGGTAATTCGTGAACTGCAGAGGCAGCCCGAAGTCCTTCCCCTTCAGGAGGGCGATGACGGCCTGGAGGTCGTCGCGCTTCTTGCCGGTGACTCTCACCTGCTCCCCCTGGATCGCCGCCTGGACCTTCAGCTTGGCGTCCTTGATCGCCTTGACGATCTCCTTCGCCTTCTCCGTCTCGATCCCCTGCTGGATCGTGACGACCTGCCGGACCGTCCCCTTCGCCGCCGGCTCCACCGCGCCGTAGACGAGCGACTTGAGGGCGACGTTCCGCTTGACGAGCTTGTTCTGGAGGACGTCGTTGACGGCCTTCAGGCCGAAGTCGTCGTTCGCGGTCAGGACGATCTGCTTCTCCTTCTCCTTCAGCTCGATCCCGGCGGCGGTCCCCTTGAGGTCGAACCGCTGGACGACCTCCTTCTGGGCCTGCGCGACCGCGTTGACGACCTCGGGCATCGAGACCTCGGAGACGACGTCGAAGCTGGGGTCGGCCATCTCTCTCTCCTTCGTTCAGTCCCCGACGACGCGCGTCCCCTTCGGCGGGACGAGGTCGAAGTCGGAGAGCGGGCGCTTCTTCGCGGGTTCCATCTTCGTGAACGTGAACGTCGTCCGGTTCTCCTCGGCGTCGAGGACGACGAGGCGCTTCAGCTCGCCGGAGGGCGTCGCGAGCGCCGACACGGACCTCAGCTCCGACTCGCCGCGCGGCGTGAGCGTCAGCTCGAGGAGGCCCTTCCCGTCCGGCTTCACGACGGCCGCGAAACGGTCGAGGACCTCCGCCGGAGGCTTCAGGAAGAGGAGCGGGAGCCGCTCCTTTTCCGCGGCCGTGAGCGTCTTCCGCATCACCTGCCGGTCGGCGGCGACGTACTGGTGGGCCGTCCGGCCGTCGAACGTGTAGAGCTTCCCCTCCGGCCCGTCGTAGTCGAAGCGGAGGAAGTGGGGCGCCTGGATCGTCAGCGTGCCGGTCTCCGGCGCGGCGTCGGGGAAGCCCGACGGCGCGTAGCTCTGGGCGAACGTCATCCGGAACGCCGGCTGGCCCGTGTACGTCGCGACGATCGAGCGGAGGAGCGCGGCGGCCTCGGTGGGCGCCGGCTCGGCCGCCCTGGAGGGGAGCGCGGGCGCAGCAAGGGCCGCGAAGCCCGCCAGGCCCGCGAGGAGGAGCGCCGCGGCCGGGGCGAAGGTGCGGAAGCGGGTCATCCCTCTCTGTCCCTCAGTGCCGGAAGTGGCGCCGGCCGCTGAAGACGAGCGCCATCCCGCGCGCGTCGGCGGCGGCGATCACCTCGGCGTCCTTCACGGAGCCCCCCGGCTCGACGCAGGCGGTGACGCCTGCGTCGGCGAGGAGGAGGAGTCCGTCGGGGAAGGGGAAGAAGGCGTCCGAGGCGGCGCAGGCCCCCTTCGCGCGCTCGCCCGCCTTGGCGACGGCGTCGCCCGCGGCGTCGACGCGGCTCGTCCGGCCGCCGCCGATCCCGTAGGTCGCCGTCTCGCCGCCGACGACGATCGCGTTCGAGATGACGCCCGAGACGGCCCGCTCGAGGAAGAGGAGCGCGCGCATCTCGGCGTCGGTCGGCGCGCGCTTCGTGACGACCTTCCACGTCGCCTCGTCGGCCGGGAGGACGTCGGCCTCCTGGACGAGGAGCCCGCCGTCGATGCCGCGCAGCTCCCGCCGCGCGCGCGGCGCCGGGTCGGGCGCGACGGTCAGGACGCGGAGGTTCGGCTTCTTCGCGAACGCGGCGCGCGCCTCGTCGGTGACTCCCTCGCAGACGACGACCTCGAGGAACCTCGACGTCATCGCCTCCGCGGCCTCCCGGTCGAGGACGCCCGTATACGCGAGGACGCCGCCGAAGCCCGAGACCGGGTCGGAGGCCCAGGCCGCCTCGAACGAGGCGGCGGCGCTCTCCTCGCGCGCGATGCCGCACGGGATCCGGTGCTTGACGATCGTCATCGCCCCGCGCGGGAGGAGGCGCGAGGTGTGGAGCGCCGAGTCGGCGTCGAGGAGGTTCGTGTAGGAGAGCTCCTTCCCCTGGTGGAGGACGAAGCCGGCGAGGGCCGACGGCGGCGCCGCCGGGTCGCGGTAGAAGGCGGCGGCCTGGTGCGGGTTCTCGCCGTAGCGGAGCGTCCCGCCGAGCTCGAAGGAGAGCGGGAGCCGTTCGGTGAACGGCGCCTCCTCCGTCCGCGCCGAGAGCCAGGTCGAGATCGCCGCGTCGTAGGCGGCGGTCCGGCGGAAGACCTTCGCCGCGAGGCGCTTCCTCGTGCCGAGGGTCGAGCCGCCGGCGTTCGCGTCGAGCTCCGCCGCGAACGCGGCGTAGTCGGCCGGGTCGCAGAGGACGGCCACGTGCGCGTGGTTCTTCGCGGCGGCACGCAGGAGCGAGGGCCCGCCGACGTCGATCTTCTCGATCCCCTGCGCGAACGTCGTCTCGACGGCCGCGACCGTCTCCTCGAACGGGTAGAGGTTCACGACGACGACGTCGATCGGCCCGACGCCGTTCGCCGCCGCCTGCTCCACGTGCTTCCCGACCGAACGGTCGTAGAGGATGCCGCCGAAGAGAGCGGGGTGGAGCGTCTTCACGCGCCCGTCGAAGACCTCGGGGAAGCCGGTCACGTCGGAGACCTGCGTCACGGGGAGGCCGGCGTCGGAGAGGACCTTCCCGGTGCCGCCGGTCGAGACGAGCTCGAAGCCGTGCCGGAGGAGGGCGTTCGCCAGGTCGAGGAGGCCGCTGCGGTCGGAGACGGAGAGGAGGGCGCGCTTCGTGCTCATCGGACGGGGTACGGTCCTTTCGACTCGGGGCGGGCGAGGGCGATCGAGGCGTCGCCGCCGGCCGCGTTCCAGATCCAGGCGAGGAGGCGCGTTGCGAGCGTTACCCCGGAGTCGTATGCCTCGCGCGGGTTGTCGGTCCGGAGCGGCGCTGCGACGAGCGTCTCCGGCGCGTCGAACGGGCGGGCGGTGAAGCCGCGGAAGACCGAACGCTCGGAGGCGAAATAGATGAGGTCGCCGTCGAGCGGCTCGGGGCCGGGCGGCCCGCAGAGGAGCGCCGCCTCCGCGACGAGGCCGCCCACCTCGAAGGCGACGTCCTCGAAGCGCCGATGGTCGCGGATCGCCTGGGAGATCCGTCGCGCTCCCGACGCGAGCGCGGCGCGGCGGGCGGCGGCGTCGCGGGCGGGGGAGGTCGCGAGGCCCGCCTTCACCCCCTCCATCAGGCGCGTCCGGTGCTTCACGAGCTGGCGCTTCAGGTCGGGCGGCGCGTTCACGGCGGCGTCCGCGGACATCACGGCGGCGGCGGGAAGGGGCCACCGGGCGACCTCCGCGGCGGGCGACGGCGCGGCCGCGAGGAGCGCCAGCGGGACGAGCAGGGCGAGCGGCCTTCTCTTCATCGGCGGCCGGATTCTACGTTCGGCATGGGGCGGCTCCGGCGCCCGTCAGAAGGCCTTGAGGAAGACGAGGTAGAGGACGAAGCCGGTCTGTCCGCGGCTCCTCCCGACGACGGGGAGGCCCGCCTCGAGCTGGACGAGCGTCGACCAGGGGCCGGGGAGCTGCCCCGAGAGTCCGGCGCCCCCGAAGTGGACCCAGTCGAGGCCCGCCGCCTCGTCCTTCACGACGGCGTGGTCGTAGGCGAGCTGGAGCCTCACGAGCTTCCCGGCCACGATGCCGTAGGCGACCTTCGCGTTGACCGCCTCCTCGGCGCGGAGGCTCCCCGAGCGGAAGCCGCGGAGGGACGTCCCGCCGAAGAAGCCGAACTGGTACTTCGAGAAGCGGTCGGCGTTCGAGGCGCGGGCGTAGGTGAGCCCCGAGTCGATTCGCTGGAACTTCGGCAGCTCGAACGTCTTCGTCACCGCGACCGAGAACAGGCGGAACTGGTCCTTCCCCGCGTCCCACTCGGGGTTCCCCTCGTAGCCCC
This sequence comes from uncultured Holophagales bacterium, assembly GCA_964636395.1. Taxonomy (GTDB): domain Bacteria; phylum Acidobacteriota; class Thermoanaerobaculia; order UBA5066; family UBA5066; genus UBA5066. The sequence goes on from CAZWRQ010000078.1 coordinate 9,367, forward strand.
ACGGCTCCCATTTCGAACGGAGGTTCAGCGAGTACTTCGCGACGGCCGTCCAGCCGGAGAGGTCCCAGCCGAGGCGCCCTTCGAGGCGGGTGACGAAGTGGTCGGAGGGGACGCGGTACGACGGGTCGGCGTCCTCGCCGCCCGCGTAGTCGCGCCAGACCCCGCCGAGCGTCGCCGTCGCCTTCAGGTGGCGCGAGATCGGGTAGCCGACGTTCAGGTTCGCGGCGAAGGAGCGGGCCTTCACCGTCGTCGCGTCGACCTTCTCCCCGTCTTCGAAGAGCGCGTCGTCTCCCCGGATCAGGTTCGCGAAGGCGTCGAGCCCGAGGTCGAGGTTCGTCCCGAAGAGGTTCGGGTCGTTGTACGAGCCCGCGAAGATCGGGCCGCCCCAGAAGCCCTGGAGCTGCTTCTTCTTCTTTCCGGCGTCGAGGTCGATGTAGTAGAGGCCGAGGAGCGGGAGCGGGTAGTCGAATGAGTCGTCGTAGAAGACGCCGCCGAGGCCGAAGAGGCGCGAGGTCTTCGCGTCCTCCACGACGACGCGCTCGCCGTCCTTCTTCTTCTCGAGGTAGCGGACTCCCTTGTCGGTGTCTCGCACCATCACCTGGTCGCCCGCGAGGGACGCGGCCCGCCTCTCCGAGAAATCGGCCGGGTCGAGGCGGACCTCGAGGAGCTCCGTCGTCCGCTCGAGCGTCGTCGTCCGCGAGAACGTCCGGAGGATCGACTGGCCGCGAGTCAGGACGGGCTGAAGGAGGGCGGGCCCGCCGTCGGGCGCGGCCACCTCGGCGAAGTCGGTCGTCTCGTCGACCGACTGCACCTCGCCCGTCAGGTTCAGCTGCTTCGCGGCGACGCGCCGGAGCGAGAAGTCGGCCTTGCCGATGTAGACCTTACCCGAGTAGATCGCCTTCGCCTTGAAACCGGCGCTCGGCTCGAACGCGACGACCCAGCAAGGGACGCCGCCGACCTCGTCCTCGCCGTCGAGGACGTACCGGTACGCCTCGTTGAACGTCAGCTCGAGCGGGAGCTCGGAGACCTTCTCGGGCTGCAGCAGCGGCAGCTCGGGGATCTTCTTCCCCTTCCAACGCACGCCGTTGACGTAGGCCGTCTGCCAGGCCCAGTCGAAGCCCTTCCCACGCTCGTAGAAGAACGGCCCCTCGAACGTCAGCTCGAAGGAGGTGGGGAAGCCCTCGAGGCGGAAGCGGTACGAGGTCCGGTTCACGGCGGTGAAGCGGGTCCAGCGCGCGTCCCGCCCGGCGCGCCAGGCCTGGTGCCGCGCGAGGATCTCCTCCACCGTCAGGCCGCGGGTCGCGGTGACGTCCGTCGAGGCGCGGGTCGCCTCCTCCGGCGCCTTCTCGCGGGCGGTCAGGACGAGCGCCAGCGGGCCGTTCGCCGTCGTCAGCGAGAGGCGGGGCGTTCCGGACTTCGGCAGGTCGAAGGAGCGCGAGCGGCCGGTGGCGAGCTCGCGGACCTCGGCCGTCGTGTAGGAGGGGCCGTCCAGCTCGAGAACGAAGGGGCCGCGGGCGGGGGCGCCGGTCTCGTCCGCGCCCGTAACGAGGACGACGCCGCCGAGGTCGGTCCCCTTCGCGAGGCGCAGGATTGACAGCGCTTTCCCGTCCGGGGTCTTCGCGGTCGCGCTCCGGCCGTCGCGGCTGACGTCGCCCGAAAGGAGCGCGCCGAGCCGGTCGAGGAGCGGGGCGCCGGAGGCGTCCCCGAGCGGCGCCGCGACGACCGGGGAGTCGACGGTCGAGAATCGGGCCGCGAGGTCGACGAGCGCTCCGGCGTCCGCGAGCTGCGGGGCCGTCACGAGGAGCGGGCGCGCGAACGAGAGGCCGTCCGCGGCCTGTCTCACCGCCTCCGGCGTCGTCGAGGCGTCGTCGAGGTCGAGGCCGAGGAGGTCGACGAACGCCGCCGCTTCCTCGGAGAGGATCTCCTTCGCCCCCTCCGGGAAGAGGCCGCCCCCGGCCGGCTGGTGGAAGAGGACGGCGATCCGGGCCGTCGGGCCGACCGACCGCGCGATCGCGGCCGCCTTCATCAGGAGCCAGCGGCGCGAGCGGACCTCGCCCGAGAGGTCGGGGAGGGAGAGGACGAAGAGGTCCGTCTCGCGGGCCGAGGCGAGGAGCGTCCCGAGTCCCGGCACGAGGGAGTCGGCGGTCACGGCCTCCGCCTCGCGCGCGTTCTCGGGGACCTTCACCTCGGGCAGCTCGACGAGGAGCCCGGCCCGCCGGCCGGCCGCCCGCGCCTCGGCGAAGAGGCGGCGGACCCCTTCCGGCGTCGCCGGCACGCCCACGTCGGCGGCCCGGACCTCGACGAGGAGACCCGGCGCGTTCGACGAGAGGCTTCCGGGAGCCGGTCCGGCGGCGGGCGGCGCCGTCGCCTCCGGGCGGACGACGACCCAGGGGGTGAGGTGGGGCCGCTCGGGAGGGGCGGCGAGGGCCGACGCGAGCGCCAGCGAGGCAAGGCTGATCATGGCGCGGGTTATACGCAATCGCCGGGCCGTGCGTTCGGAAGGTGCGTCACGTGGGGTCGCGTCCCAAATAGGAAACGGGGCGGACCGATCGGCCCGCCCCGCGAGAGGAGTCCGGGATGCGGGGAGCTACTTCTTCTTTTCGGCCGGCGCGGCGGCGACGGCGGGCGCGACCGGCTCGACGGGGGAGATGCCGAGCTTCTCGCGGATCTTGTTCTCGATCTCGAGGGCGACGTCGGGGTTGTCGCGGAGCCACGCCTTCGTGTTCTCGCGCCCCTGGCCGATGCGAAGGTCGCCGTAGCTGAACCAGGCGCCGCTCTTCTCGACGACCTTGTGCTCGACGCCGAGGTCGATCAGCTCGCCTGTCTTCGAGATCCCCTCGCCGTAGCCGATGTCGAACTCGGCGACCTTGAACGGCGGGGCGACCTTGTTCTTGACGACCTTGACCTTCGTCCGGCTCCCGACGACGGCGTCGCCGTCCTTGATGGAGTTGATCCGGCGGATGTCGAGGCGGACCGAGGAGTAGAACTTGAGCGCGCGGCCGCCCGTCGTCGTCTCCGGGTTGCCGAACATCACGCCGATCTTCTCGCGGATCTGGTTGATGAAGATGAGGCAGGTGCCCGACTTGGAGACGACGGCGGTGAGCTTGCGGAGCGCCTGCGACATGAGGCGCGCCTGCAGGCCGACCATCGCGTCGCCCATCTCTCCCTCGAGCTCGGCTTTCGGGACGAGCGCCGCGACGGAGTCGACGACGACGATGTCGACGGCGGCGGAGCGGACGAGCGCCTCGGCGATCTCGAGCGCCTGCTCGCCGGAGTCGGGCTGGGAGACCATCAGGTTGTCGACGTCGACGCCGAGCTTGCGGGCGTACTCGGCGTCGAGGGCGTGCTCGGCGTCGATGAAGGCGGCGAGGCCGCCCAGCCGCTGGGCCTCGGCGATGATGTGAAGCGTGAGGGTCGTCTTGCCCGACGACTCGGGGCCGTAGATCTCGGTGACGCGGCCGCGGGGGACGCCCCCGATGCCGAGCGCGGCGTCGAGGTTGATGGAGCCGGTCGAGATCCCCTGGATCGCCTCCTGCGGCTTGTCGCCGAGGCGGACGAGGGCGCCCTTGCCGAACTGGCGGTCGATCTGCTGGAGCGCCTGCTCCAGGGCCTTGAGCTTTTCCTTCTCGATGGGGGGCATGCGGGTCCTCGCTTTCTGCGTGAAGACGGCGGATTATAGGAACCGGGTGGCGGGCGCGCGGACAGTTGATGTCCTTTCGAGCGCCGCGGCCGCCCGTTCACGAAGAGGAGACGTGGGAGACGCTAGCGCGGCGCCCGCCGAGGCGCAAGAGGTTCCGTGGGGAGAGGTCTTCCGCCTCTCGCCCGGCGCCTCGCTCCTGGCGACGGGGCTCGGCGCGGGGCTCCTCCCGAAGGCCCCAGGGACGTGGGGGAGCCTCCTGACGGTCCTCCTCGCCGAGGGGCTCTTCGCCCTCTACGGCGTCGGTGCTGTGGCCCTTCTCGCCGCGCTCGCGACGGCCTTCGGCGTCCCGTCGTCGGCGCGCGTCGCCGCGCTCCGTGGCCGAAAGGACCCGTCCGAGATCGTCGTCGACGAGGTGGCCGGGCAGGCGCTCGCCCTCCTCCTCCTCCACCTCGCGCTCCCCGCCGGCGCCCCGCCGATCCTCTGCTGGGGCCTCGTGGCCGCGGCGTTCGGCCTCTTCCGGCTCCTCGACGTCGTCAAGCCCGGCCCGATCGACCGGGTGCAGTCCCTTCCCGGGGGCTGGGGGGTGATGGCCGACGACCTCCTCGCCGGACTCGGGGCCGGAATCCTCGCGGCCGCCGTCGCGTTCTCCCTCCGGTGATCGACACCTCGCCCCTCACCGGCCTCCGCCTCCGGCTCCGCCCCGAGGAGCCGCTCGCGCCGCGGACGACGTGGCGGATCGGTGGCCCGGCGCGCTTCTTCGCCGAGGTGGAGGACGCCCCGGCCCTCGCCGCGCTCCTCCGCTGGGCGCGGGCGGAGAAGCTGCCCGCGATCCCGCTCGGGAAGGGGTCGAACGTCCTCGTCCCCGACGAGGGGCTCGACGCCGTCGTCTTCGTCCTTTCGGGAGAGCTGGCGGCGGTGTCGGTCGAGGCTCCTCTCGTCCGCGCGGGAGGGGGCGCCTCGCTCATGTCGCTCGCGGTGACGGCGCGGAACGCCGGCCTGTCGGGGACCGAGGGGCTCTCCGGGATCCCGTCGTCGGTCGGCGGGGCGGTGCGGATCAACGCCGGGGCGTACGGGGCGGAGATCTTCGACCTCCTCGAGGAGGTGACGCTCGTCTCGCGCGGCGGGGCTCTCCGCGTCGTCCCGGCGGCGTCGATCCCGTACGGCTACCGCTGGACCGCGCTCTGCGACGGCGACGACGTCGTCGCCTCGGCGACGCTCCGCCTCCGCCCCGCGACGCGGGAGGAGGTCGACGCGCGGCTCGCCGAGGTGCGCGAGAAGCGGAAGAAGGCTCTCCCGACGGAGCCGAACGCCGGCTCGGTCTTCAAGAACCCGCCCGGCGACCACGCGGGGCGGCTCCTCGAGGCGTGCGGCCTGAAGGGGGCGCGGATCGGCGGGGCCGTCGTCTCGGAGCGCCATGCGAACGTGATCGTGAACGCGGGGGGCGCCACGGCGGCCGACGTGAGGACGCTGATGGCCCGGATGCGCGAGGAGGTCCGCGACCGGCTCGGGGTCGACCTCGTTCCGGAAGTGGAGGACCTCGGGCGTTTCGTCACCAACCGGAACGCAGCCGCCTCCGTAGAATCGGAACGATGACGGTCCGTGCGCTGATCCTCGCCGGCGGGAGCGGCACCCGCCTCTGGCCCCTCTCCACCGACGACCGCCCGAAGCCGTTCCTCCCGCTCTCGGGGAAGGCCTCCCTCCTGAGGGAGACGCACGAGCGCGCCGCCCGGCTCTGCGGCGAGTCGAACGTCCTCTATTCCGCCCGGGCCTCGCACGCGCCCCACCTGGCGAAGGAGTTCCCTGGGCTGCCGCCATCGCGGCTCGTCCTCGAGCCGGAGCGGCGGAACACCGCCCCGGCGATCGCCCTCGCCGCGCTCGGCGTGGCGAACGAGGACCCCGACGGCGTCCTCGTCGTCCTCCCGTCCGACCAGGCCGTCCAGGACGCCGACGAGCTCCACCGCGCCCTCTCCCTCGCCGTTGAGAGCGCCCGATCGGGCGACGCGTTCCTGACGCTCGGCATCCCGCCGACGCGCCCCGAGACCGGCTTCGGGTACCTCGAGGCGGGGCGGGAGACGTCGCCCGGCGTCCGCGAGGTGGTCCGTTTCGTCGAGAAGCCGCCGCTCGCCGACGCCGAGCGCTTCGCCGTCTCCGGAAACCACTACTGGAACGCCGGGATCTTCGCGTTCTCCGTCCGCCTCCTCTTCTCGGAGATGGAGCGCCTCTGCCCCGACGTCCTCGCCTCGATGCGCGCGGCCCATGCGGGGCGGCGGGCAGGGGACGACGCGGCGTTCGAGGCCGCGTTCCGCGCCTGCCGGTCGATCTCGATCGACTACGCGGTGATGGAGAAGGCGACGGCCGTCCGGACGGTCCCCTCCTCCTGCGGCTGGAGCGACCTCGGGTCGTGGGAAGCCGTGCTCGAGTTCCGCGGGGGTGCCGACGGGAAGTCCGTCCTCTCCGGTCCGGCGATCGAGGAGGGGGGCTCCGGGAACCTCGTCCTCGCGGGCGACCGCCCCGTGCGGCTCCTCGGCCTTTCCGACGTCGTCGTCGTCGTCGCGCCGGACGGCCTCCTCGTGATGAAGCGCGGGGGCTCGGACCTCCTCCGCGCGAGCGTGGAGAAGAGCCTCGCGAAGGGGCGGACGTGAGCGCAGCAGCGCCGAACGGCGTCCTTTCCGCCGTCTCTCGGCTCGTCTCGGCGGTGAGGACCGTCTACCGCGGCCCGGCCATCGCGGTCGAGCACGCGGTCGTCTGCCTCCTGTCCCGCGGGCACCTCCTGATCGAGGACGTCCCGGGCGTCGGGAAGACGACGCTCGCGATGGCGCTCGGCAAGGCGCTCGGCCTCGGCGTCCACAGGCTCCAGTTCACGCCCGACACGCTCCCGTCCGACATCCTCGGCCTGACGATCTTCAACCAGCAGTCGCAGGCGTTCGAGTTCCACCCGGGGCCGATCTTCACGCCGATCCTCGTGGCCGACGAGATCAACCGGGCGACGCCGAAGACGCAGGCGGCGCTCCTGGAGGCGATGAACGAGCGGGGCGTGACGGTGGACGGCGAGACGCGCCGGCTCCCCGAGCCGTTTCTCGTCCTCGCGACGCAGAACCCGATCGAGTACCTCGGCACCTACCCGCTCCCGGAGTCGCAGCTCGACCGCTTCCTGATGCGGATCGCGCTCGGCTACCCGGCCGCGGAGGAGGAGCGGGCGCTCCTCGTCTCCGGCGGCGCCGACCGGGCCCTCTCGACGATGCGCCCGGTCCTGACGCTGACGGAGCTGAAGCAGGCGCAGGCGATGGTCGAGTCGGTCACGGTCGCCGAGAAGCTCCTCGACTACGTCATGGCCCTCGTGCAGCGGACGCGCTCGAGCCGCGACCTCGTCCTCGGGGTCTCGCCGCGCGGCGCGCAGGGGCTCTTCCGGGCGGTGCAGGCGCACGCGCTCGTGGCGGGGCGGCCGTTCGCGACGCCCGACGACGTGAAGAAGGTGGCCCCCGCGGTCCTCGCCCACCGGGTCCTCGCGAGCGCGACGGGGCGCTACGAGGGGACGGGCGCGGGGCGGCGCGAGCGCGAGACGGTCCAGAAGATCCTGGACGAGGTCGCCGTCCCGCTCTGAGCGCGGGGCGGCCCGAGACGACGTGAAGCTGTCGGTCCTCCGGCTCCGGCTGAAGGTGCCGTGGGACGAGACGATTCTCGTCCGCGTCACGAACCTCGGCCTCGGCTACGTCCTGACGGCCCTCGTCGTCGCGATCGGCGCGACGAACACGGGGAACAACGGGCTCTACGTCCTCCTCTCGCTCCTCCTCGGCGTCCTCCTCGTCTCCGGCGTCGTCTCGCGGCGGAACGTGGACGCGGTGGGCGTCTCGCTCGACGGCCCGGCCGAGGTCTTCGCGGGCGAGCCCGCCCGGTTCAGGGTGCGTCTCGAGAACCCGACGAAGCGCGCGAAGACGGCGCTCCTCGTGAAGGTCTCGGGGAAGGCGGCGCCGCTCCTCTTCCCGCAGGTCGAGGCCGGAGGCGAGGCCGAGCGGGGGGTCGACCTCGTCTTTCCCCGCCGCGGGCGGCAGCGCGTGGAGTCGCTCCTCGTCTTCAGCGGCTACCCGATCGGCCTCTTCCGGAAGGGGCGGCTCCACCCGGTGAACGAGGAGCGGATCGTCTTTCCGAGCCCCGCCGACGCGGCCGCGCCCGCGCCGGACCACCGGGACACGAGCGACGAAGGACGGGAGCCGCGGATGCGCGGCCGCGGGGCGGAGATCCTGAAGCTCCGCGAGGCGGTGCCGGGGGACGACCCCCGGGACATCCACTGGCCCCAGACGGCGCGGCAGGGGAGGCCGATCATCAAGGAGCGGGCCTCGGAGCTGGGCGGAGAGGTCGTCGTCCACCTCGACACGTTCCGCCCCGCGTCGGCCGGGCCGTCCTGGGACGCGGCGTTCGAGGAGGCGGTCCGGCGCGCGACCGGCCTCGTCCTGACGCTGCTCGCGCGGGGAGAGAAGGTCGGCCTCCTCTGCGGCGGGACGTTCGCGCCGCCCGCGAGCGGCCCGTACCACCGGACGACCCTCCTGACGGCGCTCGCGCTCGTCGCGCCCGGGGCCGAGGCCCCTCTCCCGCTCTCGCTCCCTGCGGGAACGACGCTCTACCACGTGCGGGCCAGGGGCTGACCGATGGCGAGGAAGCCGCGCCCCGACCCGGCGCTTCTCCCGTTCCGGCGGGAGCGGATACTGGCCGTCGGCCTCCTCTCCGCGCTCGCCCCGATCCCGCTCGCGTTCACGGGGGCGTTGCCGCCCACCGCGCTCCTCGTCTACCTCGCCGCGCTCGGAGCCGTCCTCGGGTTCGTGAAGGCGGGGCGGGTCCCCTGCCTCGCGGACCGCTGGCTGAACCTCGCCGGTGTCGCCTACTTCGCCCTCTTCTGGTTCGGCGTCCGCTTCGGGGGGCGCTCCCTCCTTCGGACGGCGCTCCACATCCTCCTCTTCACGGCCGTCCTGAAGCTCGCGTCGATCAAGCGGGAGCGCGACTTCTCGGTCTCGCTCGTCCTCGCGACGTTCCTCCTCGTCGCCTCGATGGCGACCTCGACGCACTCGACGATCCTCCTCTTCCTCGGCGGCTACGCGGTGATGGCGTGGCCGATCCTGTCGCGCTGGGCGCTCTGGCGGGACCTCTCGGCCGCCCCGGACGAGTGGCGGCGCGACGAGCGGGCCCGCGAGATCCCCTCCCGGCGCGCTGTCGCGGTCTCGCTCGGCGCCGCCTTCGCGCTCGCGGTCCCGATGTTCGTCCTCTTCCCGCGGCTGAAGACCTCGTACATCCAGGGGCTGCCGGGGGGCGACGGCGGGGAGAGCGGCTTCTCCGACACGGTCGACACGAACCTCTACGGCCGGCTCCGGCAGAGCGACAAGGTCTTCCTCCGCGTCGTCGTGGAGGAGGGGCCGCTCGTCGAGGACCCGCCGTTCCTCCGGATCCGGCTCCTCGCGCACACGCGCTTCTCGGAGGGGGTCTGGCGGCCGCCGGCCGACCGGGGGCGCGTCGTGGCGATGCGGGACGGGAACCGCCTCTCCCTTCGCCCCTGGGGCGGCCCGCGACCGGAGGCGACGCACCGTCTCTCGCTCGAGATCGCGCCGCTCGGCATCCGGTTCCTGCCGTATCCCGTCACGGCGCTCTCGGCGTCCGCCTCGCCCGAGCTGACGCGCCGGTGGGGCGTCGTGCCGTTCGTGAGGGACGGCGACGGCAACTTCCGCCTCACGGTGGAGCCGCCGCCGCTGATGCGCTTCGAGGTCCTCTCGGCGGCCGAGCCCCTGGTCGACAGGACGCCGCCCGAGCCCGGAGACGAGGCGACGCGTCCGGTCGGGTCGGCGACGATC
>CAZWRQ010000079.1:0-18246 GCA_964636395.1 uncultured Holophagales bacterium
AGCGGAGCGCACGCCTCGTACGCCTCCTCGATCGGGAGGGCGACCGGCGGGAGGTCGAGCGGCGAGAGGTCGAGGACGAGCTTCTTCGTGTTCGGCCCGACCGCCTCCTTCTGCCGCGCGCACTCCTCGAGGAGGAGGTCGCGGGCCCCCTCGTCCGGTTCCCCGGCCCCGGCGCGGGCGAGGACGGCCCGGAGGATCGCCTCGTCGAAGTCGTCGCCGCCGAGGCGCCTCACCCCTTCGCTCGTGACGACCTCGTTCGTCCTCCCCGTCATCCGGAGGAGAGAGGCGTCGAACGTGCCGCCGCCGAGGTCGTAGACGAGGACGTGCTCCCGGCGCGACGTGATCGTCGAGCGGAAGCGGTGGGCGTATTCGAAGCCGGCGGCCGACGGCTCGTTCAGGAGGGCGACGGGCGCCCACCCGGCCGCGCGGAACGCCTCCAGCGTCAGGAAGCGTTGCGCGCTCGAGGAGTTCGCGGGGACGGAGACCGCCGCCTCGAGCGGCTCGTCCTCTCCGATCCCGGCGTTCGAGCGGGTGAGGAGGTCCTCCCGCACCTGCGAGAGGAACCCCCGAAGCAGGTCGAGGAGGAGGACGGAACGGCCGCCGACCTCGATCCCGGTCCGCGGTCCCGCGTCGGCGAGGAGCCTCTTGAACGAGCGGAGGGCGCTCACCCCCGGCTCGTGCCTCACGGCCGCCGCGTCGAAGCCGAAGCGAACTTCCCCCGAGGGGAGGACCGCGGCGAGCGACGGGTAGGGGTCACCCCCCTCGAAGCCGACCACGGGGTAGTTCCCGCGGTCGACCATCGTCACCACCGTGTGGGTCGTTCCGAAGTCGACGCCGAGGCGCATGGCGTCCCGAGTTTACGGGCTTTCGGAGGGAGCGCGGCCCGGCCTCCCGCGCGGAGCCGAGAGACGCCTCAGCGCGTCAGCTCGAGGCCCGTCGCCTCGAGGCCGGGCGCGCCGCCCGGACCGTTCGCGCGGAAGACCCCTTCCGCCGCCGCCGACGCGCCGTTCGCGTCGGACGGGAGGGCCGAGTCGGCGTCGCGCATCGTCACCCGGAGGGACGCGTCTCCCTCCACCAGGCGGAACGCCCCGCGCTCCGAGCGGACCTCGCCCCGCACGCGGACCGTCCGGCCGTCGTATTCGGCGGCCTTCCGCTGGAGCTGGGCGATCGGGACGGGCGTCAGCCCGCGCAGCGGGCGGCCGTAGAGCTCCGCCCCCGGAGCCGACGTCGTCAGCCCGGCGAGGAGGAACGCGGCGAGGAACGGTCCCGCTCTCATGCCTCCATTGTAGGGCCGGCCGCCCTGCTAGGCTCCCCGCCCCATGGAGACCTTCGATTCCGTCCTCAAGGTCCTCGTCGGCGCGGTCGGTGTCGGGAGCGGCGCGGCCTACTTCCCCCAGGCGATCCGGATCTGGAAGCGGAGGTCGAGCGACGACGTGTCGCTCCTGACGTACCTCCTCTTCCTGCTCGGCCAGGTCATCTGGCTGACGTACGGCATCCGCTTCGGCCTCGTCGAGATCATCCTCGGAATGTCGGCGAACCTCGCCGGGAGCCTCGCCGTCGTCTTCTCGGCGCTCCGATTCCGCGGCCGAGCGGCGTGACGCTTCGCCCCCTCCCGGTGCCGGCCGGGGCCGAGGCGTACCTCGCGTTCGACAAGGAGGCGGGGCAGGCCGCGCACGGCCCTCGGAGCCTCCTCGCCGAGGCGCGCGAGGCGCTCGGCGACGACCTCCACCTCGTCCACCGCCTCGACCGGATCACCTCCGGCCTCCTCCTCCTGGCGCGCGGAGAGGAGGCCCTGCGCGCGGCCCACGCGGCCTGGCCGACGCGCGTGACGAAGAGCTACCTCGCGCTCGTGCGCGGCGTCCCCGAGACGACCGAAGGGCTGATCGACCTCCCGCTCCTCGAGCACCGCACCGGCAAGCCGTGGCTCCTCGAGCGCGCCGTCCGCGCCGCCTACGGCCCCGACCGCGCCGCGCGGCTCCTTCGCGGCGAGGGGCTATCCGGCATCCCGCCCCTCCCGCCGCCCGCTCGCTGCGCCGCGCACCCTGCCGGACGCCCCGCCCTCACTCGCTGGCGCCTCCTCGAGCGGCACGGCGACGACGCCCTCCTCGAGCTGACGCCCGAGACCGGGCGGATGCACCAGCTGCGCGTCCATCTCGCCGCGATCCGCCACGCTCTCCGCAACGACCCGCTCTACGACCCGGCCTGCGACCCGTCCGGGCCGCCGCCGCTCCTGCGCGCCGTCCGGATCGTCTGGGCGGGCCCTCCCGGCGACCCGGACGGCGCCTTCACGTTCGAGGCGCCCGCGTCTGAGATGATCCCGGCGTGAACGAGATCCTTCCCCCCGGGGCCCTCGAGGTCCTGCGGACCCTCTGCGACGGCGCCCCGCTCGTCGTCTTCGACCTCGAGACGACGGGCCCCGACCGCCTCACCGACCGGATCGTCGAGGTGGCCGCGGTGAAGGTGGCTCCCGGCGGGGAGGTCTCCGTCTTCGAGACGCGCGTCAACCCGGGCGTGAAGATCCCCTCCGAGGCGACCGCCGTCCACGGGATCACCGACGCCGACGTCGCCGGCTGCCCCACGCTTGCCGAGGTCGGCCCGCGCCTCGCGGCGTTCCTCGAGGGGTGCGACCTCGCCGGGTACAACCTCCGCGGATTCGACATCCCGCTTCTCGGCCGCGAGCTCGAGCGGGTCAAGGTGCCGTTCTCGATCGAGGGGCGCCGCGTCGTCGACGCCCAGGTCATCTACTTCCGCAAGGAGCCGCGCGACCTCGGGGCCGCCGTCCGCGCCTTCGTCGGGCGGGACCACGCGGGCGCCCACTCCGCGCTCGCCGACTCGATCGCCGCCGCGGAGGTCCTCGCCGGCCAGCTGACGCGCTACGACGACCTCCCGCGCGACATCGCCGCCCTCGCCGCCTTCACGGCGCCCCTCGAGGGGCGCTGGGTCGACGCCGACAAGCGCTTCGTCTGGCGGGACGGCGCCGCCGTCTTCAACTTCGGCGCCAAGCGTGGCCAGCTCCTTGCCGACGTCGCCGCGAAGAGCCCCGAGTACCTCGACTGGATGCTCGAGGCCGACTTCCCCGACGAGGCGAAGCGGATCGTCCGCGAGGCCCGCGAGGGACGCTTCCCGACGCGCCGGTGATCGAGGCTCCCACGACCCTCCGCGGCCTCGTGAAGCGCCGCCACCACCTGGTGCGCCTCGCGCTCCTCACGCTCGGCTGGACGCTCCTCGTCGGCGGCCTCGTCGGGGGCCTCATCCCGTTCGTCCAGGGGTGGCCCTTCGGGGTCGCCGGCGCGCTGATCCTCTACGTCGAGAGCCGATGGTTCCAGCGCAAGGTCCGCCGCTGGCGCCAGCGCCACCCGCGCGTCGAGAAGGTCTGGCTGAAGCTGAAGGCCTGGCGGAGGAGCCGGCGGAAGGCGAGAGGCGGAGCGGCACCGACGTCCGAGCCGTAGAGCGACTGGCGCGACGTCGCGCAGTCCGCGCGGGAGGAGAATTCCCCGCGTGACGAAGAGGCTGCTCACTCTCGCGCTCCTCTCCCTCGGCGTCTCTCTCATCCGCGCCGACTCCCCGGCTCCCCTCCTTCGCTCCACCGGCCCGGCGGAAGTCTTCGCCCGCGGCCGCGTCTCCTCGGAGTTCAGCGAGGTCAAGGTCGCCCTCAGCCCCGACGGCACGCGCGTCCTCTGGGGCTCCACGAACCGGCCCGGCGGCCCGGGCGGCTGGGACCTTTGGGAGAGCCGCAAGGAGGGCGCCGCCTGGAGCGCTCCCTCGGCCGTCCCCTTCTGCTCGCCCGAGAACGACTTCGACCCCTCGTTCGCGCCCGACGGAAGCGGCGTCTACTTCTTCAGCAACCGCCCCGGCGGCTCCGGCGGGGACGACCTCTGGTTCGCGCCGCTCGACTCTTCCGGCCGGTACGGCTCCGCACGCAACCTCGGCCCGCGCGTGAACTCGCCGGGAGACGAGTGGGCGCCCGTCGTGAGCCCCGACGGCTCGACGCTCCTCTTCGCGACGGACGGTCGTCCCGGGGCAGGGCTTCACGACCTCTTCGTCTCGCGGCTCGTCGACGGAGAGTGGCGCGAGCCCCTCCCGCTGCCGGTCGTGAACGGCCCTGACGAGGACTTCGACGCCGCCTATCTCGACGACGGTCGCAGCCTCGTCTTCACGCGACGCACGAAGGACCAGGAGGGCGCCGACCTCTGGCTCGCGGCGTGGCACGACGGTCGATACGCCCCGCCACGGCGACTCGGCCCCGAGGTCAACGCCGGGAAGGGCTGGAACCTCGGTCCCTCCACGACCGCGGCAGAGCCCGGAGTCCTCTACTTCTCCTCGCACAGGCCCGACGACATCGTCGGCCGCCTCGACATCTACCGGATCGGCTATCGGCTCGTGACGGCGCCCGCCGACGCGACCGACCTCCCCGATCGCGATCCCCGGCCCGCGTCACGGAAGCAGGGCGCGAACCGGCCGTAGGGGGTCCCGGCCTCAGTCCATCTGCCGCCTGAGGAACGTCGGGATGTCGAAGATGTCGTCCTTCGGGCTCCGGGTCTGGACGAGGTTCACGCCGTAGCCGGAGTCCTCGGGGATCGCCTCCTCCGAGAGGGGGAGGCGCGGCCGCTCGACGGGCTTCTCCGCGGCGCGCCGGGCGGCCACGGGAGCGTCGAAGCCGGTCGCGATGACGCTCACCTTCACCTGGTCCTTCATCCCGCCGTCCTGGACGAGGCCGAAGATGATGTTCGCGTCGTCGTCGGCCGCCTGCTGGACGATCTGGCACGCCTCGTTGAACTCGGCGAGCGTGAGGTCCTCGCCGCCCGTGACGTTGATGAGGATCGCGCGGGCGCCCTGGATCGACTGCTCCTCGAGGAGCGGGTTCGAGATCGCCTTCTGGGCCGCTTCGACGGCGCGGTGCTCGCCCGTCGCGGTGCCGGTCCCCATGAGGGCCATCCCCATGTTCTCCATGACCGTCTTCACGTCGGCGAAGTCGACGTTGACGTAGCCGGGGACGGTGATCAGGTCGCTGATCCCCTGCACCGCCTGACGGAGGACGTCGTCGGCGATGCGGAACGCCTCCCAGGCCGTGATGTTCCGCTCGACGAAGGCGTAGAGCCTCTCGTTCGGGATCGTGATGAGGGTATCGACGTACTCGCGCAGCTCGGCGATCCCCGCCTCCGCGAATCGGCTCTTGCGCTGCCCTTCGAAGGCGAACGGCTTGGAGACGATCGCGACGACGAGGGCGCCCGCCTCCGACGCGATCTTCGCGACGACGGGGGCCGCGCCGGTGCCGGTGCCGCCGCCCATTCCGGCGGTGACGAAGACCATGTCGGAGCCGGCGAGCGCCTCGGCGATCTTCTCGGCGTCCTCGAGGGCGGCGGTACGGCCGATCTCGGGGTTCGAGCCGGCCCCCATCCCCTTGGAGGTCGAGATCCCGAGCTGGATCTTCTGCCCCGCGCGATTCACCCGCAGCACCTGGAGGTCCGTATTCGCGGCGATGAACTCCACGCCGCGGATGCCGGCCTGGATCATCCGGTTCACGGCGTTCCCGCCGCCGCCGCCGACCCCCACGACCTTGATCCGCGCCGGGGTCAGGATCTCCTCGCCCATGGTGATCGAAGGCGTCGTGCTCCCCTCGTCCTCGAAAAGAATCATCTCTTCCTCCAGGTCCCTTCAGATGGCCGACGCCGGGGTGAACATCTTCCCCAGCGAGTTCTTCAGCTTCGACAGGAGCCCCGCGGGCGCCGCGGGGCGCCCCTTCGGCGAGGCGGCCCCGCCGCGTCCGACGAGGAGCAGCCCCGCGACGCACGCCCACTCGGGTCCGTTGATGACGTCGACGAGGCCACCCAGCCCGCGGGGCGTGCCGATCCGCACCGGGACGCCGAGCACCTGCTCGGCCTCGTCGGTCATGCCGTCCAGCGCGGCGCCCCCGCCCGTCAGGACGAGGCCGGCGCGCAGCTCCTGCGGCGGGATGTCGGTCGTGGCCTCGCGCCAGAGGACCTCGAAGAGCTCGCGGGCGCGCGCCTCGAGGATCTCCGCCATGTAGCTCCGCGGGACCGGGTGGACCTCCCTGCCGCCGGTCCGCGGCACGTCGACCGTCTCGTCGGCGGGAGCGAGGCCCGCCACGGCGGCGCCGTACTTCTTCTTCAGCCGCTCGGCGTCGGGGACGGGCGTCTTCAGGAGGACCGCGAGGTCGCTCGTGAAGAGGTCCCCCCCGATCGGGATGACGGCCGTGTGCGCGAGCGCCCCCTGCCGCCAGACGGCGATCTCCGTCGTCCCCCCGCCGATGTCGGCGAGGACGACGCCGTGGTCCTTCTCGTCGGGCGTCAGGACCGACTCGCTCGCCGCGAGCGGCTCGAGGACCATCTCCGTGACCGCGACCCCCGCGCCGTTGACGCACTTCAGGAGGTTCTGCGTCGTGGCGACCGGGACGGTGACGACGTGGACGTCGGCTTCGAGGCGGCTCCCCACCATGCCGAGCGGGTCGGCGACGCCGTCCTGCCCGTCGACGACGAACTGGCGCTGGAGGACGGCGAGGATCTCGTAGTCGGAGGGGATCGGGCAGGAGCGGGCGGCGTCGAGCGCGCGGCCGATGTCGTCCCGGGAGATCTCGCGGTTGCGCGCGGCGACCGCGACGACCTGCCGGCTGTTGAACGACCTCACGACGGGGCCGGCGACGCCGACGACGGCGCGCTCGATCTGGACGCCCGCCATGATCTCGGCCTCCTCCGTGGCGCGCTTGATCGCCTCGATCGTGGCCGGGACGTCGATGATCGCCCCCTTGCGGGTCCCCTTGTGGGTGGCGATCCCCTTGCCGACGACGTCGACGCGCCCCTCGCTCCCGGTCTCGGCGATGAGCGCGCAGACCTTCGAGGATCCGATGTCGAGGCTGACGAGGTACGGGCTGGTCTTCGGCACGGGTCCTTTCCTCAGGTGTCGCTCCGGGCCGCATCGGGGCCCGGGGCCTTCAGGACGATCCGGTTCTCGAACCTCAGGTCGACCTCCCGCGGGAGGAGGCCGTGACGCGAGAGCTCGGGGGCGAGGGCGAGGAACGCACGCCAGCGGGCGAAGGCCCGTCCCGGCGCCAGGGCGTCGTCGCCGAGGAGGAGCTTCAGGCGTGCCGGCGCGTCGACGACGGCGAACCCTTCGGGGAGGACGACGATCTCGGAGACCCGGGCGTGGAGCTCCGGGTCGTCCGCGGCGAGCCTCGCGAGGAGGCGCGCGCCGCGCGCGACGGCCTCATCCGGCGACGCGCCTGCCGAGGCGTCGAGGACGACGAAGCGCGGAGCTCCCGCTCCGCCCGAGAAGGTCCCGAGCCAGAGGCCGTCCTGGTCGACGGCCCACAGCTCGCCGTTCCGACGGGCGAGGGCGACCGGCGCCCGCGGCTCCACGTGGAGGACGACGGTGTCGGGGACGACGCGGCGGGCCGCGGCCCGCGCCACCCACGGGCGCGCGGAGAGGTCGGCGATGGCCGCCTCGAGGTCGACGGAGAAGAGCGGCCGCCCGATCCACGGGTCGGAGAGCGCCTCCACCTCGTTCCGGTTCGGCTCGGGGACTCCCGTCAGGACGACGCGCGTGACGAGGAACTTCGGGTGCTTGTGGACCGCCGCCCAGGCCGCCGCCGCGCTCCCGGCGAGGAGGAGGAGCAGGACGAGGCCGAGGACGAACCGGCGCGTCGGTCGCCCCCTCCGGGGCGCCCGCGGCGGACGGATCGTCCCGGGGCGGTAGAAGGCGCCGCTCACGCCGCCCCTTCCGCCGCGAGGTACTCCTCGCCGACCCGGTTCACGTCGCCCGCTCCCATCGTCACGAGGAGGTCGCCCTCCTTCAGCTCCGCCTCGAGCCGCGCCACCGCGGAGGGGCGGTCGTCGAGGTCGGCCACGTTACGGTGCCCGCGCGAGCGCGCCGCGTCGGACACGAGGCGCGACGTGATCCCGGGGATCGGGGCCTCGCGCGAGGGATAGACCGGGAGGACGTAGACGACGTCGGCCGCGAGGAGCGCCGCGCCGAAGCCGTCGGCCTGGTCGCGGGTCCGCGTGAAGAGGTGCGGCTGGAAGACGACGACGAGGCGACGCTCGGGGTGCGCCTGGCGGGCCGCCCCGAGCGTGGCCGCGACCTCGGTCGGGTGGTGGGCGTAGTCGTCGACGACGAGGACGCCGTCCCGCTCGCCCTTGCGCTCGAAGCGCCGCGCGACCCCGGAGAAGGTCGAGAGCGCCTTCGCGCACGCCTCGAACGGCACCTCGAGCTCGCGCGAGACGGTGATCGCCGCGAGCGCGTTCTTGACGTTGTGGAGCCCGGGGAGCGAGACCTCGAGCGTCCCGAGGACCTCCCCCGAGGCGATCGCCGTGAAGCGCGAGCCGCCGCGGTCGAGCGAGAGGTCGCGCGCCGTCACGTCGGCCTGTGGCGTCAGCCCGAACGTCACGACCCTCACCCGCGTCGAGAGGGCGGGGCGGATCTCCTGGACGTTCGGGTCGTCGAGGCCGAGGAGCGCCGCCCCGAAGAACGGGACGGTCGAGGCGAACTGCGTGAACGCGGCCTTCAGGTCGGCGAGGTCGCGGTAGGTGTCGAGGTGCTCGAGGTCGATGTTGTTGACGACCGCCACGACCGGCCGCAGCCGCAGGAACGAGCGGTCGAACTCGTCCGCCTCTGCTACGAGGAGCTCGCCCTCGCCGAGGCGCGCGTTCGTCCCCATCGCGCGGACGCGCCCGCCGACGACGATCGTCGGGTCGAGGCCGGCGGCCTGGAGGATCGAGCCGGTCATCGAGGTCGTCGTCGTCTTGCCGTGCGAGCCGGCGACTGCGACGCCCGTCTTCACCCGCATCACCTCGGCGAGCATCTCGGCCCGCTTGATGACCGGCACGCCGGCGACCCGCGCGGCGACGAGCTCGGGGTTCTCCTCGGCGACGGCAGAGGAGTAGACGACGACGTCGGCGCCGGCCACGTGCTCGGCCCGGTGGCCGGCGGCGAAGACGGGGATGCCGAGGTCGCGCAGGCGCCGCGTCTCCTCCCCCTCGCGCAGGTCGGAGCCGGTGACGGTGAGCCCGACGCTCGCGAGGATCTCGGCGAGGCCGGACATCCCGACCCCTCCGATCCCGACGAAGTGGACGCGGCGGACGCGGAGGAAATTCACGGCGCGTGCTGCGAGACGTTGAGGAGGATTCCGACCGCGATCAGGTCCGACCAGAGGGCGGAGCCGCCGTACGAGATGAACGGGAGCGGGATCCCCTTGGTGGGCAGGAGGGCGAGGACGACGGAGATGTTGACGAGGGCCTGGGCGACGATCATCACGGCGAGGCCGACGCCGAGGAGCCGGCCGAAGGAGTCGGGCGCGTTCACGGCGGCGCGCATCGCGCGGGCGAAGACCATCCCGAAGAGGCCGAGGACGATCGCGCAGCCGATCAGGCCGAGCTCCTCCCCGACGATCGCGTAGATGAAGTCGGTGTAGGGGTAAGGGAGGAAGAAGAGCTTCTGACGGCCGTCGCCGAGGCCGAGCCCGGTCAGCCCGCCGGTGCCGACGGCGATGAGCGACTGATAGGCCTGGTAGCCGGTCCCCTGGACGTCCGCCTCCGGGTTCAGGAAGGCGAGGATGCGCGCGCGGCGATAGGGGGCCGACCAGGCGTAGGCCACGAGCGCCGGGAGGGCGAGCGTCGCCGCTCCGGCGAACCAGCGGAGGCGCAGCCCGGCGTAGAAGAGCATCGCCGCGGCGATCGCGAAGTAGGAGAGAGCCGTCCCGAAGTCGGGCTGGAGGAGGACGAGCCCCCCAAGGAGCGCGAGGAGGCCGGCCACCGGGAGGAGCGTCCGCTTCACGTCGTCGAGCTCCCCCTCGCGCCGCGAGAGGAGCGCCGCGAGCGCGACGACGAGGCCGATCTTCCCGAACTCGGAGGGCTGGATCGAGAGGAGCCCGAAGTCGATCCAGCGGCGGGTGCCGTTGATTGGCCCCAGGAAGAGAACGGCGACGAGCGCGAGGACGAGGAGCGCGAGACCGGCCCGGACGACGCGCAGGTCGTTCCAGAACCGGTAGTCGACCTTCATGGCTCCGATCGTGAGGGCGACGCCGAGGAGGACCGCGATCCCCTGCTTCACGACGAAGTAGAGCGGCTGGGAGGGGCCGCCGGCCTTCGGGAGGTAGATCTGCATCGCCGAGGCGCTGTAGATCATCAGCATCCCGATCCCGACGAGGAGGACGACGGGGGCGAAGAGGAAGCGGTCGACGGCGAGCTTGCGCGCCACGTCAGCCTCCCGCCTCGGGGAGCGCGCGGACGAGCTCCTCGAAGGCTTCGCCCCGATGCTCGAAGTTGCGGAACTGGTCGAACGAGGCGCAGGCGGGCGAAAGGAGGACGACGTCGCCGGGCCGCCCCTCGAACGCCCCGATCTCGACGGCTCGGGCGATCGTCCCGGCCTCCTCGCAGGCGACGCCGCCCGCGAGGGCCTTCATCACCGCCGGGCCCGCCTTGCCGATGGCGAGGACCTTGCGCACCTTCCGAGACGCGAGCGGGAGGAGGCGCCGGAAGTCGTCCCCCTTGTCCTTTCCGCCGAGGATCAGGAAGACGCTCCCGTCGGCGAACCCCTCGAGGCTCTTCAGCGTCGCGTCGACGTTCGTCCCCTTCGAGTCGTTGTAGAAGGCGACGCCGTTCCGGGTCCTCACGAGGGCGGTGCGGTGCCGGAGGCCCTTGAACGTGCGGAAGGTCCGGACCGCGCTCTCGGGCGTCACGCCGAGCGGGATCGTCGCGGCGAGCGCGGCGAGCGCGTTCTCGACGTTGTGCGAGCCCGGGAGGAGGAGGTCCTCGCGCCGGGCGTAGACGCGCGGCCCCTTTCCCGCCGCGTCCGCGAGGAAGACGCCGTCCTTCAGCCAGGCGCCGGCCTCGAGAGCGTGCGCGCGGCTGAAAAGGAGGCGGCGCGCCCGCGTGCGGATGCGGGCGACGAGCGGGTCGTCGGCGTTCAGGACGGCGACCTGCGCCTCGTTCTGGCTTTCGAAGATCCGCGCCTTCGCCGCGCCGTAGTCGTCGACGGAACGGTACCGGTCGAGGTGGTCGGGGGTGAGGTTCAGGTGGACGGCGACGTCGGGGGCGAGGCGCCGGAGCCCTTCGAGCTGGAACGAGGAGAGCTCGACGACCCAGACGCGGCTCGGGGCGGGCGGGGCGGCGGAGGCGGCCGCGCCGAGGGCGTACTCGATCCAGGGCGTGCCGAAGTTCCCGCACGCGACGGCGTCCCGCCCCGCGTCGGAGAGGAGCGCGGCGGTGAGAGACGTCGTCGTCGACTTGCCGTTCGTGCCGGTGATGCCGACGACGAGGCCGGGGACGAGGCGCGAGGCGAGCTCGACCTCGGCGATCACCGGGATCCCCGAGGCGCGCGCGGCGTCGAGCGCCGGGATCGACATCGGGACGCCCGGCGAGACGACGCAGAGGTCGACCCCTTCGAGGAGCGAGGCGGGATGGCCGCCGAGGACGAGCGAGAGGCCCTCGCCCGTCGGGAGCGTCCCGAGCGCCTCGGCCGCGGCGGAGTCGGTCGCGACGACCCTCACGCCCCGCTCGAGGAGCGCGCGGACGGTCGCTTTCCCCGACTTCGCGAGGCCGAAGACGGCGGCGTAGGAGACCTCGGGGAGGTCCGGTCCGAGGGAGAGGCTCACGCGCTCCCCCTCCGGAGCCGCTCGAGCTCCGCGAGCGCATCGCGAGCGACGAGCCGGTCGTCGAACGGCTCCTTCCGTCCCGCGGTCACCTGGTAGGTCTCGTGCCCCTTCCCGGCGACGACGACGACGTCGCCCGGCCCGGCCTCGGCGAGCGCCCGGACGATCGCCTCGCGGCGGTCGAGGACGACGAGCGGCTCGCGCCCCGCCCGGACGGCGCCCGCGGCGACCTCCGCCGCGATCGCGGCCGGCTCCTCGGAGCGCGGGTTGTCGGAGGTGACGATGACGTGGTCCGCGAGCTCGGCGCCGATCCGCCCCATCTCGGGGCGCTTCCCCCGGTCGCGGTCGCCGCCGCAGCCGAAGACGACGCGGAGCGCGCCGCCGCGCGAGGTCGCGAGAGCCCGGGTCGTCTTCAGGACCCCTTCGAGCGCCGCGGGCTTGTGGGCGTAGTCGACGAGGACGAGGAGGTCCAGCGCGTTCGGAACCCGCTCGAGCCGCCCGGGGACGGCGGAGAACGCGCCGAGGCGCTCCGCGATCGCGGCGGACGGGAGACCGAGCGCGAGGGCCGCCGTCGCGGCCGCGAGGAGGTTCTCGGCGTTCGGCGCACCGAGGAGCGGCGAGTCGATCTCGAACGCCTCGCCGGTGGCGCGCCGCTCGAGGCGGAGGCGGATTCCGTCGCTCCCCGGGAGGACGCGTCCGGTCACGTCGGCCTCGACAGAGAGCGACAACGAGAGCGTCGACTCCCGGGGAAGCCTCGCGAAGAGCTTCCGCCCCCACGAGTCGTCCACGTTGACGACCGATCGGCCCCCCGGCTTGAGCATCGAGAAGAGCTTCGCCTTCTCCTCGAAGTAGGCCTCCATCGTCCCGTGGTCGTCGAGGTGGTCGCGCGTCAGGTTCAGGAAGACGGCGACGTCGAACGCGCACCCCGCGAGCCGCTCGAGCCAGAGGGCGTGCGAGGAGCACTCGAGCGTCGCGGCCGTGCCGCCGCCGGCGGCGAGCGCGCCGAGCATCGGCTGGAGCTCCGTCGCCTCCGGCGTCGTCCGGGAGGCGTCGAGCGTCTCGGCGGGGGCGTCGCCCCAGCGGTAGACGAGCGTGCCGAAGAGGCCCCGCTTCGGGTGCGCGGCGCCGAGGACCTCGTCGAGGAGGAGCGTCGTCGTCGTCTTGCCGCTCGTCCCGGTGACGCCCGCCATCACGAGGCGCGAGGACGGATCGCCTGCGATGCGGGCGGCGAGGAGGCCGGCGGCCCGCCGCGGCGATTCGACCTCGAGGTAGGGCACCTCCACGCCGTCCGGCGCGGGCGCTGCCCCGATCGCCGCCGGCGCCCCGGCGAGGACCGCCTCGCCGACGAACGCGCGCCCGTCGGCCGACTTCCCCGGGAACGCGGCGAAGAGGACGCCAGCGCCGGCGCGGCGCGAGTCGTGCGTGATCGCCTTCACCTCCGGGTCGCCCGGAGGGCCGACGCGGCGGTGCGGAAGGCCGTCGACGAGGACCGAGAGCTTCACGGCTCGCGCGCCTCGGCGGCGTCGCCGAACGGGAGCGCCCCGAGGGAGGCGTCGTTCGACGGAGGGTCGAAGGAGAGCGTGAGCCGGACGACGCTGCCTCGCGCGATCGGCGTTCCGGGGAGCGGGTCCTGGGCGACGACGAAGCCATGCCCGGCGAGCGCCGGCCGGAAGCCACGCTGCGCGAGCTGCTGGACCGCCTCGCGCGCCGACAGCCCGGCGACGTCGGGGACGAGGCGCTCCCCCGCGGCGAGGCGCGAGAGGTCCTCAGGGACGGCGGTCGGGCGGATCGAGGCCGGGACGAGGCCGGGCGGGAGCGGGCTCGCCGCCGCGGAGGCGCCGCGGGAGAGGTCGGCCGTCAGGAACGTGGGGGTGACGCGGTCCTCGGCCGGGAGGCCCGGCTCGCCCAGCGCCCGCATCGCCTCGGCGGCGATCGCGGCGAAGACGGGGGCAGCGACGTCGCCGCCGTAGGTCCGTCCGCGCGGCTCGTCGACGAGGACGCCGACGACGAGGCGCGGCCGCTCGGCCGGGAGGAAGCCGAAGAAGGAGGCGACGTAGCGGTCGGACGAGTAGCCGGCGCCCGGGATCGCCTTCTGGGCCGTCCCGGTCTTCCCCGCCACCGTGAAGCCGGCGACGGCGGCCTTTCGCCCCGTCCCCTCCTCGACGACCTTCACGAGGAGACGCCGCATCGTCGCGGCCGTCTGCTCGGAGAGGACGCGCGGACCGGGGGCCGGCCGGCGGGCCTCCGGCCGCAGCCCGGGCCGCGAGACGTCGGCGACGAGATACGGCGAGGGGAGGACGCCGCCGTTCGCGATCGCCCCGAAGGCACGCGCGAGCTGGAGGGCGTTCACGCCGATCTCCTGCCCGAACGAGATCGTCGGGAGCGAGAGCGCGCTCCATGCCGACGGGTCGCGCAGGAGGCCGCCGTTCTCGCCGTCCAGGTCGAGGCCCGTCTTCCGGCCGAAGCCGAAGGCGCGGATCGCACGGTGGAAGTCCGCCTTCCCCATTCCGAGGCCGATGTGCGCCGCCCCGACGTTCGAAGAGTGGGCCAGGACGTCGACGAGCGGAAGGGCGCCCCAGGCGGCCCGCCCGTGCTCGCGGATCGTCGTCCGGCCGATCGTCAGCGAGCCGCCGCCGCAGTCGACGAGGTCGTCGGGGCGAAGCGTCCCGGCCTCGATGGCGGCAGCGGCGGTGATCACCTTGAAGGTGGAGCCCGGCTCGTAGGCGTCGGCGATCGGGCGGCAGCGGCGGGCGTCGGCGCTCGCCTCCGACCAGCGGTTCGGGTCGAAGGTCGGGACGGAAGCCATCACGAGGACCTCGCCCGTCGCCGGATCGAGGACGACCGCCGAAGCGGAGCGGGCGTTCGTCTCGGACCGAACCGCCGCGAGCTCGCGCTCGGCAACGTGCTGGAGGCCCGCGTGGAGCGTCAACCTGAGGGAGGCCCCCTCCACCTCGTCGGTGGCGCGCCCCGCGCCGCCCGGTGCGCCGCGCTGGATCGCGTAGGAGCGCTGGGCCGCGTCGCGCAGGACCGTGACGCGCGCAGGGCGGCCGCGGACCTCGCGGTCCCAGGTGTACTCGAGGCCGCCGAGGCCCTGGCTGTCGGTCCCGACGTAGCCGACGACCGCGGCAGCGAGAGGCCCCTCCGGGTAGCGCCGCGCCGACTCCTTCAGGAGCCTCACGCCGGGGAGGGCGCTTGCCTTGACCGCGGCGGCCGTCTCCGCGTCGACCCGGCGCGCAACCCAGACGAACTCCCTCTCGCTCTCCGAGAGCTTCCGCTTCAGGTCGCGGAAGGGCTGCTTCACGATCGGCGCGAGGGTCCGCGCGACGCCGGCGGGGTCGTCGATGTCGGACGGGATCGCGAATACCGATTCGACCGTCGTCGTCACCGCGAGCGGCCGTCCGTCGCGGTCGACGATCGTCCCGCGCCGCGGCGCGAGCTCGACCGTCCGCTCCTGCTGCCTCTTCGCCCGCCTCACGAACTCGTCGTGACGCACGAGCTGCAGCTCGACGAGGCGGACCAGGATCGCGAGGATCCAGAGGCCGGCGAAGCCGACGAGGACGTAGGCGCGCCGAGCGTTCGCCCGGCCGACAGGGGCCGTCAGAAACCCTCCTCCGTCCGGACCGGCGCGGGCGGCCCCTGCAGCTCCGGCCCGGCCGGGACGTGCCGGACCGGCGCCGTCGGCGCCGCGCCGAGGGCCCCGTCCCTCACGAAGACGACCTGGTCGCGGCCCGGCGTGACGAGCCCGAGGCGCCGGCGCGCGACCTCCTCGACGCGGGCGAGCGCCGAGACGCGCGCCCGCTCCATCTCGAGCTGGCGCTGCTTCTCGGCGAGCGTCTCCTTGTGCTTCTGGAGACTCTCGATCTGGTACCCGAGGCGGAACGTCTCGAGGTTCGTCCAGACCGCCGCGAAGAGGACGGCGAGGGGCGGCAGCGGCGACAGGAGGAGGGCGAGGAGCTCCCGGGTCCGCCGTCGGTCGGGCTCGCGGACGAGGTAGACGTTATCGACGGGGCGCCGGACGGTGTACACGGCCCCTCAGCCGGACCTCGGAGGCCCGGGGGCGATCCGCTCCGCCACCCGGAGCCGCGCCGAGCGCGAGCGCCTGTTCTCGAGGACCTCCTCGTCGGACGGCCGGATCGGCTTCTTCGTCACGAGCGCGAGGACGCGGCGGCGGGAGCAGACGCAGACGGGGAAGGAGGGGGGGCAGGTGCAGCCGGCGGCCCGGTCGCGGAAGACGTCCTTGACGATCCGGTCCTCGAGCGAGTGGTAGGAGAGGACCGCGACCCGGGCGCCGAGCGAGAGGCGCGCGATGGCGTCGTCGAGGAAGCGCTCGAGCTCGACGAGCTCGCGGTTCGTGGCGATGCGCAGGGCCTGGAAGACGCGCGTCGCGGGGTCGCGGCCCTCCTCGCGGCGGCCGCCGACCGCCTTCGCGACGAGAGCGCGCAGCTCGCCGGTCGTCCGGATCGGCGCCGTCTCGCGCGCCGAGACGACCGCGCGGGCCACGGCCTTCGCGCGCGGCTCCTCGCCGTAGTCGCGGAAGACGCGGGCGAGCTCCTCGCCCGGGAGCTCTGCGACGAGGTCGGCCGCCGTCGGGCCCGTCCGGCCCATCCGCATGTCGAGAGGACCGTCCTTCATGAAAGAGAACCCCCTCTCCGCCCGGTCGAGCTGCATCGAGGAGACGCCGAGATCGGCGAGGACCCCGTCCACCTGCGGGAGGTCCAGCCGGTCGAGGTGGAGGGCCAGCTCCTCGTGGCGCCCCTCCACGGCGACGAAGCGGTCGCCGAATCGCGCGAGGCGCACCCGCGCGAGCGCGAGCGCCTCGGGGTCGCGGTCGATCCCGACGAGCCGCACCGACTCGGACGCGTCGAGCAGCGCCTCGGCGTGTCCTCCGAGACCCAGCGTCGCGTCGACGAGGACGCCGCCCCGTTCGGGCCGGAGCGCCTCGAGGACCTCGCGAAGGAGAACGGGAACGTGAGCGGGAAGCTCCACCCCATCACATCCTCAGAGCGCCCGCGCGAGGTCGTCGTAGTCCTCGTCGGTGATCGGCGCGGCGGAGAGAGCGGCGAAGTGCCGCGTCTTGTCGACGACCTTCAGGTGGTCGGCCTGGGCCAGGACGAGGACCTCGCTCCCGACGCCGGACGTCTCGCGCAGGAGCGCCGGGATCAGGAGGCGCCCCTGCCCGTCGAGGCTCACGGTCTGCCCGTAGGTGTTGTAGCGCTCGAGGAACTTCTGGCGGGCCCGGTGGACGAACGGGAGCGCGGCGAGCTTCTCTTCGAAGACCCGCCACACCGGCAGCGGATAGACGAGAATCTCCACGCCGGTGACCGACGTGACGAAGAACTCGCTGCCGTGCGCCGTCTCGAGCGGCTCGCGGAACTTGGCCGGGACCTTGATCCGGCCCTTCTCGTCGACCGTCGACTCGGCACTCCCTCGAAGGCGCTCCATCTCTCGTTTCCGGGGAGAGGGGCGTGGGTGGCGACCGCGGCATCCTTGATACCCACGATCGACCACTCTTGGCCACTTTTTCCCACACGGAGTATCGACCTCCGTTTCTCCCATCGTCAAGGAGAAAGGGCCTCGGGGTGCTACCCTTGCTCCCTCCCGTGACGCCGCCCGAAGCCCATACTTACGCCGCACAAACGCCTCTCCTCGTCGCCGACGCCCGCGCCCTCGACGCGCTCCTCGCAGAGCTCGACGCGCATCCGGCAGACGACGTGGCGCTCGACACCGAGGCCGACTCGTTCCACCACTACTTCGAGAAGGTCTGCCTCCTCCAGCTCGCGCGCAGCGGCACGGCCTGGCTCGTGGACCCGCTCGCCGGCCTCGACCTCGCGCCGCTCTTCGCCGCGCTCTCCACTCGACGCTTGCTCCTGCACGGCGCCGACTACGACCTGCGGCTGCTCGCGCGCGGGCACGGCTTCACGCCGCGCGCGCTCTTCGACACGATGCTCGCCGCGCAGCTGCTCGGCGAGAAGGAGATCGGCCTCGCCGCGCTCCTCTCCTCACGCCTCGGCGTGACGCTCGACAAGTCGAGCCAGCGCGCCGACTGGAGCCGCAGGCCGCTCTCCCCGACGCTCGTCGCGTACGCCGCGTCCGACGTCCTCCACCTGCACGAGCTCGTCGCGCTCCTCGAGGCGGACCTCGCCGCGAAGGGGCGACTCGCCTGGCACGCCGAGGAGTGCGCGCGCCTCCTCGCCCAGGACTTCTCGCCCGCGCCCGACGACCCCGAGACCGACTGGAGGGTGAAGGGCTCGAACGCGATCTCACCGAAGGAGCGCGCCTTCCTGCGCGAGCTCTGGCTCGTCCGCGACGAGCGGGCCCGCGCGCTCGACGTCCCGCCGTTCCGCGTCCTCCACAACGAGGCCCTCCTCGCCGTCTGCCGCCGCGCCGCCGGCGGAGAGCTGCGCCTCGCGGAGCTCTTCCCGCGCGCGCTCCCGCCTCCCTTCGCCACGCGCATCCGGGAGGCGCTCGAGCGGGCCGCGGCCCTGCCGCCCTCCGCCTGGCCGGCTCCTCGCCGTGGCGAGCTCGTCCGCCCCGAGCCGGCGCTCGAGAAAGCGGTGAACCGCCTCAAGACGCGCCGGGACGACGTTGCCCGCGGCCTCGGCCTCGACCCCGGGGTCCTCGCCTCGCGCGCCGCCCTCCTCGAG
>CAZWRQ010000080.1:0-18144 GCA_964636395.1 uncultured Holophagales bacterium
GGTAGGGGGCGGATTACGGGATGCTCGCCAGAGGCCGTAGACTCGGGGCAGAGGCCGATGCCGTGACTGCTCTTCTGGAAAAGGCGCTTGCCGAGATCTCGAAGCTCCCCCCTCCCCAGCAGGAGGAGGTGGCGGCGTGGCTCCTGGCGGAGCTGACGGACGAGGGGCACTGGGCGTCGTCGTTCGCGAGGTCGCAGCAGACGCTCGACACCCTCGCCGACGAGGCGCTCGCCGAGCATTCGGCCGGCCTCACCGAGCCACTCGATCCCGAGCGGTTGTGAAGTCGCGGACGACAACCGCGTTCCGGCGTACGTTCGCCGCCCTCCCGGAGGACGTTCGAGGCCAGGCGCGGCGAGCGTACGCGCAGTTCCGTTTCAATCCCCAGCATCCGGGTCTGCGCTTCAAGCCGGTGCACGCCACGCGGCCGATCTACTCGGTCCGCGTCGGGCTCCACTACCGCGCCCTGGGCGTCGTCGCGGGCGACGAGATCGTCTGGTTCTGGATCGGGTCCCACGACGACTACGAGACGCTCCTGGCGCGACGGTAAGGTCCGCTCGCCGAGGCGGTCGGCTTCGGGCTCCGGCAGGAGTACGTGGCGCACGACGAGCTTCTCCCCGTCCTCCGCGGCAAGGTCCACTGGCCCTCCCAGGCGAAGCGGCAGGCCGCGCAGCGCCTCGAGTTCCGCTGCCTCTTCGACGAGCGCTCGACCGACACGCCCCTGAACCGGACGCTGAAGGCGGCGCTCCTCGCCGCCGCGAGCTGCGGCACCTGCCTCTCGACGTCTCCGACGCGTGCCCGCCCCGCTAGGTCGTCGCGTGGCCCCGGACCGACCGGATGAGCCGCCGCCTCGCGCCACTCCTCGCCCTGGCGAAGCTCCTCCTCGGCGACCGAAGTCCGGACCTCGGCCGCCCCGGGATACAGCGCGACTTCGTCATCCAGGCTGGCGGGGGTTCGCGGGTCGTGGTGAGGGTCGCGACGCTCGACCTGGCGAGGCTCGAGAAGGTGCCGGAGGAGGTGGGGGAGGCGGTATCCTCGGTGGCGTGAGCCTGGCCACGACCTCAGCCCACCTGAGCCGCGAGACGGCGCTCGAAACGCTCTCGAAGGAGCGCGACGTCCTTCGCGGCCTCGGTGTGCGCAGGATTGCGCTCTTCGGCTCCGCCGCTCGCGGCGAGGTCACACCGGAAAGCGACGTCGACGTCCTCGTGGAGTTCGAGCGGAAGACGTTCCGAGGGTACTTCGCCCTGCTGCGGCATCTCGAGACGCTCTTCGGCCGCAGGGTCGACCTCGTCATCGAGGGAACCATCAAGCCGGCCATCCGAGGAAGAGTCCTTTCCGAGAAGGTGGACGTCCCGCTCGGCTGAGCTCTACCTTCGGGACATCCTCGGCGCGGCCGATGCGATCGGTTCGTTCGTGCGAGGCCTCTCCGTCCGGGACCTCGAAGAAGACCGGAAGACACGCGACGCGGTGGTCCGGAATCTCGAGATCATCGGGGAAGCGGTCAAGCGCCTGCCACCGGAGCGCCTCGCGGACTGGCCCGGTGTCGACTGGGCTGGCTGGGCACGGATGCGCGACGTTGTCGCCCACCAGTACTTCGGTGTCGACATCGAGGTGATCTGGAATGCCGTCCAGGGCTGCGTCGAGCTCCAGCCTGAGCGCCAGGCGGGAAGTCCACGACGGCGGGCTTTCGGGGTCTTCCCGACGCGTCGGCGATGCCGCGACGTGCGAGAGGCTGGACTGCGCAGTCGGGTTCGTGAGAGGTTCCGGGGCGAAGCACGCCGGACCCGGACGTCCACAGAGGAGGCCGCATGTCGTCGAGATCTGCCGTCGTCGTGATCGCAGTCCTGCTGGTTTCCCACGCGGGGAACGCCGCGGACGCCCCGGTCCCGTGTGGCCGGATCCTCACCCCGGCCGAGGTGAAGGACGTGGCCGGTCCCGGCTGGCAGAGTCTGGGCCAGGAAGAGACCGGGGCCGGGAAGTCGGAATGCACGTGGCTCCGGGAGGACGGGCGGAAACCGAAGGCGATCGCCGTCACCTACTGGACGCGGGACGCCCTGAAGGGCTCTTCCCTGGCCGACCACTTCGAGGCGCAGGCCAGGCGGGCCGAGAAGGTCCACGAGAACGGAAGGGAGGCGCTGGCGGGGATCGGCGAGAGGGCCGTCCTCGTCCCGGGGAAGAAGCCGGGGGCCATGGCCGTCCTCGTCCTCCAGACACCGGCGGGAGTCGCGTACGTCGAGACGGATTACCTGGAGCGCTCCCAGCTCCTGAGTCTTGCCCGGGCGGTTGCTGCGCCCTGACCCAGTCCGCTCACCCCCGTAAGGACGCCACTCGCAATGGACATCCCGCGGATTTTCAGCATCCGCGACGGGTCCGCCGCCTACCGAAGGTCCGGGGCGCCCCCCGCCTGGACGAATCGCGCACCCAGGACGAGCGCCGCGGCCTCCACGTCGGGAACGCCGAAGTAGGTGATCCAGGGCGGGCGCTCGTCGTGCGGCGTCAGGCCCATGAGCCCCGCCTCCGGGCCGCCCCCGGGCAGGATCTCGGTGTTGTCGAGCGCGTCGTGGAGCTTCATCTCCCAGCCGAAGAGACCCGCGAAGAAGCCGCGGGCCTCGGCCGTCTTCGGGGTGTGGAGCTCGGCGTAGACGATCGGGTAGAGCGGGGTCGTGTTCATGGGGGGTTCCTGTCACCGCGGAGCCTCGCGCCCCGCTCCTGACATCGTCCTGTCAGCAGTGTGGGCGGCGTGGCACGGAGCGGGACGGGAGCGGCGCCTCGGGGCCTCTCTCGAAAATCCAGCGCCGCGAGCCCAGAATGCAGGGTGCGGCCACCGATCTCGCGAGGAGCTCCAATTCGATGAAATCCGCTGAAGTTCGCGACGAGCTGATCCGGGCCCTGCGCCTCGACCTGATCGGGCCGGAGCCAGGGAGCGAGCACGAGCGCGAGGAGCTGCCGCACGAGCCTTCGCGCTGGTACGTGGGCGGGTTCCTGGTGCCGTTCGAGGCGCCGGAGGAGCAGAAGGTCGACCCGACAGGGCAGGAGGAGCTGTTCGCGGCGGGAGACGAGAACGGGGCGGACGACGCCGACGTTCCGGAGCGGGCGTCGGCGCGGAAGGTCTTCCTGCCGTCCTCAGTCGGGTTGAGCATTCTCGTCGCGAAGGGTACGGACGCGCTCGAAGCCGAGGTGACGTGGGGCGACTACCGGCTGCCGAAGGCGGAGGAGGGCGAGCCGCGGGGCAGGGAGACGACGTGGACGCGGGAGCCGAAGCGGGCCGTCGTGGCGCTCGCTCTGCCCGAGGGCGAAGCGAGGGCGGCGACGACGGCGGTGCCGGACTCGGGCGGCCTGAACCTCGTCGTCACGGCGCGGGGTGCGGGCGGCGTCGAGGCGCTCGGCCTTCCCGCCGGGACGCGGAGCGTCTCGGTCTTCCTCGTGAACGACCGAAAGCCCGCTCCCGAGGAGCGGAAGGATGAGGCCGTGGCCTTCCAGGTGCGGCTCGTGCTGCGGTCGAAGGAGCCGCTCGTCGCTCGGCCGAACGCCACCGGGATCGACTCGACCGACTGGGACGACCGTGTGGCCGACCTCCAGTACCGCGACGTCTTCGAGTACGCCGTGGGGCACGGGGTCTCGGCGCGGGCGATCGTCGCGGAGGACGGAAGCTGCCGCGAGGTGGCGACCGAGTGGGTGCCGACGGCCGCCGTGGAGAAGGTGGAGCCGACGCGTCTCGAAGGCGTGGAGCTGGGGATGGAGGCGCTCGCGGCGACGGAGGACGCCGGGTCGCTCGCGGCCTCGCTCGCGGCTTTCCCGGCGCGGTACGGCGAGTGGATTGCCGGGCAGCGGGAGACGATGCTCGACGGGAATCGGTCCGAGGCGGCGGGGATCCTCCTCGACGAGGCGAAGCACGCCTGCGCGCGGATCGAGCGGGGGATCGCCCTCCTGAAGGAGCCCGACGTCTTCAAGGCGTTTCGCGTCGCGAACCGCGCCATGGCGCGGGCCGCGCGGAGGCGGAGCGCGCGCGTCGCGAACGTCGCGCCGGAGGCGGTGGAGCCGCCGAGGTGGCGCCCCTTCCAGCTCGCGTTCCTCCTCATGAACCTCGAGGGGATCGCTCGGCCCGGCTCGAACGACCGCGAGGCCGTCGACCTCCTCTTCTTCCCGACGGGCGGCGGCAAGACGGAGGCGTACCTCGGCCTCGCGGCCTTCACGATGGTCCTCCGGCGGCTCCGCAACCCGGGGCTCTCCTCGGCCGGGGTCGCCGTGCTGATGCGCTACACGCTGCGGCTCCTGACGCTCGACCAGCTCGGGCGGGTGGCGGCGCTCGTCTGCGCGCTCGAGCTGGAGCGGGCTGCAGACGCGGCGCTCGGGCCGTGGCCGTTCGAGGTGGGGCTCTGGGTGGGGCGCGCCGCGACCCCGAACCGGATGGGGGCGAAGGGCGACGACGACGAGACGACGGCACGGTCGAAGACGCTGAAGTACAAGAACGACAGCAAGCGCTGGCCGCCGCCGATCCCGCTCGAGAGCTGCCCCTGGTGCGGGACGCCGTTCACGAAGGACTCCTTCTCGCTCCAGCCGACCTCCGACCGGCCGACGGACCTGCGGGTCGTCTGCGTGAACCGCAAGTGCGAGTTCCGCGGCGACCGCTCGCTGCCGATCCTGACGGTGGACGAGCCGATCTACGCGCGGCGTCCGGCGTTCCTCATCGCCACCGTGGACAAGTTCGCGAGCCTGCCGTGGGTGGGCGACGTGGGGCGGCTGTTCGGCAAGGGGGAGAAGGAGCCGCTCCTGCCGCCCGAGCTGATCATCCAGGACGAGCTGCACCTCATCTCGGGCCCGCTCGGGACGATGGCGGGGCTCTACGAGATCGCCGTGGACCGGCTCGCCTCGCGCGAGGATGCTGGGAAGCGGATCAAGCCGAAGGTCGTCGCCTCGACGGCGACGATCCGGCGCGCCGAGGCGCAGGTGCGGGCGCTCTTCGGCCGGAGCGCCGTCTACGTCTTCCCGCCTCCCGGGCCGGACCGGCGCGACTCCTTCTTCGCGCGGACGGTTTCGCAATCCGAGAAGGAGCCGCGGACGTATGTAGGCCTCTCGGCGCAGGGGCGGAGCCTGAAGGTGCTGTTGCTGCGGACCTACCTCGCGCTGCTCGGGGCTTCGCAGAGGCTCTTTACGGAGGCGGGCGGCGCGGCGCTGGGCGAGAAGAACCCCGCCGACCCGTACCTGACGCTCCTCGGCTACTTCTCGAGCCTTCGCGAGCTGGGCGGTACGCGCCGGATCGTGGAGGACGAGGTGGCCGCGCGCGCGGCCCGCTACGGCGAACGGCGCCGCCTGGGCGACGGGAAGGGAGAGTTCCTCGACCGGGCCATCCAGCAGGAGGTCGTGGAGCTGACGTCGCGGGAGTCGACCGCGAAGGTGGCGCGGGCGAAGGAACGACTGGCGCTGCCGTTCACCGACAAGGAGCACGTGGACGTCGCGCTCGCGACGAACATGATCTCCGTCGGCCTCGACATCACGCGACTCGGGCTGATGGTCGTCCTCGGGCAGCCGAAGACGACGTCGGAATACATCCAGGCGACGAGCCGCGTCGGGCGCGACGACGCGCGGCCCGGCCTCGTCGTGACGCTCCAGAACGTCCACCGCCCGCGCGACCGGTCGCACTACGAGCGCTTTGGGGCGTACCACGCGTCGTTCTACCGGGCCGTCGAGGCGACGAGCGTGACGCCCTTCTCGGCGCGCGCCCTCGAGAGGGCCGCCGCCGCCGTGGCGGTGGCGCTCGCGCGGCACGGGGTCGCCTCGCTCACGCCCGCGGACGGGGCGGGGCGGGTCGAGGCCGTGCGGAAGGACCTCGCCTTCGTCGCCGAGGAGATGGCAGAGCGCGCCTCGCGGCACGACACGGAGAAGGGGGCCGAGGAGCTGGAAGCGCTTCGGAAACGGGTGAAGAGCCTCGTGGACGACCTTCTCGACGGTTGGGCGGCCCTCGCGCACGAGAAGGGCCAGAACGGCGTGAAGCTCGCTTACCAGGCGAAAGAGCGCGGCGCCCCCCCGAACTCCTTCGCGCTCCTCCGCGACCCGCTCGACCCGGAGCTCGACTCGCTTCCCTCGCAGGCGCGGAAGTTCCGGGCGCAGCGCTCGATGAGGGACGTGGAGCCGAGCGTCGGGCTCGTCGTCCGTCGGCTCGACGGCTCCGACGCGCCCTCCCCGGAGGAGGCCGGGTCGTGACGAGGCGACATCACGGCGAGATCCGCCGCAGCCAGCTCGTGCGGACGTTCGGGCCGGGAGCGATGGTCGACCTTCCGAACCACTCCGTCGTCGTGAGCGGGCTCGACTCGTGGTTCCCGGCGAGCGCGATGCCGGCGATCGTCGAGGAGCGCCTGTCGCTGAAGGTCGCGAGCGTCCTCGGGCACGCCCGGCCCGTGCCGCTGAAGGGGCCGCCGGTCGTCGCGGACGACGAGCGGATGCCGGCCACTGGCGTGCCGGCGTTCCAGTTCCCGGAGTGGTTCGTGGTGCAGGTGAGGGCGAAGAGGAGGCCCCTCGTCCACCTCGACGCGCTCGAGAAGGGGAAGTACCTCGTCGACGGGAAGAAGATCCCGGCCGTGCCCGTCCGGTTCGTCGCGGCGTGCGTCCTCGGGCACCTCTCCGACGTCGACTGGCGCGGGTTCATCCACATGTACCGGGGCGAGTGCCTCCGGCCGATCTGGATGGAGGAGCGCGGCTCGTCGGGCGATCTCGCCGACGTGATCGTCGGGTGCGAGTGCGGGGCGGAGCGGTCGATGGCGCAGGCGACGCGTCGCGGCGCCGAGAACCTCGGCGAGTGCGGCGGAAGGCGGCCCTGGCTCGGGAAGAACGGCGGCGAGCGATGCGGCGGCGAGAACGGGAAGCGGCAGCTGGCCCGCCTCCTCGTCCGGTCGGCGAGCGACGCCTACTTCCCGCAGGTGCTGAGCGTCATCTCCCTGCCGGACCGCGGCTCGGTCGTCCGCGACGCGGTGGCGAAGGTCTGGGAGAACTTCCTCGATTTCGTCGAGGCGCCGGGCGACCTGCCGAAGGAACGGCGGAAGCCGCTGGTGAAGGCGGCGCTCGACGGCCTGACCGACGAGGAGGTCTGGGCCGAGGTCGAGCGGCGGAAGGCCGGCGCGCCCGCGAAGGCCGAGAAGATCAAGGAGGTGGAGCTGGCGACGCTCCTCTCCGTGAAGGAGAAGCTGGGCGACGAGTTCCACGGCGGGCACGACTTCCTGGCGCGAAGGCTCCCGCTCGAATCGCCGTCGGGGCCGATGCGGGCGATCGAGAGGGTCGTCCTCGTCGACCGGCTTCGCGAAGTGACGGCTCAGGTCGGCTTCACCCGGTTCGAGGCGCAGACGGCCGACATCGACGGAGAGCTTTCGCTCGACGTCAGGTCGGCGCCGCTCGCCGCCGAGGTGAAGTGGGTGCCGGCCGTCGAGAACCGGGGTGAGGGAGTCTTCCTCTCCCTGGATCCCGCGCGCATCGCGGCGTGGCTCGAGCGGCCCGGCGTGAAGGAGCGGGGGAGGCAGCTCGCGCTCGGCTTCGAGCGCTGGAAGGCGGCCCACCGCAAGCCGAACATGCCGTTCCCGGGGCTTCCCTACGTCCTTCTCCACTCGCTCTCACACCTCCTCTTGACGGCGGTGTCGCTCGACTGCGGTTACGCGACGAGCTCGATCCGGGAGCGGATCTACGTCGGCGAGGGAGCCTTCGGGCTCCTTCTCTACACGTCGAGCCCCGACGCGGAGGGGACGCTCGGCGGCCTCGTGGAGGTGGGCCGGAACCTCGGCCGGCACCTCGGGCGCGCGCTCGAGCTGGCACGGCTCTGCTCGAACGACCCCGTCTGCGCGGGCCACCGGCCCGACAGCGGACACGAGGAGCGCTTCCTCGCGGGCGCCGCCTGCCACGGCTGCCTCCTCGTCCCCGAGCCGAGCTGCGAGAACCGCAACGACTTCCTCGACCGGGCGCTCGTCGTGCCGACGGTGCTCGGCGGGGGAGCGGAGCTCTTCGCGGAGGACGAAGCGTGATCGGGCCGTGGGAGGGGATCTCGCGGGCCGGGCTCGAGGCGCTCGCGGGAGCGCTCGCGGCGGGGCGGCTCTCCGGGCCGTACTCCGCGAGCGGCGTCGCCCGGCATCTCCCGAACGTCGACCTCGGAGGCGCGCTCGCCGAGCTGAACCGCCTTCACGACGCGGGCATTCCGCCCGCTCACATCGCCGAGCTGCTCCGGGCCGTCGCCGCGGAGCGAAGGCTGAGGGAGAAGACGTCGGACCGCGTCGAGCTCGTCTGGACGGGGCCGGAGATGCCCGGGAGCCAGAGCCGGGAGACGGGCGTCGTCGCGCGCGAGCTCTTCGCGAAGGCGACCCGAAGCGTCCTCGTCTCGAGCTACGCGGTCTACCTCGGGAAGGAGGTCTTCGAGCCGCTCGCGAAGAGGATGGAGGAGCTGCCTGCGCTTCGCGTCCTCCTCTTCCTGAACGTGCCGGCGCCGGGAGGGAGCGACTTCGACCCCGACGCGGTGGCTCGCGACTACTTCCGCGAGTTCCTGAAGAAGAACTGGCCGTCGGGCCGCTCGCCCGAGCTCTATTACGACCCGCGCTCGCTCGCGGCGAAGGGCGACGAGCGAGCCGTCATCCACGCCAAGTGCGTCGTCGTCGACGGCCACACCGCGCTCGTTACCTCCGCCAACTTCACCGAGGCGGCCCATGCCCGGAACATCGAGGCCGGCGCCGTCGTCCACGACGCCGGCTTCGCCGGCTCGCTCGAGAGGCAGTTCACGTCGCTCGTGGCGGCGGGGATGCTGCGGCGGATCGTGGTCTGACGGCCCGGAGAGGCACCGCGCGCCGTACGGAAGGCGGAGCCTCCCGCCGTCACTTGCCGGATGAACCGCCGAGCGCCCTCCGGATCACCCCCGCGTCGACCCAGTAGAGGTCGTCGTCGCCCCGGCGGCCGCGCGTGAAGAGGAAGGAGCGGCCATCGGGGGTCAGGGCCGGGGTGTACTCGCTGGCGGCGGTGTTGACGGCGGGGCCGAGGTTCCGCGGCTCTCCCCAGGTGCCGTCGGCCTTCCGCGGGCTGACGTACAGGTCGGCGTCGCCGTAGCCGCCCGGCCGCTCCGAAGCGAAGACGAGCCAGCTCCCGTCCGGGGCGACGAGGGGGTCGTACTCGCGGCTCGGGCCGTTGACGGGTGCGCCGAGGTTCACCGGCGCCGTCCAGCTCCCGTTAGCATCGCGGCGCGCGCGGTAGACGTCGTTCGCGCCAAGGCCCCCGGGCCGGTCCGACGAGAAGTAGAGCGTACCGTCGCGGGTCAGCGTCGGGTAGTAGTCGTCGGCATCGGAGTTGACGGGCCGCCCGAGCGGCTTCGGCGCTCCCCAGCCCCTACTGTCGCGGGAGACGACCCAGATATCGGAAGTCCGTCTCCCTTCCTCGGCGGGAGGGTCGCCCGCGGGCAGGGCCGGGTCGGGACGGTTGGAGCAGAACCAGGCCTGGTGGCCGTCGGCCGTGAGGAAGAGGTCCACGTCGCTGTCGCCCCCAGTCGAGAAAGGGGCGACCGCGGGACGCGACCACCGCGTCCCTTCGAGCCGCGTGACGAAGAGCGCCGTACCGGGCCCCGATCGCTCGCGCGCGAAGTACATCTCGCGGGCGTCGGGCGAGAAGGCGGCGTTCAGCTCGCGCCTCTCGGTGGAGACGAAGTCCGGAGCGAAGACGACGGGCGCTCGGCCCGGGCGTTCCTGGCCGAGGTACGGGCCCCGGGGAGAGACCGCGGTCGTTCCCGTCGCCCCGCGCGCCCTGAGGAGCTCGACGACCGCGTCGTGCCCCTCGCGCCGGGCCACGTCGAGGGGCGTGCGGCCCCGACGGTTGACGGGGCTCGAGGCGGCCCCCCGGTCGAGGAGCAGACGGACGAGGGGAGCCGAGCCATCTCCCGCAGCGAAGTGGAGGGGAGCATTGCCGGCCGCGTCGGTCTGTCCCGGCTCGGCCCCGGCGGCGAGCAGGGCCTCGACCATCTCCGGGCCCGACCTCCGCACGGCGACGACGAGGAGGGGAGGCGCCTCTTCGGCCGGGGCGTTCGGGTCGAGCCCCTGGGCGGCGAGCCAGCGGACCATCTCCGTCCGCTCGCCGAAGACCGCGGCGTGAAGCGGCGTCCCGAGGGGGCCCCCGGCGCGGAGGTCGGCCCCTCGCGCCACGAGCAGCTCGACGACGGCCTTCTGCCCGAAGTAGGCCGCGAAGTGGATCGGCTGGAGGCCTTCGGGATCCGCGCGGCGGAGCGCGTCCGGGTCGCGGTCGAGCCAGGCGGCGACGGCCGCGGTGTCGCCCGATCGGACGGCCTCGAGGAACGCGGCCTCCGGCGGCGCCTGGGCGAGCCCGGCGGAGCCGGCAAGGACGAACGAGGCGGCGGCCGCGAAGGCGGCCCGGCGCAACGGAAGAGCGCGGCGAAGTCGACTCATGGACCCCTCCTCGACGGTCGACGGGAGCCGGTGCGACGAGAGAGCGGGAGTGGCTCTTTCCCTCGATACGCGTCGGCGCGCGGCGGGTTGCGGCGCGCGTAGCCCGGAGCGCCCCGACACAGTGGACTCGGAAGCGCGTCTCGAGGTCGGCCGGATCGACCGCGGCGAGGCCGCGGAGCTCCGGAACGATCCCGGCGCTGTTGACGAGGACGTCGAGAGGGAGAGAGCGCAGCGCGCCCCACCGATCTCGCTTCGACCGCCGGCTGAACGCCGCCGGTCAACCCGCGCCCGGGCGCCTCAGCTGCAGCTCTCGTAGAGCCTGATGTTCCGGAACGAGTAGGCGGGGCCACGCAGGTCGACCGCCTCTCCGTCGGGAGTGAAGAAGAGGCCCGGGGTGTGCTCCGAAAGTCGGAAGTCCTGGCCGTCACCCTGGAAGTGGAGCCAGCCGTTCTTCACGGAGACGTTGTAGAGCTTCTCGCCGAACCCGAACCGCTTCCTCACGTAGCTGCCGACGTAGCCGTTCCATTCCTTCCGGTCGGGTCCTTTCGGCTCGTTGGCCGGCGATCCCAGCGTCCACACCGTCCCGTCGTACGGCCTCACGACGGAGACCGGCTTCCCCTCGGCGTCGCAGACGAACCGGTAGAGGTAGCGCTTCGTCGCGTACTCGTACTTCGAGATCGGCGTGATGGGCATGAAGGTGTTGCCGGAGGCGTAGCCGAACGTGCCGTCCTTGACGAGGAAGGTCATGTCGTCGTTCGTGCCGCAGTACCGTCCCGCGAGCTCGACCGGGAGGGAAGAGGGATCGGCCGTCCGGGG
This sequence comes from uncultured Holophagales bacterium, assembly GCA_964636395.1. Classification (GTDB taxonomy): domain Bacteria; phylum Acidobacteriota; class Thermoanaerobaculia; order UBA5066; family UBA5066; genus UBA5066. The sequence goes on from CAZWRQ010000080.1 coordinate 11,226, forward strand.
AGGGGTGTGGCGGGCCAGCCAGTCGGAAGGCCCCTGGTCCTTCCTGCCGGTGAGAAGCTCCACGACCTTCAGGAGGAGGTTCTCGGCGAGGGCGTCGTTGACGTTGTCGTGGTCCTGGGCGTTGGTCAGGACGACGACGCCGTACCCCAGGTCGGGCAGCCACTTCACCTGGCACCGGAATCCGAACCCGCCCCCTCCGTGCGCGAGCCAGCGCACGTCGTCGCCACCGAGATGGTAGGCGCCGACCCAGAGGCCCATGCCGTAGCCGGCGACTTGATCCTTCATGGGGAAAGGAATCGTCCGCATCTGGCGGAGGGCTCGCCCGTCGATCAGCGGGCGTCCGTCGACCCTGCCGTCGTTCATCTGGAACCTGAGGAACGCGGCCATGTCGCCGATGGTCGAGTACGCGCCGCCGGGAGCGAGCATGGGGTTCTCGAGGGGAACGCTCTCGAAGCTCCTGTTGTTGCCGACCGCCCGGTTGCCGTCCTTCCGGATCCGGTCGATGTCCCAGGTCGTCCGACGCATCCCGAGCGGGTCGAGGACCTTCCTCTGGACGTACTCGGGGAAGGGCCGGTGCGTGATCGACTCCAGGATGTACGCGGCCAGCTCGACGCCGAGGTTCGAGTACTCCGCCCGCTCACCGGGCCGGAAGCGCAGCCAGGTGCGGGAGATGCTTTGGATATGGTCTTCGTACGAAGGCGTGTACGGGTCGGCGTTGTTCCCGACGGGCGCGTCGTGGGTCAGGCCGGACGTCATGCTCAGGAGATGACGAATCGCGATGACCGACATCGGGTCTTCGGGGAAGCGTGAGTTGAGGCGGAAGCCGGGAAGGTAGGTCCGGATCGGGACGTCGAGGTCGATCAGGCCTTCCTGGACCGCCGCCATGAGGCCCGTGACGGTGAGCGTCTTCGACACGGACAGGAGGCCGTACATCGTGTTCGTGTCGGCCTTCTCCCGCCGCAGGGCATCGCGATAGCCGAAAGCCCTGGCCCACAGCACCTCGTCCCGGCTGACGAGCGCGACGGCCAGCCCGGGCAGGTGGATCTCCTTCTTCAGGATCGAGTCCACCTGCGTTTCGGACTCCTGGACGAGCTGCTGCACCTGCTCGCAGCTCAGCGAGGTTCGACGAGCCGCGAGCTCCTGGGAAGACGCCGGAAGAGAAAGGGTGAGCAGGAAAACACCTGCGAGCAGTAGACGACTTCTCATCCTCACTCGAGCGCCTCGCGTCGGGTTTCGATCCGAAACCTGTTCCGCCTGGAGTCTACGGGGAGGGCGCCGGACGGGTTTCCGGCCCGAGCCGCGCCAGCTCGCGGACCTCGGCCGTTCATCCGCGGATTCTCCGTGTTCGTCCCTCGAACTCGCGCGTTCGACCCATCCGCGCACCCGGGCCGGCGGCGCGCCGTACCTCCGACCGGGGAAACCCGAGACGCGGCGGCACACGCAAGCGAGCGCGGACCGGACGTCGCACGAACGAACGATGGAGGCCGAGATGAAGGACGCATGGAGCCGCCGGACGGCGGCGATCGCACTGACCCTGATGGCGACGAGCTTCGCGGCGCCGGGCCGCGCCCAGGACGCGACAGGCCCGCAGGCCGCGGCCGCCGCCTGGACGAACGAGCTCGGGCTCGAGGTCGTGAGGCTCAGCCCGCGGGTCGTGGTCGTCTACGGCGACCCGTGGGACAACGGAATCGTGGCGGTGGCGACGAAGAAGGGGATCGTCGTCGTCGACGCCCCGTTCTCGAAGACGATCGGAGCCGCGTTCCGCGAGGCGATCCGGGCGGAGCTGAAGAGGAACGACTTCGCGTGGCTCGTGAACACGCACGAGCACGTCTGTCACGTCGGCGGCAACGCGGCCTTCGCCGACGTCCCGATCGTCGGGCACGAGTCGCTGCGCGACGAGGTCCTCGCCATGTCGGCCGACCCCGCGCGCGTCCCGAAGCTCTGCGAGATGGCGGACCGGCAGGTCGCGCGGGTCCGGGATTACTTCACGAAGCGCGACCCGAAGAAGCTCGAGAGCGCCGACTGGGCCGCCTTCGAGAAGAGCTGGAAGACGATCCAAGCGGACGCGCGCGCGAACCCCGTCCTCGTCCCGCCGACGATCACGTTCGAGAAGGAGATGACCCTCCACCTCGACGACGTCTCCGTACGTCTCGACTTCTACGGCCATGCGCACGGAATCGCCGACACGATCGTGCGGGTCCCCGAGGAGAACCTGGTCCTGACGGCCGGCGTCTTCTACCCGACGAAGGTGCCGACGGTGGAAGCCGTGGCGGAGAAAGCGACCCCGGCGGGCATCGACAACTGGTTCGTCGTCATGCGCGCCGTGCTGAGCGAGGCGAACGGGGAGACGCGCTTCCTGCCGAGCCATGGTCGGGCGGTGATGAAGAAGGGCCAGTACGAGGGCTACGTGTCGTACCTCGAGGGCGTGTGGAACGGCGTGAAGCGCGCGAGGTCCGGCGGGCGTACGCTCGAGCAGGCGAAAGCGGAGCTGCCGCTGAGCTCCTTCCCGGCGGTCGCGAAGCTCCCGAACGAGGACCTTCGCGGTACGGAATGGGAGAACCTCGACATCCACGGACACAACATCGAGCGCCTCTGGAAGCTGATGGACTCGCCCGCCTGACGGAACCCGAATCGGCGGCCGGCGTATCACCCGAAGGCCGAAGATGGAGACACGGGCCTCCCTCCCGCGGACCGGACCGGCGGACTTCCTCCTTTCGTGGGACCGCCTGGGCTTTCGCATCCTGGTCTTCGGCGGGCTGGGCCTCATGTGGGTCATCCAGGGGGCGCTCTACGGCCAGCCCTGGCCGGACCTCGTCCGCGTCGAGCTGGGAACGCTCATGCCCTGGGCGTTCCTGGCGCCGCTCGTCCTCGCGTGGGGGAGGCGCGCCCGTATCGACCGGCTGGGGCTCGGGCGCTTCCTCGCCGCCCACCTGCTCGGCATGCTCGTCGTCTTCGTCCCCTACTGGGCCGTCCGCCGCGGAGTGGCCTTCGCCTGGGACGGCTTCGCGGCGGGATGGAGCGCGAGCCTCGTCGCCGGCCTCCTTCCGACGAGCCAGAACCTCCTCGGCAGCTTCCTCGGCGTGCCGTTCGCCTACTTCCTCATCCTCCTCGGCGCGGAGGCGATGACGCACGCGCAGGCCCGACGGGAGGAGGAGGTCCAGGCCGAGCGTCTCGCGGGCCAGCTGGCCGAGGCCCGGCTGGCTCTCCTCCGAAGGCAGCTGCACCCGCATTTCCTCTTCAACGCGCTCCAGGCCGTCTCCACTCTCCTCCACCGAGATCCCTTGGCAGCCGACGGCGTGCTCCTGCGGCTCTCGACGCTCCTTCGGGTCATGCTCGAGACCGCCTCCGGAGAGACGCTGAGCCTGCGGACGGAGATGGAGCTGACCCGCAGATACCTCGAGATCGAGAAGGTGAGGTTCGGAGATCGGCTCGCCTTCGAATGGAGCGTCGAGGAATCGCTGATGGAGACGCCGGTCCCGAGCCTGGTCGTCCTGCCGCTCGTGGAGAACGCGATTCGCCACGGGCTCTCGACGAAGGTGGGGCCAGGCCGGCTCACGATCTCGGCCCGCGCCGAAGGCGCGTCGCTCGTGGTGACCGTCGAGGACGACGGGCTCGGTGCGGCCGCACCGCTTCGCTCGGGGGTCGGCCTCGCGAACACGCGCGAACGGCTCGACGGGATGTACGGCGCGCGGGCGGGGCTCGAGGTCGAGACCGCGCCGGGGCAGGGATTCCGCGCCCGGCTCCGCGTCCCGCTCGCGGAGGGGCGCGCGTGATGCGCGTCCTCGTCGTCGACGACGAGCCGCTCGTGCGCGAGCGTCTCCGGGCGCTCCTCGCCGCGCACGCGGACGTCGAGATCGTGGGCGAGCAGGGCGACGGCCCCGGGGCGCTGCAGGCCTGCCGCGAGCTCGCTCCGGACGTCGTCTTCCTCGACATCCAGATGCCGGGGCTGAGCGGCCTGGAGGTGGCGGAGACGTTGCGGCGCGAGGGCGCCCTGCCCGTCATCGTCTTCGTCACGGCTTTCGACCGGTACGCGGTCGAGGCCTTCCGCCTGCACGCCCTCGACTACCTGACGAAGCCGATCGAGCCCGGGCGATTCGCAGAGTCGCTGGACCGGGCGAGGGAGTACCTGGAGCCACGGAACCGGGCGGCCCTCGACGAGCGGATCCGGGCGATGCTCGAGGCTCACGAGCGGCGGCAGGCGGTACGGCCGCACGTCGTCGTGAGGGAGCGCGAGCGCCATCTGCTCGTCCCGACCGCCGGCATTCACGCGCTCGAGGCGGAAGGGAACTACGTCTCGCTCCACTGCGAGCGGACGACGCACCTCCTTCGCGACAGCCTCGCCTCGGTCGAGGCGAAGCTCGACCCGCGACGGTTCCTCCGCACCCACCGCTCCTGGATCGTCAACCTGGACTTCGTGAAGGAGGCCCGGACGCTGGCCCGCGGGGGCTGGGTCGTCGTGACCCGCGGCGGCCTGAGCGTCCCGGTCGGTGCGCAGTACCGCGAGTCGCTGCTGAAGATCCTGGGCTAGCCGAACCGAGAAGGAGTCGAGATGAGAGCTTCGTGGATTCGCGTCCTGTCGCTGGTGGCGATCTGCTCGTCCGGCCCTGCCGCCGGTGCCGACGGCCCGCCGCCGCCGGTGGAGGTCGGGACGATCGAGTCGGCGCGGCTGGGAGAGACGCGTGAGTACTGGGTCTCGCTGCCCGACGACTACAGGGACGGAAAGACCCGGTACCCCGTCGTCTACATGATGGACGGCGAGCTGAACTTCGGCTCCGGGACGATCGGAGGGCTCCGGCTCGCGGCGCAGCTCGGCGACATTCCCGACTTCATCGTCGTCGGCATCCGGAACACGGACCGCGGGCGCGACGTCTTCCCGGAGGTCGTGACGTACGGCGACGGGAGCAAGGACGGCGGGCGGGCGAACGAGTACCTCGACTTCATCCGGGAGGAGCTGATCCCCCGCGTCGAGGCGTCTTACCGGACGAGCGGCTACAGGGTGCTCTTCGGCACGTCGAACACGGGCTTCACGACCGTCTACGCCCTCTTCCGCAACCCCACGATCGCCGACGCCTTCGTCGCGTCGAGCGCGACGCTTTCGGTGCCATCGTTCCGGGAGAAGCGCGAGAGCCTCGTGAAAGAGTTCAAAGGGGGGAGGCGGCGGCTCTCGCTGGTGATGGGGGAGCGCGACCTCCCGACGGTCATCAGCCAGAACGGCGCCCTGAAGGAGCTGATCGACACCTCCGCGCCCGCCGGGCTCTCGTGCCGGCTCGCGGTCGTCCGGGGAGCGGAGCACGTCCCGGCCGACAGCCTCGCGGCGGGGCTGCGCGACCTCTTCGACGGCTGGAAGATCACGGATCGGCTCACCGAGGAGACGTTCTCCGCGCTTCGCGCGCACGCGGAGGGGCGTCTCGCGAAGTTCGGCGTCGCCGGCGACCTTCCCGAAGGCGCGCTGAAGGACCTCGCCGAGTCGCTCCTCGCCGAGAAGAAGACCGCGAAGGCCGCGGAGGTCCTCGAGTACCGCGCCCGGGCGTACCCCCCGGCCGGCGACGCTGCGGGGCCTCCGGTCCCGCCCCGTCCCGGCTCTCGCCCCTGAACCGGTTCATCGGCGTGACCCGGCCTTCCGAGAACCCGAGCCCTCGCAGGCGACCTCGTCACGGGTCTTCGGGCGATCGTCGGGCGAGTATCGTCGCCATCGTATGAAGTCCCTTCGTCTCGGCTCGCCCCGGGCGACCGCCCGATTCCACGACCTCCCGGGCCGCGGTGCGCCGCTCGTCTTCGTCCACGGGCTGGGGTGCGCGTCGTCGTGCGACTACCCGGCGGTCGCTCGCGATCCCGCGCTCGCGGCGCGGCGGGCGATCCTCGTCGATCTCCTCGGCTCGGGCTTCAGCGACAGGCCGGAGGGCTTCGAGTACACCGTCGCGGCGCACGCGCGAGTCGTCGTCGAGCTCCTCGACGCGCTCGGCGTCGCGACGTGTGACCTCTACGGCCACAGCATGGGCGGCGCCGTCGCGATCGTCGCCGCGAGGATGGGCCCCGGGCGAGTGCAGCACCTCGTCCTCTCCGAGCCGAACCTCGAGCCCGGTGGCGGCGTCTTCAGCAGGGGCATCGCCGGGCAGACCGAGGATGGATACGTCGCGAGCGGGCACCTGGAGGCGATCCGCGAGGCGGCGCGCACGGGGAACGACATCTGGGCGGGCTCGATGGCCGCGACGGCTCCCATCGCCGCGCATCGCGCGGCGGTCTCGCTCGTCGCGGACTCGTCGCCCTCGTGGCGCCGGCAGCTCCTGGATCTCGAGATGCCGCGCACGGTCCTCTTCGGCGCCCGCTCTCTGCCCGACCCCGACGCCGAGGCGCTCGCCGCGGCCGGAATCGGCGTGGCCATCGTCCCCGAAGCCGGCCACTCGATGGCGTGGGAGAACCCCGCGGGCCTCGCGCGGGCGCTGGCGACGGCCTGCGCGGCGGGAATGGCGGGCGCGGGCGGGACAGGAAAAGCCTGAGCGGCGGACGACGGGTTCCCGGTGCTACCCGTTCTCGGGGGCGGGGGTCGCCGGGCGGTTGCGGCGGTAGTGCTCGCGCACCTTCACGCGGTTCCCGCAGATCCTCATGTCGCACCAGCGCCGGGAACGGTTCCGGCTGCGATCGACGAAGAACCTGCGGCAGGTCGGGTGAGCGCACCGGCGGACGAAGGCGAGAGTCTCGGCCGAGGAGAGGAGCCGAGCCGCAGCCAGGACGACGGGGCCGAGGAGAGTCTCGGGCCTCTCGGGCGCGATCGCGAGCTCCGGCGCGAGGGCGCCGGGCGCCGGACGGAGGACGACGGAGGCCTGCGCCGCGGCGAGGCGCTCGCTGAGGAATCGGAGGTCGCCCGCCGCCGGCGGCCGTCCCGCGAGGAGCGCGGTCAGGATGCGGCAGAGGCCGTTCC
>CAZWRQ010000081.1:0-18100 GCA_964636395.1 uncultured Holophagales bacterium
GCCCATTCTCCCCGCGACGCCTCCGCGTGGAGTCTACTTGCGGGCCGGCGCCGGCGGGCGCCGTCGTGCGCGTCGCGCCCATCCGGCCGAGCGCGGGGGGCGGGCGGGCTCTAGAATCGCCCGGCTTGGGAGAGCCTGTTTGACGGGGCCGCGGGAGGGAGCGTCGGGGATGCGCGTGCGCGCCGCCGGCCGCGGCCCCGATTCGCGCGGGGCGGTCGCGATGCCGTGAGGGCGCTCCTCGTCGTCCCGCGCCTCCCGGGAACGGGCTTCACTGGAGACCGGGTCCGGGCCGAGCTGCACCTCGAGGCGCTCGCGGAGCTCGGCGCGCGCGTGACGATCGTCGGCGGCGTGCCGCCGAATCGTCCGGTCGCCGCCGTCGCCGGGGCCGAGGAGGTGCGGAGCGTCCCGATCCGGGTCGCGGCCCTTCCGTTCCATCTCGCCCGCGCCCTCGTCCGGGGCTGGCCGCTCCAGACCGCGCTCTTCGACGGAGCCTGGGAGAGGGCGCTCGCGGGTTGTGGCCGGTTCGACCTCGTCGTCCTCCTCCTGGCGCGCCTTCAGCCGCGACTCCGGACGCTTCTCCCGCGGGCCCCGCTCGTGGTCGACTACGTCGACGCGCTCTCGGAAGCGGCGCGGCAGAACGCGGAGCGGGACCCCGCGCTCTGGCGGCGCCTCTACTGGAGGGCGGAAGGGGCGCGTCTCCTGCGCGCCGAGCGGGAGGCCGCGCGGGGCGCGCGACTCCTCCTCGCGACGACGCCGGCCGACGCGGCGGCGCTTCCGGAGGGGACGGAGGCGATCGCGATCGGCGCCCGGATCGGACCGCCCCCTCCGCGGGAGCGCGCGCAGGTCGTCGTCTTCACCGGGAGGATGGGGTACCGTCCGAACGCCGTGGCCGCCGAGCTCCTGCTGCGCGAGATCTGGCCGAGGGTGCGCGAGCGCGTCCCGGGGGCGGAGCTCGTCGTCGGCGGCGCCGACGCGCCGGCCTCGCTCCGGAGGCTCGCCGAAGGCACGCCGGCGGCCCGGCTCGTGAGCCCGGTCTCCGACATGAGGGCGCTCCTCCTCTCCGCGCGGGTCGCGGCCGTCCCCGTCGACATGGGGACCGGGACGCCGAACAAGGTCTACGAGGCGCTCGAGGCGGGCTGCGCGGTCGTCGCGACTCCGGCCGCCGCCGCTCGCGCGGTCCTCGACGGCGTCGCCGCCCCGCTCCGCACCGCAGCCGATCCGGCGGCGTTCGCGCGAGAGGTGTCGGATCTCCTCGCGGACGCCCAGAGCGCCGAGACGCTCGGCGCGGCCGGTCGCGCATTCGCGGTCGCCCATGCCGACCGCGGGGAGATCGCGCTCGGGCTCGCGCGGCTCCTGCGGCGGGCCGCGGAGGGCTCGTGAGGCACGCGAGCCCGGCCCGGCGCGCCCTGCTCGCCGCCGGGGACTTCCTCGGCGCCGTCGCCGCATTCGCAGCGGTCGTCTGGCTCCGCCGGCTCGTCGCGCTGCCGGGGACGGACGGGATCCTCCCGTCGGAGAAGGTCCCGCTCGACCCGTGGCCGTGGCTCGTCGTCGTCGGGCTCTCCGCGCTCCTCGCCCACACGCTCGCCGCGACCTGGTCCGAGCCGCTCGAGACCCTCCGGGAACGGGGCGGCCTCTTCGTCGCGTCGGTGCTGACGGCGCTCGTCCTGGTCGGCGCGTTCTTCCTCCTCTCCCGCGCCCTGCCCCGGACGGTCGCGCTCCTCTACGTCCCGGCCGCGTGGGCTCTCCACGCGCTCTTCCGGAGCGTCGTGGACCGCGCGGCGCCGCCGCCCGTCCGCCGTGTCCTCGTCCTCGGCGACGGGGAGGACGCCCGGCGCGCCGCCGCCGCGCTGGAGGCCGGAGAGGCGCCCGGCTACACGCTGGTCGGGTGGGAGCCCGACGCTGCCGGGGCGATCGCGGCGAGCCGGGGCCCGGGCGCGCCGCACCAGGCCGACGACGTCGTCCTCGCCTCGGGCAACCCGCGCGAGCGGGAGGCGTTCGCCGCCCTCGTGGAACGGAGCGCGGCGGGGGGCTTCGAGCTCTGGCTCCTCCCGGGGATCGCGGACGTCGTCGCCTCTCACGTGGCGACGCGAAGCCTCGGCGACCTCCCCCTGACCCGCGTCGCCGCCCGGGGAGCGTCGGCGCCCGCGTTCGCCCTCCGGAGGCTCCTCGACGTCGTCCTGGGCCTGCCGCTCGCCGCCCTCGCGGCGGTCCCGGTCGCAGTCGTCTCGCTCGTCGTCGTCCTCGAGACGCCGGGGCCGGCCTGGATCCGGCAGCGCCGCGTCGGGCGTGGAAGCCGGGAGCTCCACGTCTGGAAGATCCGGACGATGCGGGCGGACGCCGAGAGGGAGACGGGACCGGTCCTCGCCCGGGTCGGCGACGAGCGCGTGACGCGCGTCGGCCGGCTCCTCCGGAAGGCCCGGCTGGACGAGCTACCCCAGCTCCTGAACGTCCTCGGCGGGTCGATGAGCCTGATCGGCCCGCGCCCCGAGCGACCCGAGCTGGTCGCGGCGTTCGCGGCCGAGGAGCCGCTCTACCGGCTGCGCCACCTGCTGAAGCCGGGCCTGACGGGGCTTGCGCAGGTGATGGGCGCCTACGCCACGAAGCCCGACGTGAAGCTTCGCTACGACCTCGGCTACCTGTTCCAGTGGAACCCCGTCCTCGATTTCTTCGTCCTCGTCCGGACGGTGACGACGGTCCTCCGAGTCAGCGGAGTCTGAGCGGCGGCGGGGGAGGCGGAGGCGCGCCGCCGGACGGGAGCGCCGCCTCGAGGCGCGCGACCTCGGCGACGACGCCGTCCGGGTCGCCGGCCGGAGGGATCGCCGCGGCGAGGCGCGGGAGGAGCCAGACGCCCCGCAGGAAGAACGGGCGGGCCGCGCGGTCGTCCCCGCGGGCGATCGCGAGGCGGCCGAGGTTCAGAAGCGTCTCGGCGCGCTCTTCGAGCTCGCGAGAGCGCTCCATCTGGGCGACGGCGTCTGGGAGGTCGGCTGCCGCGGCCCGCGCCGACCCGAGGGCGAGATGGGCGGTGGCCGACCGGGGACGGAGCGCGACCGCCCGGCGGGCGTTCAGGAGCGCCGAGGCGACGAGGTCGCCGCGCGTGGCGCCGGACGTGCCGGGCGCGAGCCGGAGAGCGGCCTCGGCACGCGCGAGCGCGAGGCCGCCGGCGAGGCGGACCGCGGCGAGCGAGGCGAGGAGGAGCGCGAGGAGCGCGAGCGTCGTCCGACCCGCGCGCCCGGCGGGGAGCGGGAAGGAGCCTCCGGCGCGCGCGAGCGCGAGGCCCGCGAGGAGCGCGAACGGACCCGACACCGGGACGATCTGGATCGGGAAGTTCGCGAGCGAGAGGACGAGGACCGCGGCGAGCGAGGCGAGGAGCACCTCCGAGGGGACACCCTCGGGCGTGCCCGGGGAGCGCTCTCTGCGGGCGGCGGCCGCGAGGGGCGCGAGGAGCGCCCCGAGCGCGAGCGCGAGCGCGGCGGCCGCCGGGAGCCCTGCTTCGGCGGCGACGGTCAGCGGGTCGCTGTGGGCGTTGTCGAAGTGGGCCGAGGCGGACCGATGGACCAGGCGCCGGCCGAACCTCTCCTCCGCGGCGAGCCGCGCCCTCGCGAAGTCGGCGGAGAAGCCGCCGGGGCCGACGCCGAGGAGGGGATGAGCGCGGATCGTCTCGAGCGCCGCGAGGGCGCCGATGTCGCGCTGGGTCGTCAGCTCGTCGATCGATCGGGAGGAGAGCTTCTCCGAGACGCGCGACAGGACGCCCCCGGCCTGGAGGAGCCCCAGGAGAAGGAGGGCGGCGCCGAGCGCCGGGAGGAGCCGGCGCCGCAGGTCGCCGAGGACGAGGATCGCCGCCCCCGCCCCGAAGGCGGCGAGCGGCGCGAGCGTGGCGGCCGCGGCGAGGCCGGCGAGCGTCGCGGCGAGCGCGAGGGCGGCGGCGAGCCGCCGCTCGCCACGCACGAGCGACGCCGCGGCGAGGAGCGCCGGTACGACGAGCGAGGCCCCGACGTCGCCGGGGTTGCCGATCAGGGCCGTCGCGAAGAAGCGCGGCTCGGGCGCCTCGACCGGCAGCCGGAAGAGCCCCGCGAAGCGCTGGAGGGCGGCGAGGAGCCCCGTGAGGGCGCCGCAGCCGACGAGGAGCGCGAGCGCCCGCCCGGCGCTTTCCTCTCCGGGTCGAGTCGCTCCCCAGGCGAAGAGGGCGAGCGCGGGAAGGAGCGGAAGGAGGTCGAGCGGGTCGCGTCCGCGACCGACTCCGGCCACCGCCGAAGCGGCGAAGAGCGCCAGGAACGAGAGGAGCGCTCCGAGCGCGAGGCGCGCCCCGTGGACTGCGGGCCCGCGATCGACGGAAGGTCTCGCGTACGCGAGCCCCAGGAGGACGAGGACGCCCCCGGCCGATTGGGCGGCGAGCTTCGCGTCCCGGGTGGCCTCCGCGGAGGCCAGCGTCAGGACGAAGAAGGGGAGCGAGAGCGCGACGAGCGTCCCGAGCGGCGCCAGGAGCTCCCGTCCTCCCGCCGTCGCGTCTCCCGTCCTCTTCGCCATCCCGCGGAGGATAGCCGGGTCGGACGATTGGTAAAGTGAGCGTGTGCCGATCCTGAAACCCGAGCCGGACCTCTTCCCGGAGGACCTCTTCGAGCTTCCGCCTGAGAGGTTCCCCTGGTGGGTCGTCTATGTGAGGTCGCGGCAGGAGAAGCTCCTCGCCCGCGAGTGCCGGAGCCGGGAGATCCCGTTCTACCTCCCCCTGTGCGAGCGGAGGAGCCCGAGGGACCGCCGGGGGCGCATCGCGTACGTGCCCCTCTTCACCGGCTACCTCTTCGCCCGGGGGGACCTCGAGCACGAGCGGCTCGAGCTCCTGAAGACGAACCTCTGCCTCCAGATCCTCGCCGTCCCCGACCAGGAGTCGCTGGCGGCCGACCTCGCACAGGTCCGACGCCTTCAGGAGATGGGCGTGCCGCTCGTCCCGTGGCCGGAGCTGACGAAGGGGTCGGTCGTCAGGATCGCGGAGGGCCCGTTTCTCGGGATGACGGGTCGGGTGACGAAGGTGAAGGGGAAGAGCCGTTTCGTCGTCTCGGTCCGCTTCATCCACCGGTCCGTTTCCGTGGAGCTCGAGCGGGACGTGCTCGTCCCGTCGGAGCCGGAGAGGCCGCGGAAGCGCTGAGCGCGAGGACTTTTCCCAGGAGGCCGCCCCGTGGTTCCGCCGCGAGCGCGCGGGGATGGACGAGCCGGACGGGGAAGCGTCCGTCGACCGGCCCGCTCTCCTCGACGGCGAAGACCTCGACGACGTAGCGTCGCTCGAGGACTGCGTGCCTCACGGTTCCGAGGGGAAAGAGCCCCCTCGCGCGCCGGCCCGCGAGAGAGGGCCAGGCCGCGCGGAGCCGGAGGGCCGCGTCGGCCTCCGCGGGAAGCTCGAGCATCGGGACGACGAGGTGGCCGCGGACGAGGTGAGCGTCGTCGACGAGGACGAGGCGGCCCGCTCGGCGGGCGACGCCGGCGGCGAGGCGAAGCCGGACGGCTGGCTTTCGGGCGCGCGGCGCGGGGAACGCCTCCGGGCGGCCGAGCGCGTGGGCCCGGCAGGCGGGCCGGAGAGGACAGGCGGGGCAGAGCGGGGCGCGCGGGAGGCAGACGAGGGCGCCCAGCTCCATCAGCGACTCGTTGTGCTCCGCGGGACGCCGGCGGTCCAGGAAGGCCTCGGCCGCCCGGGCGACGGCGGCGCCGGAGGCGCCCGTCCGTCCATCGCCTGGAATCGCCTCCACCCGCGAGAGGACCCGCGAGACGTTGCCGTCGACGACGGGGACCGGGGCGCCGAAGGCGAGCGACGCGACGGCCGCGGCCGTGTACGGACCGACGCCGGGGAGCGTGCGGAGCTCCTCGACGGTGCGCGGCACGCCCCCTCCGCGCTCGGCCACGAGGCGCGCGGCGCGGTGGAGGTTGCGCGCCCGGGCGTAGTAGCCGAGGCCGCTCCAGGCCGCGAGGAGCTCCCGCTCGCCGGTGGAAGCGAGCGCCTCGACCGTCGGGAAGCGCTCGAGGAGGGCCTCGAAACGCGGCGCCCCCGCGGCGACGGTCGTCTGCTGGAGGACCGTCTCGGAAAGCCAGATCGCCCACGGGTCGCGCGTCCTGCGAAACGGCAGGTCGCGGCGGTACTTCCGGAACCAGCGCCGGAGGGCCGGACGGAGGGCCGCGGGAAACGGCCCGGGCCGCTCGCCGTGCGGTCGGCGCATCGGCTCCTCAGTCGAGGTGCTTGCGGAGGCGGATGAGGCCCTGCCGGATACGGGTCTTGACGGTCCCGAGCGGCTGCCCGAGCTTCTCGGCGATCTCGACGTGGGTCATTCCCTTCAGGAACGCGAGCTCGACCGCCTCGCGCTGCACGACCGAGAGCTTCGACATCGCGGCCCGAACGGCATCGCGGTTCTGACGGAAGGAGACGACCTCGTCCGGGGCGGCCTTCTCGTCGAGCGGGTCGATGTTCAGGTCGGGGTCGTCGATCGAGACGGTCCGGTCCTCGCGCCGCTTACGAGCGCGGAGACGGTCGATGGCGCGGGAGCGGGCGAGCGTGAAGATCCAGGCGGGCGGGGCACCGCGGGAGGGGTCGTAGCGTCCGGCCTGACGCCAGACCTGCCAGAAGACGTCGAGGGCGACGTCCTCGGCCTCCTCGGAGCTCTGGAGGACCTTCCAGACCAGCGAGTAGACCGGCGCGGAATACCGCCGGTAGAGGAGGTCGAGAGCGGCCTGGTCCGCCTGCCGGATTCGCTCGACGAGCTCGAGGTCCGTGGGAGCGCCGGCCGTCGTCGCCACGGCCACGACCGGACCGGAAGGCCTCTCCATCGCGGCCGAGGTTACAGGATTTCGACGAATCGAAACGTGGCGAAGGCCGACGGTACGTGGAAATCGGGCGGAGTCGCCCGTCCCGTCGGCGCGAGCGTCTCGAAGCGAAGCGTCTTCCCGCGGGCGATCCGGGTGAGGTTCCCGCGCCGCTCGTCGCCCGGCCGCGGACGGCCGAGGGGAGGGGTCAGCACGGCCCAGGGGACCGAGATACCGCATCGCCAGCTCGTCCAGCGGGTCGACGGCGCGTCCGCCGGCGTCCCCTCGACCCGGACCCTGAGGCCCGGCACGGGGACGCCGCGGATGACGTTCCAGGTCTCGCGGCTCGCATGAGGGTTCGCGACGCGAGCGGTGTAGTGGACCCCGTCCGGGTTTACGACGATCTCGAGGTAGCGGGAGGGCTCCGCGGCGTCGGCCCAGAAGAGCTCGACGCACTCGTCCTCCCAGACGTTCTCGTGCAGCCGGCGGCAGCGGACCCGGAGCGGCGGCTCGGAGCGGACCTCGAAAAAGACGTGCAGATGTCGCATGCCGCCGAGGAGGCCGACGCGCGTCGCGTCCTCGTCCGGCGGCTCGCCGAGAAGGCCGCCGAGCGGGTGGAGCTCCAGGTGCCGCTGCGCCTCGCCTCGCCGCGCGGAGCTCGAAAGGAGCGGAACGGCGAGGACGGGCGGTGTCACCTCGCCCCCGGAGGGGAGAGGCCGAGCCGGGCGGCGACGCGCGCGGCGACGTCGACGGCGCGGACGAGCGGCAGGCGGGCCGGCTCGAGCCCGCGGCCGACGTGGAAGAAGATGCCGTCGAGGGACGGGTCGGGGCCGTAGCCGTGCTGCCCGGCGACGTCGGCCGGGAGGAGGATCGGCGCTTCGGCTCCGAGCGTCGGGAAGCCGCCCCGGAGCGCGGTGCCCTTCCCGGCCAGGAGGAGGAGGTCTCCGACGTTCGGATGATCGAGACCGAGCGTGGCCGCTTCGCCGCGCAGGGCGACGGTCTCGAACAGCGGTGCCCCCGTCTCGTCCTTCATGTCGCGCAGGTAGCTCGCGACGTCGGCGAGGACCCCCGCGCCTTCGTCCGGCGACAGGACGCCTCCCGGCATCTCCCCCGCGCGGTTGAGGACGACGAGGGCGGTCCCGCCGGAGACGGCGACGTCCGCGGGCGAGTCGGGGCGGACGACCGGCCTGCCGGCGAGGGAGTCGGTCGTGATCCAGCCCTGCCGGCGGAGGAGCTCGGCCGGATGGACGACGCGCCGGACCGGACGCTGGCCGTGGTCCGAGAGGAGGAGGACGTCGCCGCCGAGCTCCAGGAACCTCAGGTAGCGGGTGGCGGCGCGGTCGGCGATCCGCCACGCCTCCCTCATCGCGGCTTCGGCCCGCTCGGCGCGGGCCGCGTCGAAGCCGGCGGCTCCCGGGTCCGGGGGCGTCAGGGAGTGGCCGACCTCGTCGAGGACCGGCTGGTAGCCGAGGAGGACGTCCCAGTCGCCGCGCCGCTCCGCGACCTCGTAGGCCGCCGTGAAGAACTCCGTGAAGCGTGCGGCCATCTCGAGGAAGGACCTCACGTCGGGCTCGGGGCCAGAGAGCAGCGCCTCGTCCGGGGGCCCCGGCCAGAACCCGCAGCGTCGGTCGAGCGTCCGCTGGAAGTCGTCGGGCCAGGCCTCGGTCTGTCCGATTCCGCCGACGTACAGCTCGACGCGGGACGCGTCCGGCGCGAGGCGGAGCAGCTTGATCCAGCGGCCGCGCCGGGCGACGCCGTCGGTCTTCTCGGAGAGCGCGAGCCAGTCGCCGGGACGGAGGCGACCTTCGAGCCCGCCGGCCTCGTCGAGGGCGGCGAGGCCGTCGTACTCCCGGCGGCCGTCGTCCCGCGTGTCGACCACGACGAACAGCAGGGGGCGCGGCAAGGCGCCGTCCCGTCCGCGGGGCGGCTCGATCCGGACGAGCCGGGGCGGGGAGTAGCTCCGGACCTCCGGCGGGAGGGCGATCGCCGCGTCGGGAAGGACCGTTCCTTCTTCCGGACCTCGCCAGACGAATCCGCGCGAGCGGAGCGGCGCCCAACGCAGGCCGACCGGGGTCGACGAGCGCGTCGACGCGCCGGAGACTCCCGGCCAGGACAGCGCGGCCACGCGGCGTCCCTGGCGCGCGAGCGCCTCCCAGAGCGTCTCGACCGCCGGCTCCGCCTCGAAGCCGTCGACGCGAGCCTTCAGCGGCCCGCCCGCAGGCCAGTAGGTGTTCGAGACGATGCCGGTCGCCTGCGGGAGCGCGCCCGTGGAGATCGACGCGTGCGCGACGGTGGTGAGGGACGGCGTCACGGTCTGCAGCCTCTCCGCGGAAACGCCCTCGCGCTCCGCCCGGAGGAACCCGTCGGGGGAGAGAGTCTCTCGGTGCCGCGCGAAGTCGAGCCCGCCGGCGCCGTCGAACGAGACGACGACGATCCGGCGGGGAGGCTCCGGCGGAGGTGCCGGCGTTGCGGCGACGGCGAGGAGCGGGGTGAGGGCGGCGGCGAGGCGGGCGGCTTCTCGGAGGCGGGACATTCTCCGCAAGCCTACCGCGTCTCGAGCCTCCGGAGCGCCTTCCGGAGGGACCGGAGCGGCTCCCGCAGGGCGGCCCCTCGCCGCCGGGCCCGGGCGACGGCGTCGAGCGCCTGCCCCTCGAGGCACCCGGCGAGGGGACCCAGGCGCGGATCGGACGAATCCCGTCCGGCGGCGCTCACTCGGGCGGCGAGCTCGAGGAGGTCGTGCGCCTCGCCCGCCGCGTCCTGGAAGACCCGGAGGCGATCGAGGAGCGACCCGGCCGCCGGCGCGGGCGGGTCGAGGAGCTCGAGGGCGTAGCGAGCCCGCTTGGCGGCGATCCGCGCGGCGTGGAGCGTGGCGGCGGTCGGAGGGAGGAGCTCGCCGAGGCGCTCGAGGCGGCGGGAGAGGCGCCTCCCGGCGCGCCGCCGGAGCGTCCTTCCGGCTTCCGCGCGCGGGGCGAAGGGACCTCCGAAGGCCGCGGCGAGGCGCCGTCGCCAGCCGGCGACGCCCTTCCCGAGCCGCGCGAGCTCCGCGGGGTCGACGCGGAGCGCGGGGAGCTCCTCCGGGAAGACCTCCCGGAGGAAGTCCTCGTCCCCGGTCCGCTCGGCGAGGAGCGTTCGCGCGACCTCCTCGGAACGGAGGGACGAGAGGCGCCGGCGCAGGTCGCGGGCCGCGGTCCGGAGCGCGTCGCCGTCTTTCGCCCCGGGACAGCCGCGAAAGACGCGGGCGGTCGTCTCGAGGCGCCTCAGCGCGACCCGGACGTCGTGAACGAGCGAAGCGTCGCCTCCTCGGCGGGCGCGCTCCTCGAGCCCTCGCAGCCTCTCCGCCTGGCACGCGAGCGCGTCTTCCAGGATCGCGAGGATCGGGCGGGATCGACCGTTCGCCAGGGCGGACCTCCGCCCCCCATCCTAGGCCCGCGGTGTGAAGGCGCCTCTCAGGTCGCCTCGCCCGAGCGGCCGGGGAGCTCGAGCGACGGGTGACCGACGTGGTAGCCCTGCGCGCGGTCGACGCCGAGCTCCCGGAGGATCTCGAGGATCTCCGGCGTCTCGACCCCTTCCGCGACCGTCTTCACCCCGAAGCCCCGGCAGATCTCGGCGATGCCGCGGACGAAGACGCGGTTCTCCATCTTGTGCGGCAGGTCCTTCACGTAGCTCTGGTCGAACTTGAGGGTCGACATCGGCAGGTCGCGCAGGTAGCGGAAGGAGCTGAAGCCGACCCCGAAATCGTCGAGAGCGAAGCGGAAGCCCTCGGAGGTCAGCGCGTTCGTGAAGTCCTGGACACGCCCGAGGTCGCGGAGGGCCGCGGTCTCGGTGATCTCGAACGTGATCCGCGAGGGGCGGATCCCCTTCAGGCGGGCCAGTCGCGAGATCTCCGCGACGAGGGCGTCGTCCTCGAAGTCGAGGCCCGACAGGTTCACGGAGACCTCGAGGTCCGGGGAGATCCGCTTGCGCGATGCGACGAGCGCGTCGAAGACGCCCGCGATGACGACGCGGTCGATCGCGGTCACGAAACCGAAGCGTTCGGCGGCGTCGAGGAACTGGTCGGGGCGGACGAGCGTGCCGTCGTCCTCCCGGAGGCGGACGAGCGTCTCGGCCGCGACGACGCGGCCCGTGGCGACCTCCGAGATCGGCTGAAAGACCGGCACGAAACGGGCGCCCGCGAGCGCGGTCCGGATCCGGTCGGCCTGGCCCCGAAGGAGGCCGATCCGTTCGCGCTCCCGCGCGGCCGGATCGTGCAGGATGAAGCGCGCCCGGCCCCGCGCTTTCGCCTGGTGCATCGCGAGGTCGGCGGCGAGCATCAGGTCGGAGGCCCTCTGGCCGTGGGCCGGGTGGAGCGCGACGCCGACGCTCGCCGTCAGCTGCAGCGGCCTCCCCTCGAAGGTCGGCGAGAACTCCGTCAGGAACCGGACGAGGCCGTCCGCCTCGAGGGCCGCTTCGGCGGCATTCGTTCGCGGGGCGATCAGGCCGAACTCGTCGCCACCGAGCCGGGCGAAGACCCGCCCCGGCTGCAGGTCGACGAGGAGGGCCTCGCCGAGTCGCCGCAGGTACTCGTCGCCTGCCGCGAGGCCGTGCGTGTCGTTCAGCGCCTTGAAGTCGTCGAGGTCGAAGAACAGGAGCGCGAGCGCCTGCTTCGCGCGGGCGGATTCCTCGATCGCCGTCTCGAGGAGCGCCTGGAACGCCGTCCGGGTCACGAAACCGGTGACCGGGTCGATCGAGTCGGGCGTCCCTTCCGTCGGCCGCACCGCAGGCTGGTCGTCTTTCTCCGCATCGGGCGAGGTGGTCTCCCGGGCGAGGGCGACGACGAGGGACGGGCCATCGCCGGGAATGTGGCGGGCCGAGACCCGGAAGGCCTTTCGGCGCGAGCCGCTCTCGAAGGCGACCCGGTTCTCGACGCCCGTCGCGCGCTCGGAGCCGGCCGCCGCCGCGAGGAGGGCGTCGCGGGACTCGGGGTCGTTCCAGAACGGGAGGAGCTGGCCGAGCGGGGCACCCGTCCCTTCCGGCGCGGGCGCCCCCTCGGCCCGGGCGGCGGCGTTCGCGGCCAGGAGCCGGCCCTCGCCGTCGAGGACGGCTGCGGGGTCGGGGAGGGCGGCGAACGCGAGAGCCTCGAGCGGAGGTTTCGCGGTCCCCGGCTTCGGGAGGGCGACGGTGTCGTAGCCGGGCCGCCGGCGCCGCTCTTTCATACGTCGCCGGCCGGGCGGGCTGCCATTCCGGCGACCGCGCGAAGGGGCTCGCCCGTGAGCCGGTAGACCTGCCACTCCGACATCGGGACGGCCCCGAGCCGCTCGTAGAACCCGATGGCGGGCGCGTTCCACTTCAAGACGCTCCACTCGAGCCGGCCGCAGCCCCGCTCGATGGCGAGGCGGGCGAGCTCGGCGAGGAGCCGGCGGCCGAGGCCGAGGCCGCGCCGTTCCGGGACGACGTAGAGGTCCTCGAGGTAGAGGCCGGGCTTCGTCAGGAACGTCGAGTAGCTGTGGAAGAAGAGGGCGAACCCCGCGGGCGCGCCGTCGACCTCGGCGAGGATCACCTCGACGTACGGCCGCGTCCCGAAGAGGTGCTCCTCGAGCGCGGAAGCGTCGGCGAAGCACTCGTCTGCGAGGCGCTCGTAGTCGGCGAGCGCGCGGATGAGCCGGGCGACGACGGGGACGTCCTCGCGCCGGGCGGGGCGAATCGAGATGTCGGTCCCGTTCACGGGCGGGGATTATCGCGCGGCGCGCAGGATCTGGACGGCCACCGCCGTCGTGCCGTTGATGACGAACTGGATCCCGATGACGGCCGTGATCAGCGCCATCACCTTGTTCGTGATCTTCATCCCCGTATCGCCGAGGCGGCGGGTGATCGCCGGCGCGGCGAGGAGGATCGCCAGGGTGACGGCGAGCGTCGCGACGATCGCGCCGCCGAGGGCGAGCCGGTGGCTCGCGCCCCCCGCCTGCCCGACGAGGACCATCACGGTCGAGATCGCGCCGGGACCGGCGATGAGCGGGATGCCGACCGGGACGATCGACGGGTCGCGCCCCGGCGAGGCCGTCTCGGGGACCTCCTCGTGGCCGTGCTCGAGCGCTCGGAGCGACATCAGCGCGAAGAGGATCCCGCCCGTGATCTGGAACGCGGGGACCGTGATCCCGAAGAACGAGAAGATCGCTCCGCCCGCGGCGCTGAAGACCGCGAGGGTCGCGAGGCCGGTCAGGACCGCGCGGACGGCCGCGCGCCGCCTTTCCCCGTGGTTCAGGTGCGCCGTCAGCGACACGAAGACGGGCGCGCCCGAGATCGGGTTGACGACGGAGAAGAGGGAGGAGAACGCGAGGACCGCGAAGGGGAACGGGGCGACGGGCTCGTTCATCGTTCCGGCCGGGCCGGACGGCTATCATACGGGTCGCCCCGGGGCGACCGTCGCGGGACGCTTTCCGATGACACGGACCGACGAAACCCCTGCGGGCGGCCGCCGGCTGGCCCCCTACTTCGGCCTCCTCACGAGGAGCGTGCAGCGTTCGCGGCTCGCGGCGGCGCTTCCGCACGTCCCTCCCGGAGCGAGGCTCCTCGACCTCGGCTGCGGCCTGACCGGTCTACCCGCCCGCTTCCCGTCGTACGTGGGGTGTGACCGAAACCCCGTCGTCCTCGACGAGATGCGCCGCCTCCACCCATCGGCCGCCTTCGCCTCCTGGGACGTCGAGTCCGACGAGCCGCCGCCCGAGGTGCGCGCCGGGGCGCCGTACGACGCCATCCTGATGCTCGCGATCCTCGAGCACCTCGCGGAGCCCGCGCGCGCCCTGGGCCGAGCCGGGGCCCTGCTGGCGCCCGCGGGGCGCCTCCTCGCGACGACGCCGCACCCGCTGGGGCGCCTCCCGCTCGAGGCCGGGGCTCGCCTCGGCCTCCTGTCCCGCCACGCCGACGAGGAGCACGAGGAGCTCCTCGACCGGGCGGGCCTCGCGCGGAGCGCCGCGGCGGCGGGCCTCGCCGTCGTCTCGTATTCCCGGTTCCTCCTCGGCCTGAACCAGCTCGTCGTCCTGGCCCGCCGATGAGCCCGAGACAGGCGCGCGCCATCGAGGTGGCCGGCGCGCGGACGCACAACCTCAAGAGGGTCTCCTGTCGCGTCCCGATCGGGGCGATCACGGTCGTCACCGGGCCGTCGGGCTCCGGCAAGTCGTCCCTCGCCTTCGACACGCTCTACGCGGAGGGCCAGCGCCGCTTCGTCGAGTCGATGTCGACCTACGCGCGGCAATTCCTGGAGCGTATGGAGCGCCCCGACGTCGAGCGGATCGACCACCTCCTCCCGGCGATCGCCCTGGAGCAGAAGGCGGCGGCCCGCTCGGCCCGCTCGACGGTCGGGACCGCGACGGAGGTCCACGACGTCCTCCGGCTCCTCTTCGCCGCCGCGGGGACGGTCGTCTGCCCGGCCTGCGGCTGCGACGTGAAGCGCGATTCCCCGGCGAGCGTCGCGGCGGCGCTCGTGGCCGAGCTCGGCGAAGGAGCGCGGCTCCTCGTGCTGGCCCCGCGACCCGGGGCGGAACGCCGCGAGCGCGCGCCGCTCTGGGTCCGCTCCGGCCTCTTCCGGGCGGTCGACTCCGGCGGGAGCGTCGTCTCGTTCGACGGGGAGGCGCCGCCGCCTGCCGGAGCGGACGGCCTCGTCCGCCTCGTCGTCGGCCGGCACGTCCTCCGCGCGGGAGACGCCGAGCTCGCCGCCTCGCTCGACGGGGCCTTCGCGGTCGGCGAGGGGACGCTGCTCGCGCGCGACGTGGCGACGGGGCGCGAGCTTCGCTTCCTGCGCGGTCTCGCCTGCAACGGCTGCGGCCGGACGTTCGAGGAGCCGACCCCCGCCCACTTCTCGTTCAACTCTCCGCGCGGCGCCTGCCGCGCCTGCGAGGGCTTCGGGCGGATCGCCGGCCTCGACGCGGAGAAGGTCCTGCCGGACCCGTCGAGGACGCTTCTCGAGCGCCCCTTCGCGCCGTTCAACACGCCCGCTTACGCGAGCGCCTACCCCGACCTCTGGCGTGCCTGCAAGCGGCTCGGGATCCGGAAGGACGTTCCCTGGCGCGAGATGACGCCGCGGGAGCGGGAGCTCGTCTGGGACGGCGACGGAGACTGGTACGGCGTGAAAGGGCTCTTCGACTGGCTCGAGACGAAGCGCTACAAGGTGCAGGTCCGGGTCATGATCGCCCGCTACCGCGGCTACGAGCGCTGCCCGGAGTGCCTCGGGGCGCGTCTGACGCCCGAGGCCCGCGCGGTGCGCGTCGGCGGCGCGACCCTCCCTTCGCTCTGCGACCTGCCGCTCGACGCCCTGCTCGAGCGGCTCCGCTCCCTCCCGCTCGACGCGGTCGAGAAGGCCCGCGGCGGAGCGCTCGTCGCCGACCTCCTGAAACGCGTCGGGACGCTCGTCGACGTCGGCCTCTCCTACCTGACGCTGTCGCGGACGACGCGGACCCTCTCGGGGGGCGAGGCGCAGCGGGTGCAGCTCGCGGCGGCGCTCGGGAACGCCCTGACCGGGACGCTCTACGTCCTCGACGAGCCGACGGTCGGGCTCCACCCCGCCGACACCGCGCGGCTCCTCGCCGTCCTCCGCCGTCTCGCCGACGCGGGGAACGCCGTCTGCGTCGTGGAGCACGACCTCGACGTGATCCGGGCGGCAGACCACGTCGTCGACCTCGGGCCGCGCGCTGGCGCGAACGGCGGGAGCCTCGTCTTCGAAGGGACACCGCGGGCCCTCGCGCGCGCCGGGACGGCGACGGGTGCGGCGCTCCGGACGGCGGCCTCGAGCGCCGTGGCCGAGCGCCCGGCGGCCTACCCGCGCGGCGCGATTCGCATCTTCGGGGCGCGGGCGAACAACCTCGCCGACCTCACCGTCGAGATCCCGACCGGGGTCCTCGCGGGGGTCTGCGGGCCGTCCGGCTCGGGTAAGTCGTCCCTCGTCGTCGACGTCCTCGCCTCCGGGGCGCTCCGCGCGCTCGGCCGGAAGGAGGCGGACGCCCTGGAGAAGGGGGCGCACGACCGGATCGAAGGGCTCTCCGCCTTTCTCGACGTCGTCCTCGTCGACCAGTCGCCGCTCGGCCGGTCGGCCCGCTCGAACCCGGCGACCTACACGAAGGCGTGGGACGAGGTGCGCGCCCTCTGGGCGCGGAGCCCGGCGGCCCGCGCCGCCGGGCTGACGAAAGGGAGCTTCAGCTTCAACGCGCCCGGCGGCCGCTGCGAGCGGTGCGAGGGCTCGGGCGTCGTCACGGTCGACATGCAGTTCCTGGCCGACGTCACGGTCGTCTGCGACGCCTGCGACGGGCGCCGCTTCACGCCCGAGGTCCTGAACGTTCGGGTGCGCGGAAAGGACGTCCACGAGCTCCTCGGGACGACGGTCGACGAGGCGATCGAGCTCTTCGCGGACCTGCCGGGGATCGCCTCGCGCCTCGCCCCGCTCTCCGAGGCGGGCCTCGGCTACCTCCGCCTCGGCCAGTCGACCGCGACGCTCTCGGGGGGCGAGGCGCAGCGGCTGAAGGTCGCCTCGTTCCTGAAGCCGGGCGCCGGCGAGCCGGCGCTCTTCCTCTTCGACGAGCCGACGACGGGGCTCCACCCCGGGGACGTCGACGTCCTGCTCGCCGTCTTCCGCCGGCTCCTCTCGGCGGGGCACTCCGTCCTCGCCGTGGAGCACAACCCCGCATTCCTCATCGCCTGCGACTGGCTCCTCGAGCTGGGCCCCGGCGGCGGCGTCGACGGAGGGCGCGTCGTCTTCTCCGGGAGCGTCCCGCGCCTCCTCGCCGAGGGGGCGACGGCGACGGCCGAGGCTCTCCGGACCTCCTCGGGCGCTCCCGCTCGCCTACAATCGGCGCCGCCGTGTCCGAAGGGAGTCACCGCTATGCCCTCGTCGTCGACGGCCGGGAGATCGAGCTCGCGGCCGGTGAGGTCACGCTCGGCCGGAGTCGCTCCTCGACCGTCCGCGTCGACCACGAGTCCGTCTCGAGGAGCCACGCGCTCCTCACGCTCTCGAACGGGAAGGCGGTCCTCAAGGACCTGAACTCCTCGAACGGGACGTTCGTCGCCGGCCGGAGGATCCTGAACGAGACGATCCTCCGGACCGGCGACAGGCTTCAGCTCGGCGCCGCCGTCCTGGAGTACCGGCTCCTGGAGCCGACCGGGTCCCTCGAGAAGACGGCGCACCTGACGACGACGGCCGCCGAGGCGCTCTCGGCCGTCGCGGGGGCGCACGGCGACCCCGCGGTACGCCCCGACGCCTGTCCGGAGCCGTCGGCGAGCGCCGCGCTCGAGATCTCGGCCCACGACCTCTTCCGGGAGACGGACGAGAACGCCCGAAAGGCGGGCCTCGCGCCGGTCGGGGCCGCAGCCGCGCTCGCGGCCGTCCACGGCTCGGGGGTCCGGGCCGAGCCGCCGGTCGTCCCGCCCCTGCCGGTGGAAGCGCCGAAGGGCGCCCCGGCTCCCTCCGTTCCGGAGGCGACCCTCTCCCAGTTCCCGATCCGGAGCGACGGCCGTCCGAGCGCGGTCCGTCCCGCTCCCGCCGTGAAGATCCGCCGGCCTCGCTCCTCGACGTCGCTCGCGACGGCGACCGAGACCGCCGGACTCTTCCCCCGGCTCCTCGCGACCCTCGTCGACGGGGTCATCCTCCTGGCGCTGGACCTCCTGCTCCTCTCGCCCGTCTTCCTCGTCCTCCTTTTCCGCGAGGCGTTCCAATCGGCCGACCTGACGCGGGACTGGGCTTTCCTCGCCATCGCGGGCGGCTGCGCGGTCCTCGTCCTCGGGGCGAACCTCTGGTACGTCGTGGGCGGCTGGGCGCGGACGGGGCGGACGCCGGGCAAGGCCCTCATGCGCCTTTCGGTCGTCCCCGTTGCCGCCGGCCGCGCCGCCCCGGGGATCGGCCTCGGCCCCGCGTTCGGGCGATTCCTGGCCTGGAACCTCTCCGGGGCGATCCTCGGCATCGGCCACCTCGTGGCGCTGTTCCGGAAGGACCGCCGGACGCTGCACGACCTGATGGCCGGGACGCGCGTCGTCCGAGGCCGGTCGTAGCCCGGCCTCAGCGCGTCTCGAGGAGAGTCCGGAGGGCCGGAGACAGGAGCGTGGCCTCGGCCCGGGCCGACCCCCCCTTCTCGCGGAACGCGGCGAGGCTCGCTCGGGCGCGGTCGAGGAGCGATCGGTCCCGCCGGCCTTCCAGGACGAAGCGCCCTCCGAGCGCCGCCGCCTCGACGAGGTCCAGCTCCCGGGCGTCGGGAGTCCGCTTCCGCTCCGCGCGGACCCTCTCGACCGTCGTCTCGAAGTCGCCGGCCGCGAGCGCCGCGAGCGGACCGTCGAGCCGGGGCGGGACGGGCGTGGGGACGAGGAG
>CAZWRQ010000082.1:0-18008 GCA_964636395.1 uncultured Holophagales bacterium
TCCTGCCGGGGGGGCGGGTCCTCGTCCTCTCGAAGGGGCGGCTCGCCGGGGCGAAGGTGGAGACCGGGCTGAAGGGGGCGGAGTGGGCCGAGGTCGTCTCCGGCCTCGCCGCCGGCGACCTCGTCGTCACGTCGCTCGACCGGCCGGAGGTGAAGGAGGGGGCGAGGGCGCGCGCCGAGGAGGCGCGGTGATCGAGCTCTCCGGGGTATCGCGGACGTGGGAAGTCGGGGGCCGCCCCGTCCACGCCCTGCGGGACGTAACGCTCTCGATCGGCGCCGGCGAGTACGTCTCCGTCATGGGGCCCTCGGGCTCGGGGAAGTCGACGCTCCTCTCCCTCCTCGGGGGGCTCGACCGGCCGACGGCCGGTTCGTACCGCTTCGAGGGGCGCGAGGTGGCGAGCCTTCCGGACGACGATCTCTCGCGCCTGCGCCGCGAGAGGATCGGCTTCGTCTTCCAGTCGTTCCACCTCGTCCCGCGGATGACGGCGCTCGAGAACGTGGCGCTCCCGCTCCTCCTCGCGGGCGTCTCGCCGAAGGACCGGACGGCTCGCGCCGCCGAAGCCCTCGCCTCCGTCGGCCTTTCGCCCCGGCTCGACCACCGCCCCGACCAGCTCTCGGGCGGAGAGAAGCAGCGGGTCTGTCTCGCGCGGGCCGTCGTGACGCGCCCCGGCCTCCTCCTGGCCGACGAGCCGACCGGCAACCTCGACAGCGCCTCGGGCGCCGAGATCGTCGCGCTCCTCGAGCGGCTCCACGCCTCGGGGATCACGCTCCTCGTCGTGACGCACGACGCCGGCATCGGCGGGCGCGCGCGGCGAAGGGTGCGCCTGGCCGACGGGCGCGTCGTGGGAGACGAGGCGGCGTGAGAGGGGGCGACCTCCTCGCCTTCGCCGCCGGGGCGTTCCGGGGCCACAAGCTCCGGACGTCGCTCTCGCTCCTCGGCGTCGCGATCGGCGTGGCGGCCGTGATCCTCCTGACGAGCCTCGGCGAGGGGGCTCGGCGCTACGTGACCGGGGAATTCGCCCTCCTCGGCTCGAACCTCGTCATCGTCCTCCCCGGGAAGGCCGAGACGACGGGCGTCGTCCCGGTCGGCGGCGTGCCGCACGACCTGACGCTCGAGGACGTCGAGGCGCTCCGGCGGCGCGTCTCGCTCCTCGTCTCGGTGGCGCCGCTCTCCGTTGGAGGGCTCACCGCCCGCTTCGGGGAGCGGAGCCGGGACCTGACGGTCGCAGGAGTCACGTCGGAGTGGAAGGACGTGAGGCGGCTCGCGCTCCGCGAGGGGGCCTTCATCCCGCCCGGCGACCCGGACCGCTCGCCGCGTGTCTGCGTCGTCGGGGCGAAGGTGGCCTCGGAGCTCTTCCCGGGCCGTTCTCCGGTCGGCGAGCTCCTGCGGCTCGGCGAGGAACGGTTCCGGGTGACCGGCGTCCTCGTCGCGCGCGGGGTCTCAATCGGCCTCGACCTCGACGAGGTCGTCCTCGTCCCGATCGCGCACCACCTCCGGATGTTCGACCGGCGCTCCGTCTTCCGCGTCCTCTGCGAGGCGCGGACCTCGGAGGAGCTGGAGGCGGCGAAGGCGGGGATCCTCGCCGTCCTGAAGGACCGTCACGACGGCGAGGAGGACGTCACCGTCCTGACGCAGGACGCGGTCATGAAGACGTTCGGGAAGGTCCTCGGCATCCTGACCGCGGCGCTCGCCGGAATCGCGGCGGTCTCGCTCACGGTCGCCGGCGTCGGGATCATGAACGTCATGCTCGTCTCCGTCTCCGAGCGGACGCGAGAGGTCGGCCTCCTGAAGGCCCTCGGGGCGAGCGGCGGGCAGGTCCTCCGGCTCTTCCTCGTCGAGGCGGCGCTCCTCTCGAGCGCGGGCGGGGCG
Organism: uncultured Holophagales bacterium; assembly: GCA_964636395.1. Lineage (GTDB taxonomy): Bacteria > Acidobacteriota > Thermoanaerobaculia > UBA5066 > UBA5066 > UBA5066. Next base: position 1,870 of record CAZWRQ010000082.1, read on the forward strand.
CTCGGCCTCCTCGCCGGGTGGGCCGGGACGCTCGCGATCCGGGCCCTCTACCCAGACTTCCCGGTCGCCCCGCCCGCCTGGGCCGTCGCCGCGGCGCTCGCCGTCTCGGTCTCGGTCGGCCTCGTGTTCGGCGTCCTGCCGGCGCGGCGGGCGGCCCGGCTCGATCCGGTCGTCGCGCTCGCGCGAAGGTGAAGGCGTGACGTTCGCCGACGTCCTCCGCCTCGCCCTCGGCTCCGTGACGGCCCACCGCCTCCGGTCGGCGCTGACCGTCCTCGGGATCGTCATCGGCATCGCCTCGGTCGTCCTCCTCACCTCGCTCGGCGAGGGGACGCGGCAGGCGATCCTCTCGGAGTTCTCGCAGTTCGGGACGAACCTCCTCGCGGTGACGTCGGGGAAGATCGAGACGCACGGCATCGCCGGGGCGGTCGGCGGGACGACGCGGCCTCTGACGCTCGACGACGCCGAAGCGCTCCGCGCCGTCCCGGGGATCGAGAAGGTCGTCCCCGTCGTCTTCGGGACGGCCCGCGTCTCCTCCGGGGAGCGGGCGCGGGACACGTTCGTCTACGGCGCGACCTCGGACGGCCCGGAGGTCTGGCGGTTCCAGGTGCGCCTCGGCCGCTTCCTCCCCGAGACGGAGCTCGACCGGGCGACGCCGGTCGCCGTCCTCGGGCCGAAGCTGAAGCGGGAGCTCTTCGGGGGCGAGAACGCGATCGGTCGGCGGATTCGCGTCGGCGGCCACCGCTTCACCGTCATCGGCGTCATGGCGACCGTCGGGCAGTTCGTCGGCTTCACGCTCGACGACGCGGTCTACGTCCCGGTCGCCTCCGCCCAGCAGCTCTTCGACCAGGCGCAGGTGATGGAGATCGACGCGACCTTCACGCCCGGCCTCCCGCCGGAGACGGTCGTCGCGGCGGTGAAGCGCGTCCTGAAGGCCCGGCACGGCGGCGAGGAGGACTTCACCGTCATGACGCAGGGGGAGATGCTCGAGTCTTTCGGGCGTGTCTTCGCCGTCGTCAGCGTCGCCGTCGGGGCGATCGGCGCGATCTCCCTCCTCGTCGGCGCGATCGGGATCCTGACGATGATGTGGATCGCGGTGGGGGAGCGGACGGCGGAGATCGGCCTCCTGAAGGCGCTCGGGGCGACGCGCGGCGACGTGAGGAACGTCTTCCTCGCGGAGGCGGCGATCCTCTCCGGCGCGGGAGGCCTCGCCGGGATCGCCGCGGCGATGTCGCTCGGCGCGATCGTGAGGCTCGCCCTCCCGGCGGTGCCGTTCGCGACGCCGCCGGAGTACGCCGCGGCTGCGCTCGCGACGGCGGTCGGCGTCGGACTCGTCGCGGGCGTGGCGCCGGCGCGGCGCGCGGCCGCGCTCGACCCGGTGGAGAATCTGCGGGCGGAGTGAGCGACGTGAGCGAGACGGTCCCGGCGCCCTGGCAGGAGGAAGTCTTCTCGGCCCTCAGGGGGGGCGGCATCCGTCAGGTCGCCTGGGTCCCGGACGCGGGGCACGCGCACGTCATCGATCGCGTCCTCGCCGACCCCGAGATGCTCGGCATCCCGCTCACGACGGAGGAGGAAGGCGTGGCGCTCTCCTGCGGCGCCTGGCTCGGCGGCGACCGCGCCGTCCTCCTGATGCAGTCGAGCGGCGTGGGGAACTGCGTGAACCTGCTCTCCGTCGTCTCGACGTGCCGCTTCCCGTTCCTCTCCCTCGTCACGATGCGCGGCGAGTGGGAGGAGCGGAACGAGTGGCAGGAGCCGATGGGGAGGGCGACGCGAACGGTGCTCGAGGCGATGGGCGTAAGGGTCCTCCGAGCCGAGGAGCCGGGCGCCGTGGCGACGATCGTCCGCGAGGCCCTCGACGCCGCGTTCGGGCGCGAGGAGGCGGTCGCCGTCCTCCTCTCGCAGAAGCTCGTCGGCCGGAAGGACTGGGGGGACGGGAAGTGACCGCGCCTCTCCGGACGCTCGACCGGCGCGCCTTCGTCTCCCGGCTGATGGCGGCCTGCCCCGACGTCCTGACGGTGGCCGGCCTCGGCGCGCCGTCCTACGACCTCTTCGCGGCGGGCGACCGCGACACGAGCTTCTACCTCTGGGGCGGAATGGGGGGCGCCGCGGCGATGGGGCTCGGTCTCGCGAACGCGCAGCCGGAGCGGAGCGTGGTCGTCCTGACCGGCGACGGCGAGCTGCTGATGGGCCTCGGGACGCTCGCCACGATCGGGGCGCAGCGGCCTCCGAACCTGACCGTCGTCGTCCTCGACAACGGCCGCTACGGGGAGACCGGGATGCAGGAGACGCACACGAGCCTCGGGACGAGCCTCGCGGCCGTCGCGTCGGCCTGCGGTCTCGCCTGGGCCGAAACGGTCTCCGCGGCCGAGGCTGTCCAGGGTCTCGCGCGTCGGATCCGGGCGCGCGAGGGCTGCGGCCTCGCGCAAGTCCTCGTCCGGGCCGAGACTCCGGCGCGGACGCTTCCGCCGCGCGACGGACCGCGGCAGAAGGGGCGATTCCGCGCAGCCCTCGAAATCCCGGCAGCCTGAGGGACAGGGTCCCCGCGGGACGCCCGGTCAGGCCGGCCGGGCCTCGACCTTCTCGGCGACGAGCAGGGTGATGTCGTCCTCGAGGAAGAGCTTCTCGGCGTGGCCGAAGGCGCCGGCGCGGAGGGCCTCGATGATCCCGTGGGCTCCTTCGTGGGCCGCCGCGGAGATCGCCTCCTTCGCGGCGTCCACGCCCCAGAGCAGGCCTGCGGGGCTCGAGGCCTCGTAGAGGCCGTCGGTCGCCAGGACGACGAGGTCGCCCGGCGCGAGGGGTTCGATGGCGTGCGCCCGGTAGCTCGTCGTCTCCGACCATCCGAGCACGAGGTCGGTCTCCTCGAGCCGGTCGAACGCCCGGGTGCGGGCGCGGTAGACGAGCGGGGGGAGGTGTCCGGCCGAGACGTAGCAGGCCTCGCCGGATGGCTCGATGCGGCAGAGGACGAGCGTCGCGAACGCGTCGTCCGGGATGTCGGGTGAGATGAGCCGGTTGAGCTTCTCGATCAGCCTGCGGGGATCGGCCTCGACGAGGTGGAGAGCGCGGAGATAGGCCCGTGCCGCCGACATCAGGACCGTGGAAGCGAGGCCGTGCCCGGAGACGTCGCAGACGAGGAGGTCGAGCGCGCCGAGCGGAGCCTCCATGACGTCGTAGTAGTCGCCCCCGGTCTTCTCCGCCGTCTCCTGCCAGGCGGCGAGGCGGAGCCCCGGCGGCGCGGGGAGGGCGCGCGGCCGGAGGCCCTCCTGGATCTTCCGGGCGAGCTCGAGCTCGCTCTCCATCCGCTCGCGGCGCAGCTCGCCCTCCAGGAGGCGCTGCGTCTCCAGGGCGAGGGCGGCGTGCGACCCGAGGGCGCGCAGCGCCTCCGCGTCGTCCGCGTCGAAGGCGGCGTCTCCCTTCTTGTTCATCGCCTCGATGACGCCGACGACCGAGCCGGACGGCGTCACGAGCGGGATGCAGAGGATGGAACGGGTACGAAAGCCGGTCTTCTGATCGACGTCGCGCGAGAAGCGGGGGTCCTCGTAGGCGTCGGGGATCGCGATCGTCTCGCCGGTCCGCGCGACGATGCCCGCGATCCCGAAGCCGGGAGGGAGGCGGATGTCGGTGGAGTCCTGCGCGACGCGGGTCCAGAGGCTGCCGTCGGGCTCGAGGAGGAAGAGGCTCGTCCGGTCGGCGTCGACGAGGCGGCTCGCGGAGGCGACGATCAGCTCGAGGAGGGGCTGGAGCTGCCGGACGCCCGTCATCGCCTGAGCGACTTCGAGGAGCGTGCGAAGGTCCTGGAGCCTCTTCTCGTCCGTCGGTGCCATGGCGTCGCGCGACATGTTACTTTCGCCGGTCGGGGGTTTCGTCACGATGATCGAGACGGTGAAGCAGATTCTGACCCGGGCCCGGGGCGCCGGCCGCAGCGCGCTCCTGGAGCACGAGGTCTACGAGGTCCTCCGGGCCGCGGGGCTCGACGTCCCCCGGTTCGCGTTCTGGGAAGGGGCTCCGGTCGGCGAGGCGCCGGCGGCCGTCGCCGCGCTCCTGTCCGGGGGAGCGGCGGAGGTGGTTCTGAAGATCGTCTCGCCCGAGATCCTCCACAAGTCGGACGTCGGCGGGGTCGCGATCGTCGCGGCCGATCCGGCCGCGGTCTCCGCGGCGGCGCGGAAGGTCTGGGACGACGTCGGCCGGCGGATGCCGGAGGCGACGCGCGCGGGCGTCCTCGTCGTGGAGAAGGTGAAGACGAAGAGCGGCTCGCCCGCCTCGGAGACGCTCCTCTCCCTCAAGCAGGACCCGGCCTTCGGCCCGGTCCTCGTCCTCGGCCTCGGCGGCGTCCTGACGGAATGGTTCGGGGCCGCCACGGGAGGGACGTCGACGGTCGTCCTGCAGCCCGGCCGGGTCCGCGAAGGGCTCGAACGGGCGGTCGCGACGCGGCCGGCCGCCGCGCTCCTCTTCAAGCCGAGCCGCCTCCACGATCGCGCGCCGCTCGACCTCGCCGCCACGGCGGAACGGCTCGAGAAGCTCGGCGCCGTCGCGACGGCGTTCGGCGAAGGGGCGCAGGCCGCCGAGGCGGACCCCATCACGCTCGAAGAGCTGGAGGTGAACCCGCTCCTCCTCGCCGCCGACGGGCGCTGGATCGCCGTCGACGGGAAGGGGAGCATGGGCCGCTCGACGGCGACGCTCCCGAAGCGGCCGCTCCGAAAGGTGAAGAACCTCCTCGAGCCGAAGTCGGCCGCCGTCCTCGGCGCCTCCGCCACGGCGATGAACCCCGGCCGGATCATCCTCCGGAACCTGAAGCTCTCCGAGGGGGTCCGCTACGGGCACATCTGGGCGGTCCACCCGAAGGAGGAGGCGATCGACGGCATCCCGTGCGTCAAGACGGTCGCCGACCTTCCGCAGAAGGTCGACGTCGCGGTCGTCTCGATTCCGGCCGAAGGGGCGCGCGACGCGATCCGCGCGCTCTGCGAGACCGGGAAGGCCGAGTCGATCATCCTGATCCCGGGCGGATTCGCGGAGACGGGGAAGAGGGCGCTCGAGGAGGAGATCGTCTCGATCCTCCGCGGCTCGCGCTCGCGGCCCGACGGAGGGCCGGTCCTCGTCGGCGGGAACTGCCTCGGGATCGTCTCGAAGCACCAGTACAACACGTTCTTCCTGCCCCAGTACAAGCTGCCGTTCCACGACGCGCCGGGCGACCGGCTCCTGGCCGTCAGCCAGAGCGGCGCCTACCTCGTCTCGCTCACGTCGAACCTGGACGGGATCATCTTCCCGAAGGCGTCGGTCTCTTACGGCAACCAGATGGACCTGACGATCTCCGACTTCCTCGAGGCGGCTCTCGAGGACGACGGAGTGGACGTCGTCGCCTGCTACGTCGAGGGGTTCAAGCCTCTCGACGGGACGCGGTTCGTCGACCTCGCGCGGCGCCTGCGCGAGAAGGGGAAGCGGGTCCTCGCGTTCAAGGCGGGGAAGACGCCGCTGGCCGCGAAGGCGACGCAGAGCCACACGGCCTCGCTCGCGGGGGACTACGCGGTCGCGGAGGCCCTCATGAAGGGGGCCGGCGTCGTCGTCGCCGAGACCCTCGACATGCTCGAGGACTACACGAAGGCGTTCACGATGCTCTACGACCGGCTCCCGCGCGGGAACCGGGTCGCCGTCCTCTCGAACGCCGGGTTCGAGTGCTCCTCCGTCCTCGACAAGCTCTACGGCCTCGTCCCGGCGCCGCTGACCGACGAGACGAAGGCGAAGCTCGAGGCGTGCCTGCCGGGCGTCGGCCACGCGGGAAACCCCGCGGACGCCACGCCGATGGCGACGACGGCGCAGTTCGTGGCCGCCGCGCAGGCGATGGTCGACGACCCGAACGTCGACCTCCTCCTCGTCTCGCCCGTCCCGGTCACGCCCGCCCTCGACAACCTCGCTCCCGACCTCTCCGGGACGCACCGAGAGAACATCCACTCGCCCGGCTCGCTCCCGAACGGCCTCCTCGAGCTCTTCCGGGGGACGACGAAGCCGGTCGCGGTCGCGGTCGACTCGGGGCGCCTCTACGACGACTTCGTCTTCGTCCTCCAGCGGGGCGGCATCCCCGTCTGGCGAAAGATCGACCGCGCCTCCCGCGCGCTCTCGGCCCTCGCCACGCTCTGACCGGCGGGCGCGAAGGGAAAAGGCCCCGGACGGCGGCGCGCCGTCCGGGGCCTTCGTCCTCTCCGGGGAAGGGCCGCGAATCAGAGCCCGTAGTAGAGCTCGATCTCGTACGGGTGCGGGCGGTTGCGCACCTCGCGGTCCTCGGACCGCTTCTTCTTCGCCCAGCGCTCGAGGAGGTCGTCGTTGAAGACGTCTCCCTCGAGGAGGAACGCGCGGTCGGATTCGAGCGCCTCCATGGCCGCCTCGAGCGAGGTCGGGAGCGCCTTGATCGTGGCCCGCCTCTCGGCGTCCCACGAGAAGATGTCGTCGTCCACCGGCCCGAAGCCGAGGGCGGTCGGGTCGAGCCCCTTCCGGATGCCGTCGACGCCCGCGAGGAGCTGGGCCGCGATCGCGAGGTAGGGGTTGCAGGTCGCGTCGGGCGGACGGAACTCGAAGCGGGCGTTGTCGGGGCGGTTCGCGTACTTCGGGATCCGGATCGCCGCGCTTCGGTTGCCGAGCGAGTAGATGGCGCTGATCGGCGCCTCGTAGCCCGGGACGAGCCGGCGGTAGGAGTTCGTGGAGGGGTTCGTGAACGCCATCACGGCGCCGCCGTGCTGCAGGAGACCGGCGATGTAGGAGCGCTCCGCGGCGCTCGAGGATCCGTACCCCTGCGCGTCGTAGAAGAGGTTCTTCCCTCCCTTGAGCAGGCGCTGGTGGAAGTGCATCCCGGAGCCGGCCTCGCCGTAGAGCGGCTTCGGCATGAACGTCGCCGTCAGGCCGAGCTGGGTCGCAGCCATCCGGGTGACGTACTTGACGATCATCACGGCGTCGGCGGCCTTCATCATCGGGAGGATCGGGATCTCGATCTCGCACTGGCCGGGGCCGCCCACCTCGTGGTGGTGGTACTTCACCTCGACGCCCATCTGCGACAGGAGCTTGCAGACGCGCGTCCGGAAGTTGAACAGCCGGTCCTGGGGCGGGATCGCGTGGTAGCCGCCGTGCCTCGGGATGTTGTAGCCGCTGCCGAGCTCGTGGGAGTTCCAGTCGCCCTCGGAAGACTGGACGCGGTAGGAAGCGACGTTCATCCCGTTCTCGTACGAGACGCCGTCGAAGACGTAGAACTCGAACTCCGGGCCCCAGAAGCTCTCGTCGGCGACGCCGCTCGCGCGGAGGAACTCCTCGGCCCGGCGGGCGATCGAGCGCGGGTCGTAAGGAAAGAGGGCTCGTGTGTCGGCCTCGAGCGTCGTGCAGATGAACGACAGCGTCGGGACCTCCCAGAACGGGTCGAGGAACCCGGTCGCGAGGTCGGGGACGAGGGCCATGTCGCCGGAGCTGACCGACTTGAAGCCGACGCTCGAGCCGTCGAACCCGACGCCCTTCTCCATCAGGACGGGGGTGAAGCCCGAGGCCGGGATCGTGACGTGGTGCCAGCGGCCCCACAGGTCGCAGAACTTGAGGTCCACCATCTCGACGGACCGCTTCTCGACGAAGGACTTCGCCTCGCTGAAGTCGCTGAACATGACGGGTCTCTCTCCCTTCGGCACGCCGCACGAGAGGCCGCGGCGCGGCCGGTCATGGTAACGCCGGAGGCGGGGGCTTGTCTCGCGGACGGGCTCGGGCCGGCTGCTACCATCCCGCGTCGAGGCCCGCCGGAGAGGCGGACCCTGGAGTGAACGATGCCCATGGAAGTCCGTTTCCCGGGCGGGGTCGCCGTCGAGGCGATCCACGCCGGAATGACGATCCGCACCGATCAGCCCGTTGCGGCCGGCGGCGGCGGGTCCGCCCCTTCGCCGTTCGACCTGTTTCTCGCCTCGATCGCGACCTGCGCGGGCTTCTACGCCCTCCGCTTCTGCCAGGAGCGCGGACTGCCGACGGAGGGGCTCGGCGTCACGATGGACTGGGAGCGCTCTCCCGAGACGAAGCTGATCTCGAAGGTCCGGATCTCGGTGAAGCTCCCGGAGGGGTTCCCGGAGAAGTACCGCGCCGCGATCCTCCGCGCGACGGACCAGTGCGCTGTGAAGAAGCACCTCGTCTCGCCGCCCGAGATCGAGGTCGAAGCCGTCTGACGTCGCGGGAGCGCCGGCCGGCGGCCCGCAAGGGGACCCGCCCGCGGCGCGAATCTCGGGACGTTCAGGGCCGGGCGACGAGCCGCCGCATCGTCCCGCTCGCCCGGAGAGTCCCCTCCTCGATCGTGAAGCCCGCCGCCCGGACCGCGGCCACGGTGTCCCGGTTCGGCCGGCAGCCGCCCGTGAGGCGCGTCCAGAGCGGCTGGGCGGCGTCCTGGAGGCGGGCGTGCCACCGCCCGGCGGCGCGGACGTGCTCGAGCATCCGGAGCCGGCCGGAGGGGGAGAGGGCCCGCCGGACCTCTCCGAACGCGCCGGCCGGATCCGTGACCGAGCAGAAGACGAGCCCGGAGACGACGGTGTCGAACGTGCCGGAGCGGAAGGGGAGTCGCTCCGCGACGGCCAGGACGAGCGGGGTCTCGGGAGCGCGGCGCCGGGCAGCGCGGAGCGTCTCGAAGCACGGGTCGAGACCGACGGCCCGGACCTTCGCGTCGAAGAGCGGCAGGTTCCGACCCGTTCCGCAGCCGAGGTCGAGGACGCGGCCGTCGGCGCCCTTGGCGAGCCAGCGGCGCCAGCGCCCGAGCCCGGTCGCTTCGAGGAGCGCGAGGCCGGCGTCGTAGAGGAGCGGGATCTGCTCGACGCCCCTCACGGTTGGTCGCTCCGCGCGGCCGGGGGGCTCACGAGAGCTTCTCGAAGACTCCGAGCCCGCGGTTCTTCCGGACGTCGTCCCATGGAAAGTACGTGCCGTTCATGGCGACGTAGACGCCGTGCGGGAGGACCTGGACGAAGGAGAGGGCGCTCCCGAGGTTGAAGAGGCCGTCGGAGCTCCCGAAGGCGTACGGGATCATCGCGCCGGTCAGGACGATCGTCTTCGGCAGGCCGACCGCGCCGAGGACGCGCGCGGTCTCCTCCATCGTGTCGGTCCCGTGAGTGATCACGATCTGCTCTTCCTCGGACTTGCAGCAGATCTCCTCGATGATCTTCCGGTCCGACTCGGTCATCTCGAGGCTGTCGACCATCATGACCGTCCGGACGCGGGTCTGGAGCCGGCAGCGGCCCAGCTTCAGCATCTCGTGGATGTGGGTGTCCCGGAAATAGAGTTTCCCGGTCAGCTCGTCGTAGTCCTTGTCGAACGTTCCGCCGGTGATGAGGAGCTTGATCGCCATCGAATCCCCCGGGCGTCGATGATAGTGCCGGGCCGGAGGGCGCGGCGGAGCCCTCGCCCCGAGCCCCGCCCGGAATATCCTTGCTCGATCCGTCAATCTTCGCTACGTTCCGCGCAAAGGCGAGGTCGGAGATCGTTCGGAGAGGGGATCTCTCCTCGGAGGAGACCTATGAACGTGAGGTTGGGCGCCACGCTGCTGGTCGGTGTCCTCGGTCTTGCGCACGGCGCGGCGCAGGCACAGGGGAGACCTGCCTCCGCGGTCAAGAAGTTCCGGTTCAAGGCGGGGAAGATCGAGACCGGGAGGCTCTATGCCTACGATCGCTTCGACCCCGCCGGCGGGCGCGCGGGGAGCGTCCTCGTCTACGTCCCCGACCGGAAGCGAGTCGAGATCTTCCGCGTGAAGGCCGGGGCCGGCGACGGCCAGCTCTTCACCGGAGAGATGAACTGGGAGACGTTCACGCTCCGGTCGTTCGAGCTCTCGAAAGTGCTCCGGGACGGGACCACGACGCGCCAGGCGACCGGGACGTTCGGTGCAGACGTCCTGGCGATGTCCGTCGAGGACCCGTCTCTCTACCGCGGCGCGGAGGGGGCGGCCGCGTTCAGCGTCCCCCTTCCGGCGATACCGGCCCACATCTACAGCCTCGACCTCATCACGCTCGGTCTCGCCCTTCGGCACGTGGCCGAGCCGACGGGGTCGGTGGACGTCGGCGTCCTCACGGAGAACCCGAAGGTCGGGCCCGAGAGCCCGAACCTCTTCGTCGCCTCCGGGACGGCCACCGTGGAGTTCGTCGAAGACGTCACGCGGGACGGCGTCTCCTGCTCCAAGTACCGCGTCTTCGGGCCGGCGCTCGGCGGCCAGGAAGGTTTCGTGTGGCTCCACAAGGACGAGGGCTACCTCCAGGACGCGGAGATCCCCGTCTCCCCGACGCCCGATCTCCCCGACGTGAAGATCACCCTGCGGTCGGTCGAGAAGCTGTCGGAGAAGGAGTGGCCGGCGCGCCGGCTCCGCGAGATCTCCGGCGGGGCGAAGTAGGGCGGCGGCCCCGCCCGGTCAGGAGAGCATCGGCAGGAGGAGGGGCGCCTCCAGGAGGAACGGCTGCTCCGCGATCTCGGCGAGCGCCCGGGCGACCCGCTCCTCCTCCGTCGCCTCCAGGGTCACGACGAACGGGAGCGCGCGCTTCTCGGCCCAGGGGACCTGGAGGACGGCGTCGACGTTCACCTCCGCGCGGGCGAACGCCGAGGTGAGGGCGGCGAGGACTCCCGGCCGGTCGTCCACGACGAAGCGGACGTAGAACGGCGCGACGAAGTCGGCCGGTCCCCCGGTCACGCACGGCCGCGGCTCGTCCGTGCCGAACGGCGGGACGGGGGACGGAGCGCCGCGCCGTGCGATCTCGACGACGTCGGCGAGGACGGCCGTCGCGGTCGGGGCGCCGCCGGCCCCGGGGCCCGTCAGGACGTACTCGCCGCCGTGCGCCGTCGTGACGCGGACGGCGTTGAGCGGCCCGTCGACCCGGGAAAGGAGCGAGGAGCTCGGAACGAGGACGGTTCGAACGAAGAGGAGGAAGCGGCCGTCCGGCAGGCGACGGGCCAGGCCGAGCTGGCGCGGCGTTCGCTCGAGGAGGCGGGCGTAGACGAAGTCGATCGGACGAAGGTGGGTCACGCCCTCGGTCCGGACGGCCTCGAGCGGGGCGTCGGCGCCGAAAGCCATCCGGGCGAGGAGCGCGACCTTGCAAGCGGCGTCCGTCCCTTCGACGTCCGCGGTCGGGTCGGCCTCGGCGTAGCCGAGGGATCGCGCCTCGGCGAGGACCTCGGCGTACGGGCGGGCCGTCCTCGCCATCTCCGTCAGGATGAAGTTGGAGGTTCCGTTGAGGATCCCGCCGACCGCCTCGACGCGGTCGGAGACGAAGCTCTCTCGGAGCGCGCGGAGGACGGGGATGCCGCCGGCGACGGCCGCCTCGAAGGCCAGCGCGGCTCCCGATCCGCAGGCGAGGCGGGCGAGCTCGGCGCCGCGGGCGGCCAGGAGGAGCTTGTTGGCGGTGACGACCGACCGGCCCGCCCGAAGCGCCGACTCGACGAGGGCGCCCGCCGGCTCGAGCCCGCCGAGCAGCTCGACGACGACGTCGACGTCGGGCGCGAGGGCGACGGCGGAGAGGTCGTCGCCGACGCGGACTCCCGCCGGGACCGAGGGTAGGAGCTCGGGGCGGCGGGGAAGGGCGCGGCTCGCGATGGCGACGAGGCGGAGGTCGAGCCCGTGCTCCTCGGCGAGACGCGGGGTCTCGGACCCGAGGAGGCGGACGAGCTCCTTCCCGACGGCTCCGTAGCCGAGCAGGCCGATCCGGAGGGAGGAGGTCACGGCTCCTTCGGTAGCCAGGAGTCGTGGTACTCGGGGAGCTCGAGCTTCCGGGCCTGTTCCGTAACGCGAAGGGGGAGGAACGTGTCGATCATGACCGCGAGCTCGTCGGTCGATCGCGTGCCGATCGACGCCTCGTAGGCGCCGGGGTGCGGGCCGTGCGGGATCCCGGCCGGATGGAGAGAGACCGCTCCCGGCCCGACGCCGCGGCGGCTCGTGAAGTTGCCGCGCACGTAGTAGATCAGCTCGTCGCAGTCGACCGAGGAGTGGGGATAGGGGCAGGGGATCGCCTCGGGGTGGAAGTCGGTCACCCGCGGAACGAATGAGCAGACGAGCGCCCCGCGGGCGGCAAACGTCGCGTGGATCGTCGGCGGGAGGTGGACGAGGCCGGTCTTCGGCTGGAACGCGAGGATCGGGAACGCGAACGGCCAGACGGTCCCGTCCCACCCGACGACGTCGAACGGCGAGACGAGGGGCTCGCGGCGGACGAAGGCGTCGCCCTTCTTGACGAGCACCTCCCTCGGTCCGGGCCTCGGCCCGGGAAAGAACGGCCGGCGGAAGTCGCGGTGGGTGAACGGCGCGTCCATCCGGAGCTGGCCGACGGCGTTGCGGTACTGCGTCGGAACGTGGAGGCCGCCCCGAAGCTCGAACGCGATGCCGGTGATCCGCTCGTCGACCCGCCAGCGGTGGACGACGCTCCGCGGGACGAGGACGTAGTCCCCCGCGCCCGCGGCGAGGTCGCCGAAAGGAGTCTCGAGCGTGGCCCGCCCGGAGAAGACGAAGAAGAGGTCGTCCCCGTCGCCGTTCGCGAAGCCGGTCTCCGGCGCCGGGGCGGCCGGGAGGTCGAAGAGCGAGACGACGACGTCGGCGTTGCCGCAGACGGGTGTCCAGCCCTGCGGTGTCCTGTCGCCGAGGAGGAGCCGGCGGCGGAGCGGCTGGTCGGGCGCCCATGCGGGGACGCGGCGGTCGAGCGGTCCAGGCTCCGCGGGCCCGATCGACCGGTCGGTCATCGGCGGACCCTCGTGGTAGAGGATCGAGTATTCGCCGTCGAAGCCGAGGCGGGTGAAGCACTCCTCGAAGCGGAGGGCGCCCGAATCCGAGCGGAACGCGACGTGGGGCTTCGCCGGCACGTCGCCGAGCTGCATCCGGTCGATCATGTCAGCCGACCACGTCGAGGGAGCTCGAGTCGGGGCTCTGCGCGGCTTCGATCGACTCGAAGAGCGCGCGGAAGTTCCCGTAGCCGAATCCCTTGTCCCCTTCGCGCTGGATGATCTCGTAGAAGAAGGGGCCCGCCTTCGCGTCGCCGTAGTGCGTCCCGGCGTCGTGCATGAAGATCTGGAGCATGTAGCGGTCGTCCTTGCCGTCCACGAGGACGTGGTTCGCGCGAAGGGCGTCCATCGGCTCCTTCACGTTCGAGACCTTCACCCGCTCGAGCCGCTCCGGGAGCCGGTCGTAGTAGGCCGGCGGAGCGGTGAGGAACTGGACGCCGCGCGACCGGAGGCTCTCGACGGCCGGGAGGATCTCCTTCACGAGGAGGGCGACGTGCTGGACGCCGGCTCCGTGGTGGTCTTCGCAGAAGCGGTTGATCTGGCTGTCTCGGAAGAACGGGCGCATCGGCTCGTTCGTCGCGAACTTGATTCCGCTCGACGGGTCGGCCATGACGATCGAGCGGAGGCCCGAGCCGGTCATCTTCCGGCCGCCGTCGACCTCGGACGTGTGGAACTCGACGTCCCAGTAGCGGCTGAAGCCGAGGACGTCGCGGTACCAGTTGACGACGGGAAGCATCGTGTAGGCGTTCGAGGTGACGTGGTCGATCGTCGCGAAGCCGTTCGCGTTGTCCGACGGAACGCCGTCGCCGACGTTCTCGAAGTCGGGGGCGAAGGAGGGGTACGTCCCGCGCCTCTCGATGAACCGGAACGTGACGTCGTCGAGCGGCGTGGCGATCGAGAACGTCCGGAAGTAGCCGCCGCCATCCTCATGGACCTGGACGTCCGTCAGGAAGGTGGCGCCGCGGGGCTCGAGGAACCTCCAGGCGGCGTCCACGTCGCGGACCCGGAACGCGAGCGAGGAGACGCCGTCGGGGTGGACCCGGAGCCAGCGCGCGGCCCTGGAGTCGGGACGGACCGGCTTCGAGACGAGGACGCGGATCTGCCCGGCGCCGAAGACGCTCGCTTCCTCTCCTCCGGCCTCGACCTTGGCGCGCGAGGCGCGCGCGACCTCCGTGAAGCCGAGCGCTTCGGTGTAGAAGCGGCGGCTCCGCTCGAGGTCGCCGACGATGAAGTGGAACGAGTCGTATCCGACGATGCCGAGGTCCTGGCTCATGAGACGGATTCTAGGAGGGATCGGTCTGCGCCGGGGGAGCCCCGGGCGGGCACCCCGACGGCACGGGTCCCGGCTCCGTAGAATCGGGAGGTGGAGGCGAGCCCGACGGAAACGCGCCCGAGCGAGTTCTTCCTGCGCGACCTGCCCCTCTACCTCGACCACCTCGCGGTCGAGAAGGGGCTCGCTCGAAACTCGCTCGAGGCTTACAGGAGGGACTTGACCGCGTTCGGCCGCCACCTCGACTCGGAGGGGCTCTCGGCACCGGACGTGACCCGGGACGTCCTCGTGAGATGGTTCGGCCTCTGCCGGTCGGCGGGAGCGTCGCCCCGGTCGATCGCGAGGGCGACCTCGGCGCTTCGAGGTCTCTTCCGTTTCCTCTTCGCCGAGAAGCGGATCGGCGCCGACCCCACTTCCGGCCTCGAGAACCCGCGGCGCTGGATGACCCTCCCGAAGCTGCTCGGTCGCGACGAGGTGGAGCGCCTCCTCGAGGCGCCCGACGTCGAGACGCCGAAGGGGCTCCGGAACAAGGCGATGTTCGAGCTCCTCTATGCGTGCGGGGTCCGGGTCTCCGAGCTCGCGACGCTCCGGATCGGCTCGCTCCACCTCGCCGACGGGTTCGTCGTCGTGAAGGGGAAGGGCTCGAAGGAGCGGGTCGTCCCGGTAGCCGACTCCTCGGCGCGCTGGGTCGTACGCTGGATGGCCGGGCCGCGCGCCCGCGGACGCGCGGCGAGCTCGCCGTGGCTCTTCCCGGGGACGGGCGGAAAGCCGGTGACGCGGCAGACGATCTTCCTGGCGATCAAGGCGGCGGCGCGGAAGGCCGGCCTCGACCCGGCGGCGGTCTCCCCGCACGTCCTGCGCCACTCGTTCGCGACCCACCTCGTCGACGGCGAGGCGGACCTCCGGGCCGTCCAGATGATGCTCGGGCACGCGAGCATCGCCACGACCGAGATCTACACGCACGTCTCGCGGGCCCGGGCCCGTCGCGTCTACGACAGGAGCCATCCCCGTGCGTAGGCTCCTCTCGGCGGCGCTCCTGGCCCTCGTCGTCCCGGCCGGAACGGCCGAGTCCGCCCTCGTCGTCCTGACGGAAGGGCGCCACCTGAAAGCGGCTTCGTTCGAGCTCAAGGGAGAGGAGCAGATCCGGGTCGTCCTCGTCGGCGGCGGGGAGATCGTCCTCCCGATCGAGCGGGTCGAGCGGATCGTCGACGACGAGCTCGAGCCGGTCGCCGTGCCCGAGGAACCGGTCGCTCCCGCTCCGAAATCGTGGCCATCGGTGCGCCAGCCGTCGGGACGGCCGCATTCGGCCCCCGCACGGTGGGCCCGGCTCGTCGAGGAGGCGGCGGAGGCTCACCAGCTCGACCCGGCCCTCGTCGCGGCGGTGATCCACGTCGAATCGAGCTGGAAGCCGAGGGCCGTCTCGCCGAAGGGGGCTCGAGGGCTGATGCAGCTCATGCCCGCCACCGCGCGCCGGCTGGGCGTCTCCCGCTCGTTCGACCCGGTCCAGAACGTCGGCGGCGGCGCGCGCTATCTCTCCCTCCTCGCGAAGCGCTTCGGCGAGAACGAGGTGGAGAAGATCCTGGCGGCCTACAACGCCGGCGAGGGAGCCGTCGAGTCGTACGGGGGAGTCCCGCCGTACCGCGAGACGCGCGCCTACGTGAAGAAGGTCCTCGCCCTCTGGACGGGCGATCCGGCCGGCTCCTGACGTCCGGCCTCCTATACTCGCCCGCGTGTTCCGGACGGTTCGCGGATTCCTGATGCTCGCGCCGCCGGCCTTCCTGGCCGCGCTGGTCGCCTACCTCTCCGCCTCGCCTCGGGCCGCGACCTCGTTCACCGTCTACCCGTTCCTGGTCGACATCCTCGGCTCCGGCCTCCCGCGCTCGAACGTGGCCCGTTTCGTCGTCGTCACGACGCTCTTCTTCATCGTCCCCTACCTCGTCTCGGGAGTGCTGCTTCTCCTGGCGGACATCGGCACCTCGGCCGCGGCCTCGCTCTGGAGGCGGGAGCGGCGGACCCCTGCGGCGGGACAGCGGCCGCCGCTCCTCGCGCCCGAGGCGTTCTGGACGCTCGTCATCGCCGCAGTCGTTCTCGCGGCGGCGGCCGGCTCGCAGCTCCCGAAGCTGGCCCACGGCGGCGA
>CAZWRQ010000083.1:0-17953 GCA_964636395.1 uncultured Holophagales bacterium
GTTCTCCGTCCGCCGGCCTCGGCTCCCGCGGCGACCGGGGGCCCCGCCGTCCGGCGGACGGAGAACTGCCCGGCGCCGCTCCGCTCGCGGACTCGGAGAGTCGCGAGGGAGGGGATCGCGACGACCTCCCCGCCCGCCTCCTCCTCGTCGTCCGCGGGCGGAGGCTCCTCGAGCGCCCTCTCGAGATGCTTCTTCACGACGGCCCGGCGCGTCCTCTCCTTCTCCTCCACCTGGCGGCGCCTCTCCCGCTCGAGCCGCCAGGCGGCGAGGCTCGCCGAGGACCGGAGCGCGATGCGCCGGATCGCCTCTCCGAGCGAGAGCGACGCGACGAGGAGGAGCCCGATCAGGAGGGCCGCCGAGAGGGCGATCGCCGCCCCGGGCGGGTTGAAGGCGGCGACGAGCGCCTCGGCGACGAGGTCGCCGACGAAGCCGCCCGCCCCGAGCCCGCCTCCGAGCAGGCGAGGGCGTCCGAAGGCGAGGTGACAGAGGGGCGCGGACGAGAGGAGGACGACGACGACGCCGAGCGCCTTCGTCCCCCACGCTCCGACGGCGCGCGAGCGGAACCGCGCCGCGCCGAGCGCGAGGACGACGAGCGGAAGGGTGAAGGCCGCGAAGCCGAAGAACTGGAGCGCGCCGTCCGCGAACGAGGCGCCGACGCGGCCGGCCCAGTTGCCCGGCCGCGCGTCCGGGTCGGCCACGGCCGAGAAGAGCGACGGGTCGGCCGGGTCGTACGAGAAGAGCGCCGCCATGAGGAGGAGGCCGGCCGCGACGAGGAGGATCCCGAGGAACTCGTCCCGGCGGCGATGCGGGGTTTCCAGGCTCCGGGGGCTTTCGGTCATCGGCATCAGGAGAGGCCCGCGGCGAGGACCACGGCGCCGAGCAGCGCGCAGTAGAGGACGAAGGGCTGGAGCTTCATCGCGACGACGAGGCGGAGGAGGAGGGCGACGGCGGCGTAGCCGACGACGGCGGCGGCGGCCATCCCCGCGAGGTAGACGCCGAGGTGGCTACCCTCCGTGACGAGGTGGCCGGAGGCCCGGTACTCGCTCACGTTCTCGACGAGAGCCGCCGAGAGGATCGTCGGGACGGAGAGGAGAAAGGAGTACTCCGCGGCGGCCCGTCGCGAGAGGCCCGTGAAGAGCCCCATCGCGATCGTGTTCCCCGAACGGGAGAGACCCCGGAAGAGGGCCGAGAGGGACTGGAACGCGCCGATGAGCGCCGCGTCGGAGAAGCGCATCTCCTCGAGCGTCCGGCCGCACTCGCCGTGCCGCCGGCCGACCGCCTGGGCCGCCGCGAGGAGCGCCGACGTCGCGAGGAGCGCAAGCCCGATCTTCGGGAGGCTCTCCATTCCCTCGAGGGCGACCTTCTTGAGCGGGAGCGTCACGACGCCCGTCAGCGCGACGGACGTCGCGAGGAGCATCGCGAGCTTCCAGGCCGGGCGGCGCTCGGCCGGGTCGCGCGAGACGGCTCCCGCGAGGAGGCTCCCTATCCGCTCCCGGAAATAGACGACGACGGCCACGAGCGTCCCGACGTGGAGCATCACGTCGAAGAGGATCCCCGGCTGCGAGAAGCCGGGTAGGAGCCTCTGCGCGAGGATCAGGTGCGCGCTCGAGGAGACCGGGAGGAACTCGGTCAGACCCTGCAAGATGCCCAGCAGGATGGCCTGCCAGAACGTGACCGACATCGACGGAGTTTAGCAGTACGGGGGCGGCGCTCCGCGGATTCAGCGGGTCCCGGCCGTGGCCGGCCGGGGTCCGAGCCGCCGGGCGAGCGCGAGGAAGCCCTCCGGCGGGAGCTCCTCCGCCCGGACCGTCGGGAGAAGCCCGGCCGACGCCACGGCGGCGGAAGCGGTCTCGCGCCCCCAGCCGGCGGAAAGCCCGTTGACGAGCGTCTTCCTCCGTACGCCGAACCCCGCCGACGCCACGGCGATCGCCGCGGCGGCGTCCTCCGGGGGCTCGGCCGGGACGAGCTCCACGACGGTGGAGACGACCTTCGGCCGCGGCGAGAAGTCGCCCGGAGGGACGTCGAAGAGGCGGCGCGCCGCTGCGTGAAAGGCGACGTCGACGGAAAGGAAGCCGTAGCCGTCGTCTCCGGGCCGGCCGCAGATCCGCTCGGCGACCTCGCGCTGCACCATGACGACGAGGCGCGAGAAGAGGTCCCGCCGCCGGGCGAAGGCGCGCACCATCGGCGTCGCCGATTCGTACGGGAGGTTCGCGACGAGCGGCACGGGGGGCGTCGCCCCGGCCTCGGCGAGGGCCGCGGCGGGGTCGAAGGCGAGCGCGTCGGCCTCGACGACCCTCAGGTCCTCCCCGTCGAGCCCTGCGCGCAGGCGCTCGGCGAGGCCGGCGTCCACCTCCACCGCGAGGACCTTCAGGCCGCGCGCGAGGAGCGGCCGCGTCAGTGCGCCCTTCCCCGGCCCGATCTCCACGACCCAGCTCCCGGCGGGAGCCGCGAGCGCGTCGACGATCCGGCCCGCGGTTCGCGGGCTCGAGAGGAAGTTCTGGCCGAGACGAGGCCGCCTTGACGCTCTCACGAACGCCAACCTACCATGCGCGCCCGGCGGATGGCCTCACGGCGTCCGTCGTCCCGCCGGTAGAAAGGAACCCGTATGGCAGGAAACGTCCAGGAGTTCACCGCCGCCAATTTCGATGAGGCGGTCCTCAAGAGCGGAACGCCCGTCCTCGTCGATTTCTGGGCCGTCTGGTGCGGCCCGTGCCGCCAGGTGGCCCCGGTCGTCGAGGCCCTCGCCGCCAAGTGGGGCGCGACGGTCAAGGTCGGGAAGGTCAACGTCGACGATCACCCGTCGATCGCCGAGAAGTACAACATCATGTCGATCCCGACCCTGATGCTCTTCAAGGACGGCGTCGTCGTCGAGCGCGTCATCGGGTTCGCCTCGCAGGCCGCCCTCGAGCAGAAGTTCCAGCAGCACGTCGCCTGAGCCCGCGGCGGGCCCGCCTCTCCGGCGGGTCCGCTCGTTCAGGGCGTCAGGGGCGGCGGCGTCGCCGCGATCGGCCCCGGCAGGATCCTCCTTGCGACCGGCCCCTCGGGCCGGTCCTCGTAGAGGATCCGTACCCGAAGCCCCTTCCGGACCTCCGTCTCGATCTTCGTCTCCCCGTCGACCCGGAAGACACGCCCCGTCGCGCCGACCTCGGCGACGACGAGGTACTGCCCCGGCGTGTACTCCATGCACGCTCCGGCGGCCCGCCGCCACGGCGCCGGCGTCGGTGCCGGCGGGCCGTAGTAGGGACGCACCGTCGGGGCCGGGACGGGCCGGCGGACCGTCTTCCTTCGTCGTTTCGTCGCCGCGTCGACGGGCCCTGGAACGACGAGGGCGAGGCCGAGAAGCGCCGCGGCGAGACGGGGTACGGGGGGCCGGCGCATCGGGGGTCCGAGGATAGCCGAGGCGTGCCGTTCCGTCGCGGCATCGGCGTTGCTCGATGAGAATCGGTTGGCCCGGTGGCGCGCCAGAACGGCAGCGTTCTGTCCGCCGAACGTCCGTCCGCGCGTCCCTTTTGACGCGCCCCGAGGAACGATGAGCATAGCCCCCGCCGACACGGCCGCCCTCACCGAGAAGATCCGGGAGAGCTCCCTCGCCGTCACCGCCCTGCTCGCCGAGGTCCGCAAGGTCATCGTCGGACAGCCGAAGATGGTCGAGCGGCTCGCGATCGGCCTGCTGGCCGACGGGCACGTCCTGCTCGAGGGCGTCCCGGGGCTCGCGAAGACGCTCGCCGTGAGGACGCTCGCCCGCGGGCTCGACGCGAGCTTCTCGCGGATCCAGTTCACGCCCGACCTCCTTCCCGCCGACCTCGTCGGGACGCTCGTCTTCAACCCGAAGACGCAGGAGTTCGTGGCGCGGCGCGGGCCGGTCTTCGCCCACGTCCTCCTCGCCGACGAGGTGAACCGGGCGCCCGCGAAGGTGCAGTCGGCGCTCCTCGAAGCGATGCAGGAGAGGCAGGTGACGATCGGCGACGAGACGGTCCCGCTGCCGAAGCCGTTCCTCGTCCTCGCAACGCAGAACCCGATCGAGCAGGAGGGGACCTATCCGCTCCCGGAGGCCCAGGTCGACCGCTTCCTGATGAAGCTGAAGGTCGGCTACCCGACGAAGGCCGAGGAGCGCCAGATCCTCGACCGGATGGGAGACGCGACGGAGAAGACCGCCTCCGACTCCGTCCGCCCCGTCCTCACCCCGCCCCAGATCGTGGAGCTCCAGGGGCTCGTCCGCCAGCTCTACGCCGACGAGCGGATCAAGGGCTATCTCGTGGAGCTCGTGGCGGCCACCCGCGACCCGCGGGCCTACGGCCTTCCGGAGCTCGCCGATTTCGTCCAGTACGGGGCCTCTCCCCGGGCCACGCTCGCGCTCCTCTCGACCGCTCGCGCCCACGCGTTCCTCCAGGGACGCGGCTACGTCATCCCCGAGGACGTCAAGGAGGTCGCCCCCGAGGTCCTCCGCCACCGGGTCCTCCTCTCCTACGAGGCCGAGGCCGAGAACGTCTCGAGCGACCAGGTCGTCTCGAGGATCCTCGAGCGCATCGAAGTGCCGTGAGCTTTCCCGGGGGTTTCTCGATCCCCCCGGCCCCTCCGAGGGGGATCGGGGTCGACACCAGGGGCGCCTGAAGGGAATCCAGCGATGCTCCCGCGCGAGGTCGTCAAGAAGATCCAGCGAATCCGGATCACGACGAACCGGATGGTGGACGCCGGGCTCGGCGGGGAGTACCACTCCGTCTTCCGCGGACGCGGCATGGAGTTCTCGGAGGTCCGCGAGTACGTCCCGGGCGACGACGTCCGTGCGATCGACTGGAACGTCACGGCCCGGACGGGCGTCCCGCACGTGAAGAAGTTCGTCGAGGAGCGCGACCTGACGACGCTCCTCGTCGTCGACCTCTCGCGTTCGCAGGAGTTCGGCTCGCGCTTCCTGACGAAGCGCTCGCTGATGGCCGAGCTGGCCGGCCTCCTCGCGTTCGCGGCCGTGAAGAACAACGACCGGGTGGGGGCGCTCCTCTTCACGGACCGGCTCGAGCGCTTCGTCCCGCCGCGGAAGGGGTTCGACCACGCCCTCTCGATCCTGCGCGACGTCCTCGTCCAGCCGATGGAGGGGACGCGGACCGACCTCGGCCTCGCGCTCAAGACGGCCGCCTCGCTCCTGAAGCAGCGCTCCGTCGTCTTCGTCCTCTCCGACTTCCTCGCGGCCGGCTACGAGAAGCCGCTGAAAGTCCTCCGACGCAGGCACGACGTCGTCGCGATGCCGATCGCCGACCCGCTCGAGGCGGCGATCCCCGACGGCGGCCTCGTGCGGCTGCGCGACGCGGAGACGGGCCTCTCCCGCGTCTTCGACGCGGGAGACCCGGCGTTCCGCGCCGCCTGGAAGCGGCGCGGCCGACCGTTCCCGGACCCGGCCGAGGTCTTCCGCGCCTCGGGCATCGACTCCGTCCCCCTCACCACCGGCGCTCCCTACGAGCGCGCGCTCGTCCGCTTCTTCAAGGAGCGTGAGCGTCGGAGGTCGGCCGGTCGATGAGGAGCACCGCGCTCCTCGCCACGGCGATCGCGCTCGCCTCCCCGCTCGCGGCGCAGCCGTCCCGCCCGGGGCTCCCGGAGGCGACGGTCCCTTCGCCGATCGTCGTCACCTCTTCCGCCGACCGGACGACCGCCGCCGTCGGTGAGCCGGTCACGCTGGTCTATTCCGCGCGCATCCCCGAAGGGGCCGAGCTCCGGCTGACGCACCTCGTCTCGCCGCCCCGGCCCGCGGGACAGCCCGCCACCGCCGGCTTCGTCCTCGACTTCGAGCCGATCGGACCCGCGGTGGCGGAGCGAGTGAAGGGGGACGGCGGCCGCGTCGACGTCCGCCAGACCGTCCGCGTCGCCGCGTTCGTGCCGGGCGAGACGCACGTTCCCGGCCCCGTCTTCGCGTACCGCGCCCCGGACGGCGCGACGGCGGTCGTCCGTGCGCCGAGCGTCGCGCTCACGATCGCCTCCCGCCTTCCCGAAGGAGAGAGCCCCGAGGCGCTCGCCCCGAAGCCGGCCCGTCCCGTCCGGGTCCCCGCCCGGAGCCCCTGGTTCTGGGCGTCCCTCGCTGCCGGCGTCCTGGCCGCGGCCGGGCTCGCGTGGTGGCTCGTGAGGCGGCGGAGGAAGGGGACGACGGCAGGCGCCGCGGCCGCTCCTCCCCCCGTTCCGCCCGACGTCGAGCTCGAGGCCACGATCGCGGCCCTCGCCGCACGCGCCGCCTCCCTCGACGGCGACCCGCGCCCGTTCTTTTCCGACCTGACGCACGCCGCGAAGCGCTTCCTCGAGAGGCACCTCGGGGAGCCGGTCCTCGAGTGGACGACGTTCGAGACGATCCGCCGCCTTCGCGACCTCGGCGCCGAGCCGCCCCGCGAGGTCGCGCTCGCTGAGCTCCTCACGGGGGCCGACCGGGTCAAGTTCGGCCGCGCGGCGGCGACGGCCGCGGAAGCCGCGCGAGCGCTCGAGGGGGCCCGCCTTCTCCTCGCCTGGGGCCGGACCCGGATGGCCGCGCAGGCCGCGGCGGAGCGGGAGACCGCGAAGGCTCCGAAGCCGCCCGCCCCGGCGAGGGCCTCGGGCTCCCAGAGGGCCGCAGGAGGCGCGCGGTGAGCTTCCTTTCGACCTTGCTCCCGCCCGGGCTCACATTCCGCGACCCGCTCGTCCTCCTCCTCCTGCTCCTCGTCCCGGTGGCCGCAGCGCTCCGGATCGCGCGCGAGCGGAAGGGGGAGACGGCCCTCGTCGTACCGACCCTCGCGTTCGTCGCGAGCGTGAAGCCGGGGTGGCGGGTCCGCTTCCGCCACGTCCCGTTCGTCCTCGCCTGCCTCGGCTTCGCAGGCCTCGTCGTCGCCCTCGCGCGTCCGCGCGTCGGGCTCGAGAGGACCGAGTCGTGGACGGAAGGGGTCGACATCGTCATTGCCCTCGACGCCTCCGGCTCGATGGCCGCCGAGGACTTCAAGCCGAAGAACCGGTTCTTCGTGGCGAAGGCCGCGACGCGGACGTTCGTCGAGGGGCGGCCCCAGGACCGCCTCGGGCTGATCGCGTTCGCCGGCCGGTCCCGGACCGTCGTGCCGCTGACGACCGACCGCGACATGCTCCTGCAGCGTCTCGGCGCGCTGGACCTGGGGGAGCAGGGGGACGGCACGGCGATCGGGATGGCGCTCGGGAACGCGCTCGCGCGGCTCGGCGCCTCGAAGGCGAAGTCGAAGGTGATCGTCCTCGTGACCGACGGCGGGAACAACGCCGGCGAGATCGACCCCGACACCGCCGCGAACGTGGCGAAGGGGCTCGGCGTCCGCGTCTACACGATCGGCGTCGGCACGGCGGGCGGGCCGGTCGAGATCCCGGTCCCGGTCCGCGACCCCGACACCGGGCGCGTCGTGGAGCGCCGCGTGATGGCCGAGGTGGAGGTCGACGAGAAGCTCCTCGGGCGGATCGCCGAGGCGACGGGCGGCCGCTTCTTCCGCGCGACCGACCCCGCGGGCCTGGCCCGGACCTACGCAGAGATCGACCGCCTCGAGAAGACCGAGGTGAAGACGACGACTTACACGCGCTGGCGCGAGACGTTCCCGCGCGTCGCGCTCCCCGCGGCGGGCCTCCTCGCCGCAGCCGCGCTCCTCGCGCTCGTCGCGTTCCCGGTGGCCCCGCGATGACGGAGCTCTTCCTATCCCCCGCCTGGCTCGGCGCGGCTCTCGGAGGCGCGTTCCTCGCCGCGGCGGCCGCGTGGCTCTCCGCGCGCCGCGTCCGCCGCCGGCGGGAAGGGCTCGTCGCGCCGGCCCTCGCCGAGAAGGCGGGGCTCCTCTCGCGCGATCGATGGACGCCCTTCGCGGCCCTCCTCGCGGTCGTCGCGACGATCGGCACGGGCCTCGCGCTGGCCCGTCCCCGCTGGGGCCTCGTCACCGAGACGGTCGAACGGCGCGGAGCCGACGTCGTCGTCCTCCTCGACACCTCCGCCTCGATGCGCGCGACCGACGTCACGCCGTCGCGGTTCGTCCTCGCGCGGCAGGCGGCGCTCTCCCTCGCCGAGAAGCTCCCGGGCGACCGCCTCGCGCTCGTGGGCTGCGAAGGCGAGGCGCAGGTCCTCGTCCCGCTGACGCTCGACACGGCGGCGGTGGCGCTCTTCCTCGAAGCGCTCGAGCCCGGGATCGGCGCGCTCCCCGGGACCTCGCTCGCGGCCGGCCTCGCGGCCGCGGCCGAGCTGATGCCGCCGGGCACGTCCGCGGGCAGACAGATCGTCGTCCTCTCCGACGGCGAGGACCTGGAAGGGGGCGTCGACGAGGCGATCGCGAAGGCGAAGAGCGAAGGGATCGTCGTCCACGGCGTCTTCGTCGGCGTCGAGGGGCGCGGTGCGCCCGTCCCCGAGGTCGACGCCGCCGGCCGACCGTCGGGATTCAAGTCTCAGGAGGGCTCTCCCGTCCTCTCCCGCCCCGACCCGGGCCTCCTGCGACGTCTCGCCGCCGAGACGGGAGGGAGCTTCTCCGTCGTCTCTCCCGGGCGAACCGACCTCGACGGCGTCGCCCGCGAGATCGACAAGGCCGCCCGGCGGCCCCTCTCCGGGAGCGTCGGGACGAACCGGCGGGAGCGCTTCCAGATCCCGCTCGCCGTCGCCGTCGGCGCGCTCGCGATCCTCCTGATCGGGCCGCTCGGCTTCCTCCGGCCTCGCCGCACGCGAAGCGGCGTGGCCGCAGCCCTGTTCCTCCTGCTCTCCGGCGTCCCGTCGGGCCGCCCTCTCCTCGCACAGGCCCCGCCCGCGGCGCCCGCAGGGGCTGGCGCGCCGGGCGTTCCGACGGTCGCACCGACCCCGGGCTCCCTGAAGGAGAGGGTCCTCTCCCGTCCGCCGTTCACGACGGCGCGCGGCGAGGCGCTCGCGGGGAAGAAGGCGCTCGAGGAGAAACGTCTCGACGAGGCGGCGGCTCGATTCGCCCGCGAGGCGGCGCTCGCCCCGAAGGACCCCGCCGGCAGCTACAACCTCGGGACCGCTCTCGCCCTCGCCGGCCGCACCGACGAGGCCCTCGCCGCCCTGAAGAAGGCGAAGGGCTCCTCGCGGGGCGACGTCGCCGCCGACGCGTCCCACAACGCCGGCACGGTCCTCCTCGCGGGGAAGCAGTGGGAGGCAGCCGCGGCCGCCTTCCGCGACGCGCTCCGGGCCCGGCCCGGCGACGCGGACGCCGCGTTCAACTACGAGCTCGCCCTCCGGCGGCTCGAGCAGCAGAAGCAGCAGCAGAGACAGCAGCAGGGGGGCGGCCCGCCGCCCCCGCCGAAGAAGGACGACTTCGAGAAGAAAGCGAAGATGAGCCGCGACAAAGCCGAGCAGCTGCTCCAGGCGATCGCCCGGAACGACCTGGAGGAGCAGCGGAAGAAGGTCGCCGAGCAGAAGAAGACGCGGCGTTCCGGGAGGGACTGGTGAGCCGCGCCGTGCGCGCCGCCGCGATCCTCGCCCTCTTCGCGGCGCTGGTCGCGGTCCTCCCGGCTGGGCCGGCCGGCGCGGCCCAGGACGAGCCCGAGGTCCGGGTCGTCGTCGACAACCCTCGCCCCGCGGCCGACGACGTCGTCCGTCTGACGTTCGTCTTCTCCGGCCCCGGCATCGGCGGGAGGCTGCACGCCCCGGCCGAGCTCCCGCTCCGGAACCTCGTCTCCCTCGGCCCGCCGAGCAGCTCGACCCAGGCGACCCTCATCAACGGCGTCTTCTCCCGCACCTCCAGCCTCACCTATTTCCTTCGACCCGCGGGGACGGGTCCCGCCGAGATCGGCGAGACGACGTTCCGCTTCGGCGAGAAGGAGGTGAAGGCGGGGGCCTACCTCCTCGAGGTGGGTCCCGCGCGGCGCGAGGCCGGCGCTGGCGCGGCCGCTCCCCAGCGCGAGGAGGACCCGTTCGACCGCCTCTTCCCGAGGCGCGGGACCCGCCCCGCCGGGGTCGAGCGCGGCCTCCCCTCCGCCGAGCCGCTCCTCGCGTTCGTCGCGACCCCGAGCCGCGAGACCGCCTACGTCGGCGAGGAGGTGACGATCGCCTACGACCTCGTCACCGAGGCCGAGGTGCAGGGGATCGAGTACGTCGACGCGCCTCAGTTCCCAGGCCTCTGGGCCGAGGACCTCGAGCGCCCCGAGCGCCCGCAGGGGCGGAAGGACACGTACGACGGGCGACCCGTCGCGCGCTTCACGCTCCTCCGCAAGGCGGTTTCCGGCCTCACCCCCGGGACCGTGACGATCCCGGCGGCGAAGATCCGGATCGGCGTCCGCGTCGCGGTCGACCCGTTCGGCGACCCGTTCGCGATGCTCCGTCCGCGGGTCCTCGAGCGCTCCACGAAGCCGATCACCCTGAAGGTCCTGCCGATCCCCGGCCGTCCCGATTTCCGGGGTCCGGTCGGGCAGTTCGGAGCCACCGCGAGCGTCGACCGGAAGCGCGTCCCGGCCGGCGAGGCCGTCACCCTCAGGGTCCGCCTCGCCGGGACCGGCAACCTCCGGACCGCGACCGAGACGCCCCACCTCTCGATACCGGGGGTGAAGGTCTACCCGCCCTCGTCACGGACCCTGCCGTCCCGCGGCGGGACCAAGGTCGGGACGAGCGCCGAGTGGGACTTCGTCCTCGTGCCGACCGAGGCCGGCAGCCTCGTCGTCCCCTCCGTCTCGTTCGAGGTCTTCGACACCGTCGAGAAGAAGCTCGTGACGAGGGCGACCACCCCGATCCCGATCACCGTCGAGGCGGCCGCTCCCGGCGCGGTGATCGCCGAGGGCCCTCCGCCCGTCCCCGACGCCGCGACCGGAGCGGAGGCCGCGACGACCCTCCCGGGGGGGCCACCGACACCGACGCCCCTTCCCTCGGCGCGCGAGCTCGCTCAGTCGACGGTCGCCGTCCCCCTCTGGGTCCTCGTCGCCGTTCCGGGCCTCCTCGTCGTCGCCGGGGGTGCGACCTGGGCCATTCGTCGTCGCGGGCGCGCCCTCGGCCCGGCCGCGGCCCTGCTCGCGCCGGAGCCGGGAGAGACGAAGGAGCGGGCGGTGGCACGGGTCGAACGGGCCGTCCGCGGGCACCTGGCGCGGCGGACGGGCGTCGCCGAGACCGCGCCCGTCGGCGAGCTCCTCGAGGAGCTCGCCGGCCGCGGGGTCGGCCCCGAGCTCCGGGAGGAGCTCCGGCAGCTCCTCGCGCAGGCCGAGTTCCTTCGCTTCGCGCCCCAGCTCGGCGACTACTCCGACGAGCTCGCCCGGCTGCGGGATCGGGCCCGCGAGGTCCTCGGCCGGGTTCGGGACGGTCGGCGCGGCTAGAATCGCCCCGTGGCCCTGACGACGCGGGTCCTCCCGCCTCCGAAGCTCGCGCGCTTCATGGAGCGCCATCGCCTCCTCGACGAGACGAGCGGAATCGCCCCCGAGCGATTCCTCGTCACGCTCGTCAAGAAGGCGCTCGATTTCGTCCCGGCAGAGGCCGCCGTCCTCCTTCTGGACGACCCGGTCGCGAAGGAGGAGGACCGGTCCCGGAACGAGCTGACCGTCATCGCCTCGGCCGGAGACATCCGCGACCCGGCCGTCGGGACCCGGGTGAGGCCCGTCGACGGCATCGCCGGCTTCACCTATGCGCGCGGGGAGCAGACCGCGGTGAACGAGATCAAGGGAGCCCGCGCCCTCTCCCGCGAGGCGGACGAGGTGTTCGGGTCGCCGGTGAGGAACGCCCTCGGCGTCCCCGTCGTCATCGAGTCGCACGTCTGCGGGTCGCTCGTCCTCGTGAACCGGATCGAGCCGGAGGGCTTCGACGCGCTCGACGAGCGCCTCATGTCCCTCTTCGGCGAGACGCTCTCGCTCGCGCTCCAGAACCTCCTCGACGAGCGGCGCGCCCGCGAGGTGGCGCGCCGCGACTCGCTCACGGCGCTCTACAACGACCGTTACTTCCACAAGAAGCTCCGCCAGGAGATCGACCGTCTCTCCCAGACGCCCGACGGCGACCTGACGCTCCTCTTCCTCGACTGCGACCACCTCAAGGCGGTGAACGACGAGCACGGGCACCTCGCCGGGAGCCAGATCCTGCGGGAGGTCGCCTTCATCCTCCAGCGACAGCTCGCCCAGACGACGTCCCTCCCCTGCCGCTACGGAGGCGACGAGTTCACGATCATCCTCGTCGACTGCGAGCTCGCCAGGGGGATGGAGATCGGGGAGCGGATCCGCGCCGCGATCGCCGACTGGACCTTCCTCCCGATGGCGATCGGGCCGGGCGAGCCGGCCCTGAACCTGAAGGGCGTCATCACGATCTCGATCGGCGTCGCGTCCTTCCGGCGGCACTGCACGCCGGGCCGGCCTCCGAGCGAGCAGAAGAACGAGATCCTGAAGAAGGCCGACGCGGCCCTCTACGCGGCCAAGGAGGCCGGGAAGGACTGCGTCGTCGCGGCCCGCCGCGAGAGCGGCCCTCCCTCGATCTCGAACATCGTCCTGAAGACGTGAGCGACGCGCGCCGCTGCTAACATCCGGGGCCGGCCCCGGGACGGGGCCGAACGGCGGAGGGACAATGTCGTCGAGCGTCATCCCCGGAATCGGCCCGAAGAACGTCCTCGAATCGCTCGGCCGCCACATGCTGGTGGACGGCTACCACGTCGTGATGGACCTCGAGCGCTCGCACGGGAGCTTCATCCACGACAGCCGGCACGGAGTCGAGATCCTCGACCTCTTCTCCCACTTCGCCACCATACCGGTCGGCTACAACCACCCGAAGCTGAAGGACCCCTCGTTCCTCGAGGAGCTCGGGCGGGCCGCGCTCACGAAGCCGGCGAACAGCGACATCTACACCGAGGAGATGGCCCGCTTCGTCGAGACCTTCGCCCGGATCGCGGTCCCGCCGAGCCACTCCGAGCACCTCTTCTTCGTCGAAGGTGGCTCCGTCGGGGTCGAGAACGCGCTGAAGGCCGCCTTCGACTGGAAGGTGCGGAAGAACTTCCGGAAGGGCTACCGGCGCGAGGTCGGCCACCAGATCGTCCACTTCGAGCAGGCTTTCCACGGAAGGACCGGCTACGCGCTCTCCCTGACGAACACGGCCGACCCGCGCAAGACGATGTACTTCCCGAAGTTCCGCTGGCCGCGGATCGTCAACCCGAAGCTGCGGTTCCCCGTCGACGCGGCCGAGGTCGAGCGCGTCGAGAAGGTCGAGGCGCTCGCGATCGCGCAGGTGAAGCAGGCCCTCGTCGAGAACCGCGACGACCTCGCGGCGCTCATCGTCGAGCCGATCCAGGCGGAAGGGGGCGACAACCACTTCCGGGCCGAGTTCCTCGCGGCGCTCCGGCAGCTCTGTGACGAGAACGAGATGCTGCTGATCTGCGACGAGGTGCAGACGGGGATCGGCCTGACGGGCCGCATGTGGGGGTTCCAGACGACCGGCGTCGTCCCCGACCTCTTCGCCTTCGGCAAGAAGATGCAGGTCTGCGGCTTCGCGTCGAACGGGCGGATCTTCGACGAGGAGGAGAACGTCTTCACGGTCTCGTCGCGGGTCAACTCCACCTGGGGCGGGAACCTCGTCGACATGGTCCGCGCCCGGAAGTACCTCGAGATCATCGAGGAGGAGCGGCTCGTCGAGAACGCCCGGGTCGTCGGAGAGGTCCTCTTCGGCGAGCTCGCCGCGCTCGCCGCCGAGCTCCCCGGAAAGGTCACGAACGTCCGCGGGAAGGGCCTCTTCATCGCGTTCGACCTGCCGGACGGCGCGACGCGCGGGGAGGTGCTCTCGACGATGCTCCAGAAGCACCACGTCATGGCGCTTTCCTGCGGCGAGCGCTCGATCCGCCTCCGCCCCGCGCTGACTCTCGGCCGGGACGAGGCCCTCCTCGGCGTGAAGCGCCTCCGCGCCGCGCTCGCGGAGGTCTTCGCCTGAGCCGGCCTTCCGCCCCCGAATGACGACCGCCCGAGGAGCCTCGCGTCGCGCGAGGCTCCTCGTCCCGGCCGCCGTGGCGCTCGCCGTCCTGCTCTTCGGCGTCGTGGTCCCGATCCCCCGGATCGTCGCGCTCCGCTTCGGCCCCCCGTCGACGACGGCGTTCCTCGAGGCCCGCCGCGAGCGGCTCCTCTCCGAGGGGAAGAGCGCGCGGATCGACCGGCGTCCCGTCCCCCTCCAGAAGGTCTCCCCCTACCTCGTGACCGCCGTCCTCGTCTCCGAGGACGCCCGGTTCTTCGAGCACCACGGAATCGACTGGAGCGCCGTGCAGGCCGCCCGGACGCGCAACCGCCGTTTCCCGAGGCGCCGGCCCCTCGGGGCCTCGACGATCACGCAGCAGCTCGCCAAGAACCTCTTCCTCTCCCCCTCGCGATCGTGGCTCCGGAAGGGGCGCGAGGCGGTCGTCGCGACGGCGATGGAGCTCCTCCTCCCGAAGCGGACGATCCTCGAGCACTACCTGTCGGGGATCGAGTGGGGGGAGCGGGTCTGGGGGTGCGAGGCGGCCGCCCGGACCTACTTCGGGCGCCCGGCATCCCGCCTCACGCGCGAGCAGGCCGCCTGGCTCGCCGCGATGATCCCCGGCCCGCGCTTCTTCCTCGCCCACCCGGCCCGGCATCAGCGCCGGGCCGCCCGCATCCTCGCCCGGATGCGCCGCGCCGCGGACGTGCGGCCTCTCCTTCTCGAGGAGGCCGACGATCCTCCCGCGCGGTAAGATTTCCGGGCAATGAGCCGTCTCACCCGCTTCCTCTCCGGCGCGGCGCTCCTCCTCGCCCCCCTCCTCCTCGCCTCCTGCGGGCCGAAAGCCTCCGAGATCCGCCTGAAGGAGACGAAGCTGAAGGTCTACGGTCTCGACCGGACCGTCTCCGTCGGCGGCGACGTCGTCGACAAGAAGGGGGAGATCGTCCCCGGCCTGAACGTCGCCTGGGAGTCCTCCGACCCGAAGGTCGCTACCGTCGACCGGCAGACCGGCTCCGTGAAGACGGTCTCGGCCGGAAGAGCGACCATCACCGCACGGCTCGGCAAGCCGCCTCTCGAGGCACAGGTGGCGCTCGAGGTCGTCGACGTCGCGTCGGTGCACGTCTCTCCCCAGCGCATGACGCTCGCGGGCCCCGCCGGGACGACCTTCCCGCTCGTCCTCGAGGCGAAGGCCAGCACGGGCGCGCGCCTCTCGATGGCGGCGGACTGGACCTCCTCCGACCCGAAGGTGGCGACGGTCGACGCGTCCGGCGTCGTGACCTCCGTCGCCGAGGGGAAGACGACCGTGAAGGCCGCGATCGGCGACGTCTCGGGCGCGACCGACGTCGTCGTCGTCCTCCGGTCGATCGAGTCGCTGGAGGCGACTCCCCTGAACATCCCGCTGAAGATCGGCGAGGCGCTCGACGTCACGCTCGTCGCCCGCGACGCGCAGGGGCAGCCCATCCCCGACGCCGCCGCCACGTGGACCTCGTCCGACCCCTCCGTGGCCACCTGCTCCGGCGGAAGGGTCCTCGGCGTCGGCCCCGGCTCCGCCACCGTTCGCGCGGTCTGCGGCGCGAAGACCGCAGAGGTCGCGGTGATCGTGTTTTGACCGAAGCCGTCCGCCTCCCCGCGGTCGCCGGACTCTTCTACGAGGGCGACGCGCGGGCGCTGCGGGCGGACGTCGAACGGCACCTGGGCGCTCCGGACGGGCCTCGCCGGGCTTCCGCGGCCTGGCGGGCGCTCCTGCTGCCCCATGCCGGGCACGTCTACTCGGGGGCGGTCTGCGGCGCGGGAGTCGGCGCCGTCGAGCTCCCCGCGACGGTCCTCCTTCTCGGGCCGAACCACCACGGGACGGGAGCGGGCGTGGCCCTCTCCGGGGCCGCCGCCTGGCGGACGCCCCTCGGCGACGTCCCCCTCGCGGCGGGTCTCGCGGAAGAGCTCCGGAGGGCGTCCTCCGCGATCCTCACGGACGAGGCGGCCCACCGCCGCGAGCACGCGCTGGAGGTGATCCTCCCGTTCCTCCAGGTTGCGCGCCCCGGCCTCTCCGTCGCCTGCCTCACCCTGGGCGAGCCGGACCTCTCCGTCTGCCTCGAGGTCGGGCGCGCCGTCGCCGAGGCCGTGACGCGCGTCGAGACGCGGGGAGAGCGTGTCGGGATCGTCGTTTCGTCCGACCTGAACCACTACCTGCCGCGCGAACGGAACCGCGAGAAGGACGACCGCGCCATCGACGCGCTCCTCCTCGGCGACTCGGTCGAGCTCTTCACGCGGGTCCTGCTGCGGGAGCGGATCTCCATGTGCGGCGTCCTGCCCGCCACGGCGCTCCTCGCGGCCCTGACGAAGCTGCCCCCCACCCGACCCCGCCTCGTGGCGCGAGGCGACTCGGGAGACGCATTCGGCGACACGAGCCGCGTCGTCGGCTACGCCGCCCTCCTGTGGGAGACCCGAACGGAACCGGATGGATCGGAAAGGAAGGAGTGCTGATGCGCGTTGCGAACTTCTCGGCCGAGGTCTCGCCTTTCGCCAAGACGGGCGGCCTCGGCGACGTCGTCTCTTCCCTCCCCAAGGCCCTCGCCGCGACCGGCCACGACGTGGACGTCTGGGTGCCGTTCTTCCTCGAGGCCGCGGAGTGGTTCCGGCGGCGCGGAACGTGGCCGGAGCAGGAGATCGAGCCGTTCGACGTCTCGATCCTCGGAGCCACCTACAGGGTCGGCGTGCTCCGGTCGACGCTCCCCGGCAGCACCGTCCCGGTCCACTTCGTGGCGCACGACCCGCTCTTCCACCGGCCCGGCGGGCTGTACGCGAAGAACGACCAGGGCGTCGACGACGGGATCTGGCGCTTCAGCCTCTTCGTCCGCGCGGCGATCGAGTCGCTCCGGCGAACGGGGGACCGGCCGGAAGTGATCCACGCGCACGACTGGCATCCGGGGCTCGCGCCGATGCTGGGCGCCTGGAGCTCCTGGCGGGACCCGTGGTTCGACGAGGTCGCGTCGGTCCTGACGATCCACAACGTCGGCTACCAGGGGATCTACGGTCCCGACCAGGTCGCCGCCCTCGGCCTTCCGCCCGAGACCTGGAGCGGGGGCCTCCTCGAGCACTCCGGCGCGCTGAACATGCTG
Organism: uncultured Holophagales bacterium; assembly: GCA_964636395.1. GTDB lineage: Bacteria > Acidobacteriota > Thermoanaerobaculia > UBA5066 > UBA5066 > UBA5066. The sequence continues at coordinate 16,954 of CAZWRQ010000083.1, forward strand.
AAGGGGGCGATCGTCGCGGCCGACATGGTGACGACGGTCTCCCCGACGTACGCCTGGGAGATTCGGACGCCCGAAGGGGGCGCCGGCCTCGACGGCGTCCTCCGCCTGAAGGCGGCCCGCCTGACCGGGATCCTGAACGGCATCGACCGCCAGGAGTGGAACCCGTCCGTCGACCCGCACCTGGCCTCGCGCTTCTCGGCCGAGGACCTGCGCGGGAAGCTCGACTGCCGCGCCGACCTCTGTCGCCTCGCGGGATTCGAGCCGGGCGACCCGTCGATGATCGTCGGCTCCGTCGGCCGCCTCGTCCCGCAGAAAGGGTACGACCTCCTCCTCGAGGCCGCCCCCGAGCTGATCCGGCGCGGCGTGCGGCTCGTCCTCCTCGGCTCGGGAGAGCCGGCGCTCGAGGGCTCGATGCGAATGCTGGAAGCGCACCATCCGGGCCGGTTCAAAGGGTTCATCGGCTACGACGACGCGCTCTCGCACAAGATCCAGGCCGGGAGCGACGCGCTCGTCATGCCGTCGCGCTACGAGCCGTGCGGCCTGACGCAGATGTACGCCCTCGCCTACGGCACCGTGCCGATCGTGAGGAGGACCGGCGGGCTCGCCGACTCCGTGATCGGCCTCCACGGCGAGAACCTCGAGTGGGCGACCGGCTTCCACTTCGACGACCCCTCCCCGCACGCCGTCGCCGCGGAGGTGCTCCACGCGCAGAGCGTCTTCTTCCGTCGCGAGGCGTGGTCGCGGATCGTGCAGAACGGGATGAAGGCCGACTTCTCCTGGGGCCGCTCCGCGAACGACTACGAGCTCGTCTACCGCCGCGCGCGGGAGGTGCGCGGGCTGCCCTGGTAGGGGCTGCGGCTTCCGCCCCGCTCGAGGGGAGGTGCCCCGCAGGGCGCCGCGGCGAGGCTCGTGGCGAGCCTCCCCGAAACGCTACAGCTGCTCGTCGCGGACGCCCAGGTCCGCGACGAGCCTCGCGAGCGCGGCGTGGACGCCGGGGCCG
>CAZWRQ010000084.1:0-17725 GCA_964636395.1 uncultured Holophagales bacterium
AGGTAGCGGCCGGCCCGCGAGCCGGCCCGCCCGCCTTCCCGGTTCCGCGCCCGGAAGACGTCCGGCAGTCGGCGGACCAGCGTCGGGATCGAGGGGAGAAGGAGCCCGGTCCGCGCCACCCAAGCCGGGTGCTCCGGGTAGCGCGACATCGACCGCTCTTTGCGGAGCATGTTCGGCAGGAAGACCTGGAGCCAGACCGTCGCGCAGGCGGCCCAGGGGAGCCAGTGCTGCGCGAGGAGGCAGAACGAAGAGTAGATGAGGATCTCGCCGAGGTAGTTCGGGTTGCGGGTCGCCGCGAAAAAGCCGTCCGTGATCAGCCGTCGCGGACGCTCGTGCGCGAGGACGAAGTGCTTCTGGCCGTCGGCTCCGAAGTGGAGGAAGACGCCGAACGCGTAGCACGCCACGGCCGCCGCGGCGACGCCGGCGGGCAGGGTCGCGGTCGTCCCCCAGCCTCCCGGCACGGCGCGGCCGAGGCCGGTGAGCATGACGAGCGGTGCGAGGTAGTAGGCGCCGAGCGGGTAGACGAAGACGGCGACGGCCGAGGAGACCGACTGCCGACGGCGCCAGGACGGGTCCGGGAACGCGACGTCCTTCACGAGCCAGAGGATTCCGTACGACCCGTGGAGGACGAGGTAGAGCCATGCGGCGAGGCTGAAATCGCCCGCCCGCAGCATCAGACAGAAGACCACCGCCCCCGCGGTCGCCTTCTGGACGTTGATCGGAACGCGGGGCGCGGTGCGGCCCGCTCCGCCGGGAAGCCGGTAGAGGTACCCGTCGTTGAGGCGCGAGACCCACTCCGCGACCGTCATGGCGACCTCCCGTTCCCAGGCTCTTGCGGGCGGAGGACACACCCGATCCGCCGGCGCGTCAACCTAGCCGGCGCCTACAGGACGAGGTAGACGGTCAGGAGGACGCCGAGGAGGCCGAGGAACATCGCGAGCCGTTCGTGGAGGCGCGCGTCGCGACCGGCGGGGCGGTCGCTCTCCGGAAGCGTCCGGAGGAAGGCGCGGTGCTCGCGTGCCGCGACGAGGATCGCGAAGGTCCCGGCGAGGACGAGGAGGACCCCGATCGCGTGCGAGAGCTGCGCGAAGCGGGGCGTGTGCGCCTCGGCCCCGAGCTGGGCGGCGGCGATGCGGAGGAAGACGCCGAAGCGGGCGACGAGAAAGCCGAACGCCATGACCGTCAGGCCGGTCCGGATCCAGGCCAGGAGCGTCCGCTCGGCGGCGAAGAAGACGCGGGGATCGCCCATGCGGGCGAGAGTACACGGCGCGCCGCGCGCGACCCGCCGCTCCCGGGGCTCCTCGTCCGTCCGCCCTCCCCGGGGCGACGGCCGCCGGGAAGAGCCCGCGCTTGCGCCCGCTCCGGGTCGATGATTAGACTTCTAATTATGTCCGGCCGGCTCCTGGAGCTCGTCTCCCGCGTCCACCTCCGGTGGAAGCGGCGCGTCGCGCGCGACCTGGCTCCGTACGGCGTCAATCCGAAGCAGGTCTTCCTTCTTCGGACCCTCGTGGAATCCGGGAGCCTCGCGCCGAGCGAGGTCGCGGAGCTCGTCTTCGCCGACCGCCCCACCACGACCTCCATGCTCGCGACGATGGAGCGGGCCGGTTGGATCACGCGCCGTCGGGACCCCGAGAACGGCAAGCGGGTGATCGTGGAGATCACCGCGGCGGGTCGGAAGAAGCTGGCCTCGGTCCCGGCCCGCCTCTGGAGGACGGGGAAGACGACGGTCGACCCCGAGGCCGGCCTCTCGGCGGCGGAGAGAGCCGAGGGGATACGCCTGCTCGAGAAGCTGAACGCCTGGCTCGACCAGGCCGAGGACCGCTGAAGGAGATCGTCCCCCGATGGACCACTACCCCGCCTACACGAACGGCCGCCTCGACCCGCAAGCCGACGCGCTGCTCACCGCGATCGCCGCGGAAGGACCCTCTCCGACGGCGGCGCTCACGCCGGGGCAAGCCCGCGCGAGCTTCCTCCGCCCCTCCTGGCTCGGGACCCCGCGCGAGATGGCGGCCGTGCGCGACCTCTCGATTCCCGGCCCGGCGGGTGGCCTGCGCCTTCGAACCTACCTCCCTCACGGAGGCCGGCCTCTGCCGGTCCTCGTCTTCTTCCACGGCGGCGGATTCGTCGTCGGCTCGCTGGACGAGTTCGACGCGTTCTGCACGATCCTCGCGGACGGCGCCGGATGCGTCGTGGTCTCCGTCGACTACCGGCTCGCTCCCGAGGGAAGGTTCCCCGCGGCCCCGGAGGACGCGATCGCGGCGCTCTGCTGGGTGGGCGCGCACGCCGACGAGATCGCCGGGGACCCGTGCCGGATCGCCGTCGCGGGCGACAGCGCCGGAGGCAACCTCGCCGCCGTTGCGGCGCTGGCGGCTCGCGACGAGGGCGGACCCGCGCTCGTTCAGCAGGTCCTCATCTCTCCGTGGGTCGACCTCTCCTGCGCGGAGACGGAATCATTTCGCTGGTTCGGCCAGGGGGCCTGGCTCTCCACCTCCAGCTTGCGGTGGTACCGCGACCACTACCTGGCGAGTCCGGCGCAGGCGATGGACCCGCACGCCTCGCCGATCCTCGCCCCGGATCTCCGCGGCCTCCCGCCGGCGCTGATCCTCGACTCCGAGTTCGACATCCTCCACGACCAGGTCCGGGCCCACGCGCTCCGCCTGCGGGAGGCCGGCGTCGCCGTCGACTACCGCCTCCATCCGGGACAGCTCCACGACTTCGTGGTCCTGCCGGGTATCTTCGAAAGGGCGACGGTCGCCATCGCCGAGATCTGCGAGTCGCTGCGGCACGCCTTCCGAAGATAGTGGCCGCGTCCGACCGCTGCGAGGTCCCGGGTCCCGAGGCCGCGGAGGAGCGTCCGGTCGCGCGGGACGACGTGCCTCTCCCTCGTCGCGAGATCGAAGTGGTCCGCCGCGTGCGGGGCTTGACCCGAGGAGACGCCTAATCTAGAATTTTTTATCGAGATGAATTTCTCGCTCTCCTTTTCCGAGCCCGGAGGCAGGCATGCGAGTGGATTCCGTCCCTGAAGCCACGCTGCGACGGCTGCCTTCCTACTACCACTACCTCCTCCGCCTTCGCGAGAAAGGTCAGAACGTGACCTCCGCCGCCCAGATCGGCGCGGCGCTGGGGGTTCACCACACCCAGGTCCGCAAGGACCTGGCCGTCACGGGAAGCCAGGGAAAACCGAAGGTGGGGCACCGGGTCGACGACCTGATCGTCTCCATCGAGGAGTTCCTCAACTGGAACAACGTGTCGGACGCCTTCCTCGTGGGAGTGGGCCATCTGGGGACGGCCCTGCTCGGCTACGCGGGTTTCGAGCGGGCCGGGGTCCGGATCGTCGCGGCCTTCGATGCCAGCCCCGGAAGAGCGGGGAGGAAGATCCAGGGGGTCCCCGTTCTGCCCGTGGCGAAGCTCCCGGATCTCGCCCGTCGCATGCACGTCGCCATCGGAATCCTCACGGTTCCCGCAGAGGATGCCCAGGACGCGGCGGAGATGATGGTCGCGAGCGGCATCCAGGCCATCTGGAACTTCGCCCCCATCGTGCTGGACCTGCCGGAAACCGTGATCGTCGAGAACGTGGCGCTCTACTCCAGCCTGGGCGTGCTCTCTCGCCGGCTCGCCGTTCGCCGCAAGGCGGCATCGGTTCGGGGTTCCGCCAGGGCCGGGCCCTGAGCCGGCTCGACGAGGAGGGGTCCGAGGACCACCTTCGCCGTAGGTCTTTCGTGGGGTGCGGTCCCTCGGGGACTCGCCCCCAATAGCCACCACCACAGCCTTCACGAGTCGGCTTTCCTCCCGAAGGCCCGGACCCAGTCTGCCCTTCTGGCAACGAGGCGAACAGATGCTCACAGTCGAAACCGCCGCTCCGGAGACCGCGCGGCAATTCACGTCGGTCCTCCGTATCCTGGAATCGTTCGATCACGACAGCTCGAAGCTGGTACCGATCCTCCAGGCCGTTCAGGAGGAATACCGCTACCTGCCCGAAGAGGTCATGACGTTCGTGGCCACGGCGCTCGATATTCCCCCGGCCCGTGTCTACGGCGTCGCCACCTTCTACAGCCACTTCGCCCTGGAGCCGAAGGGCAAGTACGTCGTCCGCATCTGCGACGGCACCGCCTGCCACGTGAAGGGGAGCCAGGACATCGCGGACGCCCTCGTGGAGAGCCTGAAGCTCCCGAAGGGGAGGACGACGACACCCGACATGCTGTTCACCCTCGAGACCGTCAGCTGCCTCGGCGCCTGCGGACTCGCCCCGGCGGTCGTGATCAACGAAGACGTGCACGGTCAGATGGATCCCGCCCGAGCCCGCGCCCTCATCGAACGGATCCGCGCGGAGGAAGCCCAATGACCCCCGGCCTCGAGAAGGAGCTGGAATCCACCCGCCGGAGATACCTGGAGGCCGAAGAGCGCTTCGCTCGCCGCGTGGTGATCTGCGCCGGCACGGGTTGCATGGCGAACGGCGCCCTGAAGGTCTTCAAGGCCCTGCACGAGGAGGCCCGGGAGAGGGGCATTCGCCTCGAGATCGAGCTGGACTACGAGGACCAGACGGACAAGGCCGGTCTCCTCACGAAGAGCGGATGCCAGGGCTTCTGCCAGATGGGCCCGCTCCTCTCCATCGAGCCGGACGGCATCCTCTACTGCGGCGTGAAGCCGGGCGACGTGCCCGAGATCATCGAGGCCGTGCAGAAGGGCCGGCTGGTGGAGCGCCTCCTCTACAGAGTTCCGGCGACGGGCCAGGTCTGCAAGGGGCACGGCGACATACCGTTCTACGCCCAGCAGCAGCGAACCGTGCTGAAGGCCTGCGGCAGCCTCGATCCCGAGAACCTCCGGGAGTACGTCGCGCGAGGCGGCTACTTCGCGGCCCGCAAGGCGCTGACGACCATGACGGGCGAGCAGGTCTGCCAGGAGATCGTAGACGCCGGCCTGCGCGGTCGCGGCGGCGGCGGGTTCCCCACGGGACGGAAGTGGGAGCTCACCCGCGTCCAGCCCTCGGGCAAGAAGTACGTGGTCTGCAACGGCGACGAGGGGGACCCCGGAGCGTTCATGGACCGCTCCGTGATGGAGGGCAATCCCCACGCCGTCCTCGAAGGGATGATGATCTGCGCTCGCGCGATCGGCGCCGACGAGGGCTACGTCTACGTCCGCGCCGAGTACCCGCTCGCGGTCGCCCGGGTGCGCAAGGCCGTCCAGGATGCCGAAGCCGCAGGGCTGCTGGGCGACGACATCTTCGGCAGCGGCCAGAGCTTCCGCGTGCAGGTCATGGAGGGCGCGGGCGCCTTCGTCTGCGGCGAGGAGACGGCGCTCCTCGCCTCCATCGAGGGCAAGCGCGGCATGCCGATGCCCAAGCCGCCGTTCCCGGCGCAATGCGGCCTGAACGGCAGGCCCACGGTCATCAACAACGTCGAGACGCTGGCCTCCGTGCCCCTCATCCTGGCCAACGGCGCGGCCTGGTACCGCGGGATGGGTACCGAGAAGAGCCCCGGCACGAAGACCTTCGCCCTCACGGGCCACGTGGCCAACACGGGCCTCATCGAGGTGCCGTTCGGCGCCACGCTCCGCGAGATCGTCTTCGACGTGGGGGGCGGCGTCACCCGAAAGGACGGTGCCATCGACGCCGCCGCCTTCAAGGCCGTGCAGATCGGCGGCCCCTCGGGGGGATGCCTCACCCGCGAGCATCTCGACCTGCCCATGGACTTCGACGGTCTCCTCGCGATGGGGGCCATGGTGGGCAGCGGGGGCCTCGTCGTGATGAACCAGGAGACCTGCATGGTGCAGGTGGCGAAGTTCTTCATGCAGTTCACCCAGAACGAGAGCTGCGGCAAGTGCGTGCCCTGCCGCGAAGGGACGAAGCAGATGCTCGCCCTGCTCGACGACATCACCGAGGGCCGAGCCACGGAAGCGACCCTTCCGCTCCTGGAGCAGCTGGCGCGGAACGTGAAGATCGGCTCCCTCTGCGGGCTGGGCAAGACGGCGCCCAACCCGGTGCTCTCCACCCTGAAGCACTTCCGCGACGAGTACGAGGCCCACGTCCGCCGGAAGGTCTGCCCCAGCCGTGCCTGCAAGAGCCTCCGGACGCCCGAGATCGACCCGGCGCTCTGCAAGGGCTGCACGCTCTGCGGCAGGAAGTGCCCCGTGGGCGCCATCCATGGCGAGCGCAAGGCCCCCCACACCATCGACGCCGCCACCTGTATCCGCTGCGGAGCCTGCGTCGCGGCCTGCAAGTTCAACGCGATCGGCGGGATCTGAGGGATCGAGCCATGACCAGAGAGAAGAGCCTGACCATCGACGGCTTCCGGGTCGACGTCGACGGCGAACGGAACCTGCTCGACGTGATCCGCAAGGCCCACATCGAGCTGCCCACCTTCTGCTACCACAGCGAGCTCTCCGTCTACGGCGCCTGCCGGCTCTGCATGGTCGAGGTCGAGGGGCGAGGCCTCGTGACGGCCTGCACCACCGCGCCCGAAGCGGGAATGAAGGTAAAGACCCAGACCGCTCCGGTCCGGGAGCTCCGCAAGACGAACATCGAGCTGCTCCTGGCGAGCGGCAACCACGACTGCCCCACCTGCGGAAAGAGCGGCTCCTGCAAGCTCCAGTCCCTGGCCGAACGCCTCGGGGTGACCGAGGTGCGCTTCAAGGCCCCCGTCGAGGCGAAGCCCCTCGACCTCACCAGCCCCAGCCTGGTGCGGGACCCCAACAAGTGCGTCCTCTGCGGCGACTGCGTGCGCTTCTGCTCGGAGATCCAGGGCATCGGCGTCCTGGAGTTCACGCACCGGGGGTCGCGCTCCCAGGTGTCGCCGGCCTTCGGCAAGGGGCTGTTCGACGTGGACTGCGTGGGCTGCGGCCAGTGCGCGGCCGTCTGCCCGGTGGGAGCCATCCTCGTGAAGAGCGAGGTGGAACGGGTCTACGCCGCCCTCCAGGACCCCGCCCGGACCGTCGTCGTCCAGGTGGCGCCTGCCGTGCGCGCGGCCATCGGCGAGTCCTTCGGCGGCGCCGACGACACCTTCACCATGGGGCGCATCGTCTCCGCGCTCCGTCGCCTCGGATTCGACAGGGTCTACGACACGTCCTTCACCGCCGACCTCACGATCTGGGAGGAGGCCACGGAGTTCGTGAACCGCAAGCGGAACGGCGGGAAGCTCCCCCTCTTCACCAGCTGCTGTCCGGCCTGGGTGAAGATGGCGGAACACGACTTCCCGGAGATCCTGGAGAACATCTCCACGTGCCGCAGCCCCCAGCAGATGTTCGGCAGCGTGGCCAAGGAGGTCCTGCCGAAGGAGCTCGGCATCCGCCGCGAAGACCTGGTCGTCGTGAGCGTCATGCCCTGCACGGCCAAGAAGTTCGAGGCGGGCCGTGACGAATTCAGGGTCGACGGAAACCCGGACGTCGACGTGGTCCTGACGACCCAGGAGCTGGCCCGCATGATTCAGGACGCGGGGATCCAGTTCCCCGAGCTCCCCGTCGACCGGCTGGACCAGCCCTTCGGGACCAAGACCGGCGCGGGCGTGATCTTCGCGAACTCCGGCGGCGTCACCGAAGCCGTAATCCGCTACGCGGCGGGGCACCTGGGCGAGGACCATCCGGCGATCGAAGAGGTGCGCTCCGAGAAGAACCGTCGCGAGCTCACCGCCGCGACTCCCTTCGGCGAGATCAAGATGGCCGTCGTCCACGGCCTGGCCAGGGCCAGGGAGCTCGTGCGGGAGATCGAGGCGGGAGAGAGCTCCGTGGAGTTCGTCGAGGTCATGGCCTGCCCCGGCGGCTGCATCGGGGGCGCCGGCCAGCCCGTGACCCATTCCTCGAAGGTGCGTCAGCGCCGCACCCGCGTCATCCGGGACGTCGACACCACGCTCGACGTCCACTGCCCGCAGCAGAACCACGTCGTCAAGGAGCTCTACGAGGATCGCCTGGGAACTCCGAACGGCGCGGAGGCGCATCGCCTGCTGCACACGCACTACCACAGCCGAAAGCGCATCGCGGGGGACGGCATCGCCCTGTCGGACGTCACGGGCGAGCCGAAGATCCCGGTGAGCGTCTGCATCGGCACCGCGTGTCACCTTCGCGGCGCCCAGGACCTCCTCAAGGGGATCCTCCGTCACGTCGAGGAGCAGGACTGGGCGGAACGGTTCGAGATCAAGGCGACGTTCTGCATGGAGAGCTGCGATCGGGGGCCGACGGTGCGCGTGAACGGGCACGTGCTGCGAAAGGCCACCTTCGAGATGGTCCGGGACACACTGGCCTCGGCCGTCGGCGGGACGTTGCCCGTCCTGGAGGCGAGAGATGAATGCGTCCACGCATGAAATCGTCGTCTGCATGGGCAGCGCCTGCTTCTCCCGGGGGAACTCCGGCACGGTGCCGGTGATCCAGGAATACCTCCGGGAAAGAGGCCTCGAGAACGCCGTGAAGGTCACGGGCATCCTCTGCCAGAATCAGTGCCGGCAGGGGCCCAACCTGAACATCGACGGGCAGTGCTTCTGCGGGGTCGAACCGACGGCCCTGATCGAGCTCCTGGACGAGCGTCTGGGATAGCCGGAGAGCTCCCGCGATGAAGAACAAGGCCGCGAACGCACGCGAAACCGCCCTCCGGGCGGACGCGAGAACGTCGACTCGGGGCGCGAGCCCCATCGCTCTGTACCCCGCTCTCCGGTATCACGTGCCTTCGCGTGCCTCCGCGGACGACGGGCGCCCCTCGCGCTCCGGGGCGTGCCGATGAACGCCCAGCAGCCGATCTACACGGAGAAGGCGCGCTGCCAGGACTGCTACAAGTGCGTCCGGGAATGCCCCGTGAAGGCCATCCAGGTGGTGGACGACAGCGCGGCCGTGATCCCGGAGCGCTGCGTCTACTGCGGCACCTGCGTGAACGTCTGCCCGGTGGGGGCGAAGAAAGTACGGGACGACCTGGGCCGTGCCAAGCGGCTGCTGAAACGCAAGGCCCGGGTGATCGTCAGCCTCGCGCCCTCCTTCGTGTCCGAGTTCCCGGGCGTCGAGCCCGCACGGCTGATCCACGCGCTGCGGGAGCTGGGGTTCCAGGCCGTGTCCGAGACGGCGCTGGGGGCCGAGGAAGTCTCGGCCGCTTGCGCGGTGGAGCTGGAACGCGGGGGCCCCGGCGCCTATCTCTCCACGGCCTGTCCCACGGTGGTGGAGCTGATCCGCCGATACCATCCCGAGCACCTGCCCTCGCTGAACCGGCTGCTCTCCCCGCTGCTGGCCCACTGCAAGCTGCTCCGGCGCGAGCTCGGGGAGGACATCGGCATCGTCTTCATCGGTCCCTGCATCTCGAAGAAGCTGGAGGCGGACGCCCATCCCGAGCTCCTGGACGTGGTCCTCACGTTCTCGGACCTGCGCCGGTGGCTGGAAGAGCGGGCCATCGATCCTCGATGCGAGACGCCCTCGGAATCGGACGTGTTCGTGCCCGGCACGGCGCGGGACGGTGCGCTCTATCCGTCGGACGGCGGCATGGTTCGGGGCATCGCGCATCGCCGGAACACCGCGGACGTGAAGTTCATGGCCTTCTCGGGGATCCATTACCTGCAGGAGGCCATGGAAGGGCTGACGGCCCTGCCTCTCTCGCAGAAGCTGTTCCTTGAGCTGCTGGCCTGCGAAGGGGGGTGCGTGAACGGGCCCCAGGCGGACAGGACCTGCGGCACGGCGCTGAAGTGGCTCCGGGTCCTCGACTACGCCCGGGAGCCCGAGGCGCCGTTCGCGTCTCCCAGCCTGGACCTGTCCGCGGAGGCATCTCCGGATCCGGTGCGGGAGACCTCCCCGGAGGCTCCCGAGATCCCGGCGGCTCTCCGGCGCCTGGGCAAGACCCAGCCGGAAGACGAGCTCAATTGCGGCGGATGCGGGTACGACAGCTGTCGGAGCCTGGCCGCAGCGCTGCTGGACGGCCGGGCCGAGCCGAACATGTGCGTGTCCTACATGCGCAAGCTGGCCATGAACAAGGCCAACGCCCTCATCCGGTCCATGCCCGCCGGAGTCGTGATCCTGGACGAGAACCTCCTGGTGGTGGAGTGCAACCGGCGCTTCGCGGAAACCCTCGGGGGCGACACGCCCATGATCTTCGACGCGAAGCCCGGCATGGAGGGGGCCGACCTCGCGAAGCTCGCTCCGGAGATGCGGGGCCATTTCGCCAGGGGGCTGGAATCGGAGGTCGACGCGCTCCGGAAGGACATCCGGATCGCGGGCCGGGTGCTGCGCCTGACGGTGTTCACCGTGGACCCCGGCCGCATCGTGGGCGGCGTCCTCCAGGACATCACGGAGCCGGCCGTGCAGAGGGAGCAGATCATCCAGAAGGCCCAGGAGGTCATCCGGAAGAACGTCACCACGGTGCAGCAGATCGCCTACCTCCTCGGGGAGAACGCTGCCGAGACGGAGATGATCCTGGATTCCCTTGCGGGCTCCTTCCGCAGCTCGCCGTCGCCGCTCGGCGGTCCTCCCCCCGTCGAAGATCGCCGCCGTGGCTGACGGGCTCTTCATCGAGGTCGATCACGCCCAGGAGAGAAAGACGGGGCAGTCGGCCTGTGGCGACGTCTTCCTCTCCCAGAAGTGGGAGGACGGGGGACGGGTCGTCTCGGTCCTCGCGGACGGCCTGGGCAGCGGCATCAAGGCTTCGGTGCTCGCCCATCTCACGGCCACCATGGCCGCCCGCTACGCGGCGGAGGATGCGGACATCGCCCGGGCTGCCCGCACGATCCTGGAATCCCTGCCCGTGTGCAGCGAACGGCAGATCGCCTACTCCACCTTCACGATCGTGGACATGGATCGGAAAGGGGAGACGCGCATCGTGGAGTACGACAACCCGCCGTTCCTGCTGATCCGGGAGGGCGAGGCGGTCTCGCTCCCCCACCAGGAGATGCGCCTGCCCACCGCGATGGGACGGGACGCCGTGATTCGCGAGGCGCGCTTCTCGGCGCTTCCCGGCGATCGCATCGTGATCTGCTCCGATGGCGTTACGCAGGCGGGCGTGGGGCGGAGGGGGACTCCGCTCGGCTGGGGCTGCGAAGCGGAAGCGGATTTCCTCCGCGGCATCCTGAAGGAGCGTCCGGACACCTCCGCGCGGCAGCTGGCCCGGGCCCTGGTACAAAAGGCGCTGAGTCTGGATGGCCACGAGGCCAAGGACGACATCAGCTGCGGCGTCATCTACCTGCGAAAGCCCCGGGAAGTGCTGGTGTTCACGGGGGCCTCCGTGGACCGTGCGATGGACAAGGAGATGGCGAGGATCGCCCTGGCCTTCGAGGGGCGCAAGGTCATCTGCGGAGGCACCACGGCGGGCATCCTGAGCCGCGAGCTGGGCCGTCCCCTGGAGATGGATCTGCGCGAGCTGGACCCCGACGTGCCTCCGGTCTCCACGCTGGAGGGCTTCGACCTCGTGACGGAGGGCGCCATCACCCTGGCGGCCGTCGCCCGGATGCTGGACGAGCAGGACGCTCCCGAGCTGGAAAGACCGAACGCCGCGACCCGCCTGGCGGGCGTCCTGCTCGATGGCGACATCATCCACATCGTGGCCGGGACCAAGATCAACGAGGCGCTCCAGGATCCCAACCTTCCCCAGGACCTGGACATCCGTCGGAACATCCTGAGACGTCTCCACCGGGTGCTCACCGAGAAGTTCCTGAAGGAAGTGAGGATCCGGTTCATCTAGAAGCCGTCGACCCCGCGAGACGCCGCTTCGCCGCGACAACCCGATCTCAGCCCTCTCGGAGTGCGGCCTCCAGGGCCAGGACGAGCGCCGGCAGATCCACCGTCGCCACGTCCCAGATGACGTCGTGGTCGACCGACGCATAGCCGTGGACGAGCCGGTTCCTCATGCCGACGATCTCGCGCCAGGGGATCTCCGGAAGCTGCCGGCGTGTCGGGTCCGAGACTTTCGACGCGGTTTCGCCGACGACCTCGATGAATCGCTCGAGGCCGGCCGCGAGCAGGTCGTCCCGGTCGAGCTCCTCGCGCACGCGGCCGCGAGTCGCCGCGGTCGCCTTCCGCGCGTGGTCGAGCATGTCCCGGAGAAGGACCTCGTCCTCAGGCGGCCTCATAGAACGGCACCGCCTCGGAGACGACGCGTTCCCGGAAGTGAGGGCTCAGGAAGCCGCGCGTGCAGAGGTCGACGTTTCGGCCGAAAAGGGCCGTGAGCTCGTCCTGGAGCGATATGAAGCGGAGGCCGACGTGGCGCCCTTTCTCGAACTCGACGAGGACGTCGACGTCGCGGTTCGGCCCCTCGGCGCCGCGCAGTCTCGAGCCGAAAACGGAGAGACGCCGGACGCCGTAGCGCCGGCAGATCCCCCCCAGGGCCGATTCGTCGATCTCGAGCTCTCCGAGCTTCATGCGACGAAATCCTAGCATTCGCCGCCGCGTCGGATCCTGCCCGGTGACGTGAAGGACGCGAGAGCGACCCTGCGGCCCTCGTTTCGGCGAGGCATGGAGCCGACCGGCCAGCGGCCGAGATCGGTTTCCGGGTCCCGGCCGCGCTCCGGATCGGCGACGGGGACGGACGAGGGGACGACCTCGCAGCTCCAGCCGACGAGCCGGGCTCTCGCGCCGAGGTGAGCCCTCCTACGCGTGGACGCCCGGCGCCTCGTGCCCCGAGCGCGCGACGTACTCCTCGTAGGTGCCGCCGTAGGTCACAGGCTTGCCGGTGCCATCCTCGCCGCCGATCTCGAGGACCCGGTTGGCGAGGCCCCGCAGGAACGTCCGGTCGTGGGAGACGAAGAGCATCGTCCCCTCGAAGGCCCGGAGCGCCTCGACGAGCATCTCTTTCGTCGCCAGGTCGAGGTGGTTCGTCGGCTCGTCGAGGACGAGGAAGTTCGGGGGGTCGAAGAGCATCCGCGCCAGGACGAGGCGCGACCTCTCGCCCCCGGAGAGGACCCGCACGGGCTTGTCGACGTCGTCCCCGGAGAACTGGAACGCCCCGGCGAGCGTCCGAAGGACGCCGAGGCCCTCGAGCGGGAAGTCCTTCTGGAGCTGCTCGATCACGGTGAGGGCCGGGTCGAGGAGGTCGAGCGACTGCTGGGCGAAGTAGCCGAGCTTCAGGCTCGCGCCGAGCTTCACCGTCCCCGAGTCGGGCGCGAGCGCGCCCGAGACCATCTTGAGCAGGGTCGACTTGCCGGCGCCGTTCCGCCCCATGACGCACCAACGCTCGCCGCGGCGGACGAGGAAGTCGAAGCCGTCGTAGACGACACGCGAGCCGTAGCGCTTGGCGACGCCCGTCAGCGCGGCGACGTCGTCGCCCGAGCGGGGCGGCTGCCGGAAGTCGAACCGCACGACCTTGCGGCGGCGGGGCATCTCGATCTGCTCGATCTTCTCGAGCTTCTTCACACGGCTCTGCACCTGCGCGGCCTTCGCCGCGTGGGCCGAGAAGCGCTCGATGAATCGTGACTCCTTCGCGAGCATCGCCTGCTGACGGGCGTAGGCCGCCTCGCGCTGCGCCTCGCGCAGGGCGCGCTCGCGCTCGTAGAAGTCGTAGTCGCCCGACCAGGTGAAGATCTCGCCCCCGTCGACCTCGACGATCTTGTCGACGACCCGGTTCATGAAGTCGCGGTCGTGGCTCGTCATCAGGAGCGCGCCGGGGTAGTCGTGGAGGAAGCGCTCGAGCCAGAGGATCGACTCGAGGTCGAGGTGGTTCGTCGGCTCGTCCATCAGGAGGACGTCGGGCTTTCCGAGGAGGATGCGGGCCATCGCGACGCGCATCTTCCAGCCGCCCGAGAGGGCGCCGACGTCCCCCTCGATCACCTCGTCGGGGAAGCCGAGCCCCTGGAGGATCTCCTTCGCGCGCGCCTCGAGCTCGTAGCCGCCCCGCTCCTGGTACTCGTGCTGGACCTCGCCGAACCGCTCGAGGACCTTCTCCATCTCGTCCGCGCGATCCGGGTCGGCGAGCGCGTGCTCGAGGTCCATCAGCTCATGGTGGAGGTCGCCGAGGCGGCCGCTCCCCGCGATCGCCTCCTCGAGGACCGAGCGGCCCGACATCTCTTCGACGTCCTGCCGGAAGTAGCCGACGGTGAGCTTCCTCGGGACGGCGACCTCGCCGTCGTCCGGGTGCTCCTCGCCGGTGATCATGCGGAAGAGGGTCGTCTTGCCGGCCCCGTTCGGGCCGACGAGCCCGGCCTTCTCGCCCGGGTTGAGCTGGAACGAGGCGTCGACGAAGAGGATCTGCCGGCCGTACTGCTTGGAGACCTTCGAGAAGGAGATCATGCGGGCGGCGGACGATAGCAGGCCGCGGGCCTCGCGGAGCCGGCGACCTCCCGCATGGCTCGGGGGGGCTCAGCCGGCGACGACGACCGTCGTGGCGGCCGTGGTGGCGTCCTCGTTGTGGAGGATGACGAGGTACCAGCCGAAGAGGAGGAGGAGGCCGAGGTCGGAGCGGGCCGAGGCCGCGGGGTCGACGGAGACGATCGCCTGGGCCCGGAAGAGGTCGGAGAAGCGGTGCGCCTCCGGCTCCGGGCCGAACGTCGCGAGCGTCTGCCCCGCGGCGTCGGAGAGGGCGAAGCGCGTCCCCCAGAAGCCCGCGGCGGCGAAGCGGAGGCGCTCGCCCCCTTCGAGGGTGATCTCCCCCGACTGGCCGGACCAGCGAGGCGTGTAGGCGACGAGGTCGTGCTCCGAACCCTCGAGCCGGGCCGTCGCCCGGGGCGAGAAAGAGCCGACCCGCTTGAAGGTCCAGGCGGACTCCGCGGTCCTCGCCAGGGCGAGGGAGCCGAAGGAGCTCCGGAACGCGAGCGTCCCGGCCAGCTCCTCTCCGGCGCGGAGCTCGAAGGAGCGCTCCATCGCCTTCGGCTGAAGGAACGCGAAGGGAAGTGAGAGGACCTCGGCGATCGGCCTCATCGTGACCTCCTCGTGGGGCGGGTCGAAGAGCGGGGGGAGGGGAGCGGAGTCGGCAGGAGAGAGAGCGCGGCGGCCTCCGCGCCGACGCACGCTCCCGCGGGGCGGTGTCGTCAGGCCTTCGGGCCGACCTGCCGGAGGACCACGTGCTGCTCGGGGACGGGGTAGCCCGCCGCCCCGAACTCCTCCTTGATGACCCGGTTCGTGTCGAAGTAGACCTGCCAGTAGTGGTCCGTGTGCGTGTAGGGGCGGACGGCCAGGACCGGTCCCATCGGCGTGAAGTCGAGGATCTCGACGTCCGGCGCGGGCGTCTCGTTCACGTTCGGGATCGCCGCGACGCGGGCCTTCAGCCGGGCGATCGCGTCGTTCACGTCGACGCCGTGGGCGAGCTGGGCCGTCCGGTCGACGCGTCGGTACTCCGAGGCGGAGTAGTTCAGGATGTTGTCGCCGAAGACCTTCGCGTTCCCGACGATCGTGTGGACGTTGTCGGGCGTGAGGACCTCGGTCGCGAAGAGGCCGATGCGGACGACCGTCCCGGTGACGCCGCCGGCCTGGATGAAGTCGCCCACCTTGAACGGCCGGAGGACGATGACGAAGACGCCGGCCGCGAAGTTCGAGAGGAGGCCCGCCCACGCCGCGCCGATCGCGATGCCCATCGCGGCGACGAGGGCCGCGAACGAGGTCGTTTCGACGCCGAAATAGCCGAGGATCGCGACGACGAGGAGGACGTTCAGCGAGACGCTGATGATCGAGGCGACGTAGCGGAGGATCGTCGGGTCGACTTTCTGCTTCTCCAGGGCGGCCGAGACGAGCCGCACGGCGAGCTGGATCAGCCAGCGGCCGACGATGAAGACGGCCAGGGCGCCGAGGAGCTTCAGCCCGACGTTCGTCGCGGTCTGGGTGACGGTCGCGAGAACCTGGTTCCAGTCGACGTTCATCGTTCC
Source organism: uncultured Holophagales bacterium (assembly GCA_964636395.1). Classification (GTDB taxonomy): domain Bacteria; phylum Acidobacteriota; class Thermoanaerobaculia; order UBA5066; family UBA5066; genus UBA5066. The sequence continues at coordinate 15,738 of CAZWRQ010000084.1, forward strand.
TCCCGTTTCTCCGGGGGACGCCGCATCCCGGGGCGGCGTCCCGGCCCGTTCGTCAGGAGACTATCGCCCGGGGTACATCCGGTCCCAGCGCCCCTCTCGGTCGCAGAGGTCCTCCTCGAGGGCGCACTCGGCGCAGAGGAGGCCCGACTCCTCCCACTCGTCGACGACGAGGTTCGGGCAGCCCGGCCGCGCGCACGGGATTCGGCGCGGGGGGCGCGGCGGCGTCGGGCCTCCGTCGGCACGACGGAGGAAGGGGAGCGAGAACCGGAACCTCCGGCGAGGGGGGAGGCTCGAGCGGATCCCGGAGGCGGTGCGGTCGGCGCTCATCGAGCTCCTTTCAGGAGGCGGGGGTCCTTCGGGCGTCGAGGAGGGAGGCGAAGGAGCGCCGTGCGCGCTCTTCCGCGGCCGGGTCGTCGAGGAGTCGGGATGCGTGGTGGTATGCGAGCATCGCCCCGTAGGCGTCGTGGGCGAGCTGATCGGGATCGGTGTCGGGTCGGAGCTGGCCCTCGCGAACCGCGGCGTCGACGACTCCGGACAGGAGGTCGAACCAGCTCCGCTGGAGACGGACGAGGAGGTCGCGGGCCGGGCCGGGGCGATCGTCCAGCTCCGTCGCCATCGCTACGAAGAAGCAGCCCCCGGAGGAGGGGTCCGACTGCGACCACGTGAGCCAGCGGTCGAAGAGCGCCTGGAGACGGGGGAGGCCGCGAGGCGCCGCGAGGGCCGGCTTCACGACGTTCTCGACGAAGCGCGCGGCGCCGTACTCGAGGACCTGGAGCTCGAGCGCCTCCTTCGAGTGGAAGTGGGAGAAGAGGCCGCTCTTCGAGAGGTCCAGCTCCTGCGCGAGGCGCCCGATCGTGAGCCCCGAGAGCCCGACCCGGCTCGCGACGACGATCGCGTGCCTGAGGATCGCTTCACGGGTCGATTCCCCTTTCCCCATCCTCCTCAAAATAGCACGACCGTTCGTTCGGTGCCTCGAACCTACCCTCCCACGGTGGCCCGGTTGCGCGTAGCATCCGCCGACGCTCGACCGCGCGGCCTCCCGAAGGCGCCGCATCGCGGCTCCCGGGCGCAGGAGAAAGGAGTCCCGATGTTCCGTAACCGTACGTCGGCCGTCCCGGCCCTCGTCCTCACCGTGCTCCTCGCAGGCTGCCAGAAGGACGCCGGGGCCAACCCGCCGGCCGCCGCCCCCGCCGCGGCCGAGCCGAAGACGGACGACGAGAAGACCCTCTACGCCATGGGGATCGTCATGGGGCGGAACCTCACGGCCCTGGGCCTCTCGGAAGCCGATCTCGAGATGCTCAAGCTCGGGATGTCGGACGAGGCCCTCGGCAAGGAGAAGAAGGTCAAGCTCGAGGAGTTCGGCCCGAAGATCCAGGCGTTCGCCCAGGGGCGCGCGGGCGCGCTCGCGGCGAAGGAGAAGCAGGCGTCCGAGGCCTTCCTCGCGACGGCCGCCGCCGCCAAGGGGGCCCAGAAGAAGCCGTCGGGCCTCATCTACACCGAGGTCCTCGCCGGAACGGGCGCGAGCCCGACCGCGACCGACACCGTGAAGGTCCACTACACGGGCAAGCTCGTCGACGGGACGGTTTTCGACAGCTCCGTGCAGCGCGGCCAGCCGGCCGAGTTCCGCGTCGGCGGCGTCATCCCCTGCTGGCAGGAAGGCGTCCAGCTGATGAAGAAGGGCGGGAAGGCCCAGCTCGTCTGCCCGTCGGACATCGCCTACGGCGACGCCGGCTCGCCCCCGCAGATCAAGCCGGGCGCGACGCTCGTCTTCGACGTCGAGCTCCTCGACATCGTCAAGGGCCCCGTGGCCCCCGGTGCGAAGTAAGCCGTTTCGAGCGGCGGGGCCGGATTTCCGGCCCCGCCTTCGCTTGACGGTTCGGCGCGGCGCAGGCATCCTACCCGGTGGCTGAGATCGAGTTTCACCCCTCGCCGGCCCCCGATATGCCGCACACCCGCCACCCCGCGACCCTTCTCGATCTCCGCAGGGG
>CAZWRQ010000085.1:0-17674 GCA_964636395.1 uncultured Holophagales bacterium
CGCGAGGAGCGGGAGCGCCCGCTGGATGCGCGAGAGCCTCTGCCATTCCACCTCGTTCGCCGTCCGCAGGTCGAGGAGCCGCGCCACCTCCAGCCGCACCTTCGCGAGCTCCTCGTCGAGGCTCCTCCACGACTCGGCGCTCTGGCTCTGCTCCTTCGTCTCCCGCTCCAGCTCCTTCAGCCGGGCGAGGGAGGCGTTGATCGCCTGCGTCTTGCCCCTCTCCTTGAAGAGGTTCCCCGCCTCCGCCTCGATCGCGTCCAGCCGCGCCGAGAGCCCCGAGAGGCCGGACGTGGCCTGCAGCACCGCTCGGCCGACGTCGCCTCCGCTCCGGAGGAGGTCCATCGCCCCCTCGGCGAGCCGGCCGGGGTCGAGGCCGAAGCTCCGCTCAAAGAAGTCCCGCTCGGCGCCCCCGAGGAACGGCACGAGGACGTCGCGCGCCAGCGCGTGCCCGGCCGCGTCGAGGAGGTCGCTCCCGCTCCGCCCCTTGCGGCGGACGAGCTCGAGCGTCCGGCCGTCGCGCGCGGAGATCGAGGCGCGGATCCGGAGAGCGTCGTAGGGGTGCAGGAAGTTGTCGGCCGTCTGCGCGGGGACTCCGAAGAGGAGGTCGCCGACGGCCCGGAGCGCCGACGACTTGCCGGCCTCGTTCGGCCCGAAGACGACGTGCAGGCCCGCCGCCCGGTCGAAGTCGATCGAGACGTTCGTGAACGGGCCGTAGGCGACGAGGTCGAGGCGGTCGAGCCTCACGGCCGCTCCTCCCCTTCGACGAGCATCGGCACCAGCGTCGCCTCCACCTCGGCGAGAAACGCCTCCACCTGTCCCGGCTCCGCCGCGTCGAACAGCCGCCCGTCCTCCCCGAGGCCGGCCGGGAGCTTCTCGAGGAGCGGGCGCAGCTCCTCCGCGAGGGCCTTCAGCGTCTCCGGGTCGCCTGCGGCGTCGTGGACGGTGCGGGCCACGTGCCCGAGCGCGTCCTTCCGCTCCCTCGCCTTCGCGAGGTCGACCTCGGGAAGCGTCCGGACGACGACCTTCTCCACCCACACCTCCCCGCTCACGTCCGCGGCGGCGGCCCTCACGCTCGCCTCCGTCGCCGCCAGGTCGCGCACCAGCGCCACGTGCACGGGCCCGCGCCCCGTCAGCCGCACCCGCGCGGCGACGAGCCGCCCCGCGCTCGCGCCCGCGGCCGCCTCGAGCGCGCGCTGGACGAGCGTCGCCGCGTCGTCGGGGCTGCGGGCGAGGGAGACGTCCACGGAGAGGTCGTGCCAGCGGGCCACGTCGGCGGCGACCGGCTCGACCGAACGCACCTGCGTCCCTTCCGCGGTGACGACGACGAACCCCTTCTCGCCCGTCTCGCGGACGCTGCGCCCCTGGAGGTTCCCGGGGAAGACGATCCACGGGTCGCGCGAGACCACCTCGGCGCGGTGCACGTGGCCGAGCGCCCAGTACGCGTACCCCTTCGAGGCGAGGCGGTCGGCCGTCGTCGGGGCGTAGGGGGCGTGCTCGGGCCGGCCGGCGAGCGCCGTGTGGAGGAGGCCGACGTTCAGGAGGCCCGGGAGGGCCCGCGGGTAGGCCGCGGCGAGGTCCTCGCCGACGTCCCTCTTCGCGAAGCTCTGGCCGTGCACCGCGAGGCCGAGCCGCTCGTCGACGGAGGTCTGGGGCGCGTCGTGGGAGAGGAGCGTGACGTTCTCGGGAAGCGGTAGCCGGCGCGTGATGACGCTCGCGGCGTCGTGGTTGCCGAGGACGGCCCAGACCCGGATCCCCGCCTCGCGGAGCCGCGCGAGCTGCTTGACGAAGAAGAGGCCGGTGTTGAAGTCCTGCCATTCGCCGTCGTACACGTCGCCCGCGAGGAGCAGCGCGTCGACGCGCTCCTCGAGGCAGTGGTCGACGAGGTTCACGAACGCCCGCCGCGTCGCGACGCGCAGGTCCGCGCTCGGCGCGCCGTCGTACCGGTCGAGCCCCCGGAGCGGGCTGTCGAGGTGGATGTCCGCCGCGTGGACGAGCTTCATCCTGCGTCTCCTCCAGGGTCGTCGTCCGTGGCGGGCGGCTCCGGCGGGTTAGCCGGAGGCGCGCGCCACGCGAGGGCGATCGTACGGGCAACCGTCCGACAGATGGCGTCTCACGGTGAACGACTCCCCGCGGGCACGGTCCTCGCCCCGCATCGACCAGCACGGCGGGCAGAACTCGAAGGCGAGCCCCTCGCCCTCGGGTTCGTACGGGTACCGGTCGCAGCCGCACGACTCGCAGGCGGGACCCGCCGCACCCGAAGCCCTCCACGTCAGCGTCCGGCCGCCGTGCACGATCCGCACGACCGGGGGCGCCGCCTTCCCGTCTCCGGTCTCGATGAGGGACACGAGCGTGTCGAGGACGCTCTTGTAGAGGTCCTTCAACGCTCGGGCGACATCGAGGTCTCGACTGGTAGCAGAGTTGAGCATTTGGGCCTCCGTCGTCCGACTTGGAGCGGCGTCTCCCACAAGATCGGTCCGCGCGACGGACAGATGGAGTCCGGGACCCCGGCGCCGGCGGGAAACCCGCCGGCGCCTGCTCTCACCGCGTGTTTCCTGAACGGTGCTCGAAACGCCGACGTTGCCGCGGGCGTCGTAGGTCTTCGCCTGGAGCTGGGTCATGACGCCGGCCTGCTTCGGCGACCTCCAGACGCACGAACAGGGGCCCGACGTGTCCGTGCACGTCTTCGCTCCGTTCGCGTAGAACTCGACCTTCGTCACCCTGCGTCGAAACATGTCCATCGGCCGCATTGAGTTACGCTTCCCGGTGGCCATGACAGGCGGCGCAACGGACAGCGACCTCGACATCATCCTTGCCCTCCAGCTGACCGTTGCCTGGGCCGGCGAAGCCCTATGCCAGCCACCCCGTCTGGGATGGTGGCGGACGGACCTCGTCGACGAAGCTGGCGGCGGAGATCTCTTCGCTCGGCTTACGCCGCGGCTCCAGCGATGGTCGACCCTCGAGGCGGCTCGAGAGACGGCTCGTCGGGTCGATGAGCAGAGCCGTCGCGAGGTTGCCGACCCGGAGAAGGTGCGGACGCTCTTTCACCTCGGCTTCCGAATGGACGAGAAACTCGGAACGCGCCTGCCCACCTTGAAGGGCTCCGGTGCTCCGCCCGAGCAGGTTCTCCCCTTTCCGCTGGATCTGAAGGCGGAATTCTCGCGCGAGTCCCTCGCTGTCGTCCTGACCGCTCTGCACCCGGGCGTGAAGCACGCGGCCGTCCTCGGGGGAAGGGAGATCGCCGGCCCCGCCCTAACGGAGCCGATCACACTCGCTCGACAGCTCGCGGCGGCGCTCGTCCCGTTCGCCGAGCGTTACCCGATGCCCTTCGCGAGGGCTTCCTCATGAATGGCGAGGAACGGCGGTTTCACACCCGCCTCCAGAAAACGACGCTTGCGGTCACTGAGGCAAGGTCCTACTGGACGCACTGGACACCCGACGAATCGAAGGACGCGATCGCGATGCGTGCCTTCGAAGAACGGTGGTTCGGTGCACGAAGCGCCGTTCGGGTGCGCGTCCTCCTGGAGAGTCTCAGGGCCCGCTTCGACGCCTTTCCCGAGGCGTTCTCTGTACTTCGGCGTTGGAGAGGGATCGATCCGGGGACGCGGACACTCGTCTGCCACTGGCACCTTCAGCTCTCCGATCCTCTCTACCGAGCCTTCACGGGAGAGCTGCTCCCCTCGCTCCGGCGGACGGGCCAGACGAAGACCAGCCGCGGGGAGGTTCTCCGCTGGATGGCCGCAATTGAGGCGACCCGCTGGGGCCCTGCCAGCCGTATCCAGCTCGCGAGCAAGCTCCTTACCTCCGCCCGGGAAGCTGGACTGGTCGGGCCGGGCCAGGACACCAGGCCGATCCTGCTGCCCGTGGTTCCTGACGTCGCGCTGGGCTACCTGCTCCACCTCCTCCGAGGAGTTCGCATAACCGGCACGCTCACCGAGAACCCGTACACGGCGTCCGTCGGGCTCGCGGGTGAGAGCCTCGAAGACAGGCTTTCGCGGCTGCCCGGGCTGAACTACCGAAAGCAGGGGGGCGTAGCGGAGTTCGAGTGGCGAATGCCGACTCTCGACGCATGGGCAGAAGCACTCCTCATTCCGGAGGTCGCGTGAGCCCCACAGACACGGCCGGAATGCAGGTTGACGAGGCCCTCTCGGCCCTGGAACGCGACCTCCTTGCCGAGGGCGGGCCACGAATCAGCACGATGAGGAACTACAACTTCGCCATCGTGCCCTATCGCCCGTCGGACGAGCTCGCCCTGAGGCGTAAGGTCCGGGCGCTTGCCGACCGGCTCAGGGCCTCCGGCTTCCGCGTCCTCGCCATCTCGCTCCAGAGGCTTCTTCTCGAGCGCCTGCGGTCGCTCGGCCCCGAGGTCCTCTCGACGACGACCGCCCGCGAGAAACGGCTCTGGGCGAAGGACCCGGGCCGCTCGCTCGCTCACCTCGGCGGGGTCGTCGGGCCGCTGATCGAGGGGCCGAATGGCATCGCCGCGGACGTCATCCGGGAGATCGCGACCTTCGTCGATGCATCACCGGTCCCGGGCGAACGCAGCGTCGTCCTGATCGGGCGCGCCGGCGCCCTCTTCCCCTTCTTCCGCTCCTCAGCTCTGCTGAAGCACATCGACGGCTACACGCGGAACCTGCCGGTCGTCCTTTTCTACCCCGGTGAGCGGCGCGGGCGCTCGTCCCTCTCGTTCATGGGTGTCCTCGCCCCCGACGGGGACTATCGGCCTCGTATCTATCCATAAGACACGGCACTGACGCGGAGGTCCCTTGCTCATCAGAGAGCTGTTCGCCGCAGACGTCACTCGCGATATCCCACCCGTCGTCTACTTCCACGAGCAGAAGCCCGAGAAGCTCGCCGATGAGGTTCGCGAGTACATCTTCACGGGCGGCTTCCCCGAGGGGGACCCGCGAGCACGGGTCGGGCCGGGTATTCATGAGGAGCTTGTTCGACTCCTGCGCGGCATCGGCCGGGAGCTGGAGAAGCCCGGCGGGCCGGCGCTTCCCGCTTCCTGGATCTCGGGTTTCTTCGGGTCCGGCAAGTCGAGCTTCGCAAAGCTCCTCGGGCTCGCCCTTGACGGAGCTGTCCTTCCCGGTGGAGACCCGCTGTCTCAGGCGTTCCTGGCGCGCGACGAGTCTCCGCTCGCACCCGAGCTTCGGAAGGCCTGGGACGAGCTCATCTCCAATGTCTCCCCGATGGCCGTCGTCTTCGACATCGGAAGCGTCGCCCGCGACGGCGAGCAGGTTCACGCGGCGGCCAAGCGGCAGATCCAGAAGCGTCTGGGCTATTGCCCCGTGAGCAACCTCGTCGCCGACTGGGAGGCGAAGCTCGAGGCGGACGGGCTCTGGGACGCCTTTCTCGTCGCCACGCAGTCGGCACTCGGCCGCCCCTGGGACGTCGCGAAAGGCGAACAGCTCGCCGCCGATCACTTCTCCCACGCCCTCAGCATCCTCGATCACGAGCGTTACCCGGAGCCGACGGACTGGTTCGACAGCCACGCCGGCGACAGGTCCGCCGCAGGGACGTCCGTCGAAGAAGTGACCCGCGACATCGCCGCAATGCTCGATCGGCGTGCACCCGGGAAGACTCTCTTCTTGGTCATCGACGAGGTCAGCCAGTACGTCCACCACGACGAGAACCGGATGCTCAAGCTCCAGTCCTTCGTCTCGGATCTCGGGCAGCGGCTCAAGGGTCGCGCGTGGATCCTCGCTACCGGCCAGCAGAAGCTCGAGGAGGAGGGCGCGGCGAATCCCCTCGCGAAGCTGAAGGACCGCTTTCCCCCGGCCCTGCGCGTCCACCTCGCCACCACGAATATCCGCGATGTTGTCCACAAGCGCCTCCTGAAGAAGGACCCCTCGCGCGAGCCCTTCCTCAGGGACCTGTTCCAGAAGCACCGGACGGACCTGAAGCTCTATGGCTACGAGTGCCAGGAGATCACCGAAGAGGAATTCGTCGAGGTCTACCCAATGCTCCCCGGCCAGGTGGACCTCGTCCTCCGGCTGACGACGAGCCTCCGGAGCCGCTCGTCTCGAGCCCGCGGCGACGACCATGCCATCCGGGGCCTGCTCCAGCTCCTCGGGGAGGTCTTTCGAAGCTGCGGCCTGGCCGATGCAGAGGCTGGAGCCCTCGTCACCCTCGACGCCATCTACCAGGTGCAGCAGTCGGCCCTCGACGCCGACGTCCAGACGACGCTCGGTCGAATCGTGGACCACGACATCTGTCGCCGGGACCCGCTCGCCGTCCGGGCGGCGCAAGCCGTCGCGCTCCTGGAGCTGATCCAGGAGGAGACCCCCACGACGGCGGATCTCGTCGCCCGAACCCTCTACCAGAAGCTGGGCGACGGAAACCGGATCGAATCGGTGACGGCCGCTCTGGAGGCGCTCCGGAACGCCGGTCTCCTCGGCTACTCCGAGCGGACCGGCTACAAGATCCAGAGTTCCGCTGGGGGCGAGTGGCAGCGGGAACGCGATGACATCGGGGTCCCCGGCGAGCAGGTGAGCGGCATCGTCGCCGAAAAGCTGAAGGAGCTCCTCGGCGATGTCGACCGGGGACGTCTCCAGGGCCGACCGATCCCCTGGTCCGCGCTCTTCTCGGATGGCCGGCACCTCAAGGACAAGCAGCTCCTCTCGTCCCGCGACGACGCTACTGTCACCGTCGACCTCCGATTCCTCGGAAGCCGGGAGGATCGGCTCTCCTCGAAGTGGATTCCCGAGAGCGGGAAGGGCGAGCTCCACGAGAGGTTGATCTGGGTCTCCGCCGAGCCCTCCTCGACCGTCGAGGTCGTCCGCGAGCTGGCCCGGTCATACCAGATGGTCGAACGCCACGCGAGCCGGGAGGCGTCGCTCCCGCTCGCGAAGAAGCGGCTGCTCATCGAGGAAAGGTCGCGCCTGAACGACCTGGAGACGAAGCTCGGGTCGGCTCTTCGCTCCGCTTTCATCGAGGGAGCGTTCTTCTTCCGGGGACGAGAGCTGAGGGCCTCCGACCTCGGCTCCGGCTTCTCGGGAGCCCTCCAGGGGGCCGCCGAGCGAGTCCTTCCGGACCTCTTCCCGCACTTCGTCTCTATCGCCGTCACAGAGGGCGAGCTGCTCCAGCTCCTCGAGCCGGTCCTCGCCGGGCCCTCGACGAAGTTCCTCGAGCAGGGCCTCGGCATCCTCGCCCTCGACGCGGGCAAGTACGTCCCCGCCTGCTCGGGGACCGTCCCGGCTCGTATCCGCCAACACATCGAGAAGGAGAACGGGCTTTCCGGGGCCACCCTCGTTTCGGTATTCGGCGGACCTCCTTACGGCTGGCCGGCCGATGTCGTGAAGGCTGCGGTGGCGGGGCTCCTCAGGGCCCATGCCCTTCGCATCCGGCCGGAAGATGGCCCGGAGATCTCCTCGCCCCGCGACGCTGGGGCGAAGGACCTCTTCAAGCGTGACCGCGATTTCCGTCGCGCTGACTTCTTCCCGGCGGGCGAAAGTGAAGTCGGCCCACGCGACCGCGTCGCCATCTGCCAGTTCTTCAAGGAGCGATTCGACCTCGACCTCGACCGGGAGGACGAAGCGATCGCCGACGCCGTCTTCTCGCTTTTCCCGTCGCGCCGAGAGCGGCTTAACGAGGTCCGCACGCGCCTTTCCGGTATTCCCGGCCCCCCTCCCGTTCCGCAGCCCCTCGTTCGACTGGAGAAGGGGCTCAACGAGTGCCAGCGCTCCCGGCAGGTGGCCGAGACCGTCACCGCCGTCAAGAAGCACCTCGACGACCTGCGGGACGGGCTCGGTACCCTCGACCTCCTCCGCGCCGAGCTGTCCGACGAGGCGATTGCGACCCTGGCGGACGCCGCTCGCGCCTTGTCCGGAGAGATCCGGCAGCTGGAAGAGGCGCAGGCGCTGGAGGAGGTCGCCAGCGATGCGGAGACGCTCCGGGAGCATCTCCGGATGGAGCGTCCCTGGCGGGACGCCGTGAGCCTCCGTCCCCTCATCGACCGCATCCGGCAACGGTACGTCGAGGCCCGCCGCCTCCACCTTACGGCCCAGGAGGACCTGGCCGAAGCGGCGAGGGGACGCGTCATGGCGCGGGACGGGTTCTCGCGCCTTTCGGCCGACGCCGCGCACCGGGTCCTCCAGCCTTTCTCGCGCGCTCTTGTCGACACGACCGTGACGGCGCTCTCTCCTCCGCTCGCGGATCTCGGTGGAGGCGTCGCCCTCCGCCTACTCCGCGCAGAGCAGGAAGCGAACGCGCGCCTCGACGCCGAGCTGGCAAGCCTGGAGTCGGATGCCGTGACGGTGACCCCCCTCGACGCCCGGCTCTCAGGTCGCGAGGTACGGACCCGGGAAGAGCTCGAGGCGATCCTGGCCGAGCTGAAGGAGAGGATCGGCGCGGTCCTGGACCGCGGCGACAGGGTGCGGCTTCTCTGACGCCGGCTCGTCGCGGGGTACAAATGGCCTGCCGCCGGCCTAGAATCACCGTATGAGCAGCAGCCGGAGAGCTCCGGCCCCCCCGCATGAGGCGAGGGAGGTCAGGATCGAGGAGCTGCTGGGGCGCCTCAACGAGGTCGAGGAGAAGAACAAACCCGAAACGCTCTTCACGATCGGCGACACGCGCTTGCTCCAGGGCACCCCGCGGGCGGCGATCGTCGGGGCGCGAAGTGCCTCCGAGCTGGGGCTCGCCCGTGCGAGGAAGCTCGCGCGGCTCCTCGCCGGCCGGGGCGTCGTCGTCGTCAGCGGCCTGGCGGAAGGAGTCGATACGGCGGCTCACTGGGCTGCCATCCGGGCGGGGGGACGGACGATCGGCGTCCTCGGGTCACCGCTCGATGTTCTTTTCCGGCAGGCGGATGCCGACCTCCGAACGCTCATGGAAAAGGGACACCTCGTCGTCTCCCAGTTCCCGTCGGGGCATCCGGTCCTTCGGTCCAACTTTCCCCGGCGCAACCGGACGATGGCGCTCCTCACTCACGCGACGGTGATCATCGAAGCGTCCGACACCAGCGGATCCCTCTCGCAGGGCTGGGAAGCGCTTCGGCTGGGCCGGCAGCTTTTCATCCTGAAGTCCGTTGCCGACGACCCGCGCCTCACGTGGCCGGCCGAGATGGTCAAGTACGGCGCCACGGTCCTCGCCGAATCGGGTGTCGAGTCGCTGTTCGACGCTCTGCCTCCTCCCGAGGAGCCTGGTTGGCTCGAGCGGCTTGCTTTCTGAGCTGACCTTCGGCTCGTTCCTCGTCTACTCGCCCAGGGGCTCGGGCGAGGCTTCGGTCCTGTCGCAGGGGGTGGTTCGCTCTATCAAGACGGATGGAGCGGGTCCGGGATCCGAACGGATGATCGACTTCGCCGTTCGGCGTCTCGTGGAAGAGCTGGAGAGAAGTGCTGCCTGCCTGCATCCGATCTTCCAGCAGAAGCCGTTGCTCGTACCTGTGCCGCCAAGTGCCCCCGTCCTCAGGTGTGGTCTCTGGATTCCGAAGAGAATCTGCGAGGCGCTGGTAGCGCGCGGACTCGGAAGACGCGTAGCGCCTTTCCTTGGCCGCCGCTACGCGATACCGAAGTCGGCGTATGCGGCCCAGGGGAAGAGGCCGACGGTGAAGGTCCACGAGGCGTCCCTCGAAGTGCAAGGGACGCGGGGCCTTGCAGCCGAGCCAGTCCTGCTCGTCGACGACGTCGTCACCAAGGGCGCGGCCCTGTTTGGGGCGGCCACCACTCTCGCCGCCCTGATGCCGGCATGCGACGTCGCCGCCTTCGCCCTCGTCCGAACAATGGGTTTCGTCCCGGATATAGACAGCCTGGTCAGCCCCTGCATTGGGACCATCCGAATGGAGCCGATGACCGGGGACGTGCATCGGGAGCCTTGAGTGGGACCGAGAATCGAAATGCCTTCCGAGAAGCGGCTTTCGAAGGACGAGTTCGGCCAGCTCCTCGCCGGTCGGGAGAGCGAGGAGCTGAAGAAGATGCTCTGGGAGCTCTATTGCCGGGGGAGCGCCGACCTGAGGCGGAGGATCGAAGTCGTCGCCGTCCCACGTGAAAGGCGGCTAGCGAAGGCCGGGCCGCCTCCGGTCGACGGGGCCGATCACCTCACGTCGGTTCGCGAATTCGTCCGCCTCGCCCGAGCGGGTTCCTACATGGGGGGCGACCGGCACGTCTCGAGAAGTGAGCGCGCGGGCTGGAAGGCTTCGTTTCGAGAGCTTCTCGACGATTCGGGCCGCCTTCTCACCCAGGGCGACGTCGGGAACGGCGCCGAGGCCATGGACGCGCTCCTCTGCCTCGCGCTCGACTGCCGCGACACGTACTACTTCAGGACCGAAGACCCCATAGGGGCCCTCAGGATCGTCGTGTCCGACCTCGTCGACCTCCTCTGGCGTTCGACGCTCGCCGTGTCCGGCTTCCCGGCCCTCGTCGCGCGCGTTCCCCGCGACCTGATCCGGTGGGAAAGTCCCTACGGCTGGACACGTTGGGGCCAGGGAAGGATCGCGCAGAAGGAGCGCCAGCTCGCCGACGTCCTCGCCGCGCTCCTTTCGGGGCACGACGCATGGGTTTGGGTGGCCGACGGGTGGGTCGATGCCTTCGCCGGGCTCTGCCGCGCGAGGAGTGATCGCGACCGGGTCACCGGCCAGTCGTCCGGCCGATCTTCCTGCACCTACGTTCCGCCTACGTCGTCCACGTTCGCTCGCTGGCACGAGCTCCTCTACCAGCGCCTGCGTGGCTCCGAGGCCGAGGATCGGCTCGTCAGGCTCGCCGTCACTCCGGGCGACCACGGCTGGGACCTCTGGCTCCTCCGGGTCCGCCTCGCCCGTGACGCCGGGCGCCTCGACCAGGCGCGACGAATCGTGCTCGACGGGCTCGAAGAGTGGCCCGGAAGCCGGGAGCTTCTCGCCATGGCGGCCGAGCTCGAGTCACCGGCTCCCGACCCTGTAACCGCATGATCTGCCGAGCGCGAAGAGGTTCTCGGCCGCATCAGCGTCTCGTAGTCATGCGGCATCCTGGGTTCGAGTCAAGGTGTGGCCCCCATCCGGAAGAATCGGGCGGGCTACACCCCATCGGGTCATAATCGGCCGGGACGAACCATGGCGACAGCGGATCAGCTCAAGGCCCTTCTGCGAAGCTACGCGGAGGGGGACGACGACCGGTTTCTCGCCGTGGCGATGCAGGTCGCCGCCCACGCCGCCCGCAGGGGTCAGGGTAAGGTCGCCGAGGAGCTGCGAGCGCTCGTCGACCAGGCAAAGGCTCGGTCTACGGCCGAGTCGGATCACCGACGACGTCCAGTGCCTATTGCCGCCCCGCGGGGGGAGCTTGCCGGTCTCCTCGCGGCTTCGTACCCAAAGGCGCGCCTGGGGGACATGGTTCTCGCGCCCGGCGTTCGCGCCCGAATCCGACGAATCCTCGACGAGGTGCGTCAGCAGGGGAAGCTTCGTGCCCACGCGATTCAGCCGAGGCGCCGGCTCCTGCTGATCGGACCCCCAGGCACCGGCAAGACGATGACGGCAAGCGTCCTCGCCGGCGAGCTTGGCCTGCCGCTTCTGGTCGTTCAGCTCGACGGGCTCATCACCAAGTTCATGGGAGAGACCGCCGCGAAGCTCCGGCTCATCTTTGACGCAATGGAACGCACGGTCGGCGTCTACCTCTTCGACGAGTTCGATGCCATCGGCACCGAGCGCGGCGCGCCGAACGACGTCGGGGAGATCCGCCGCGTCCTCACGTCGTTCCTCCAGTTCCTCGAGCATGATCAGTCCAGCAGCCTCATCGTCGCTGCCACGAATCACGTCCACGTCCTCGACCGTGCACTCTTCCGTCGTTTCGACGACGTCCTCGAATACGACCTGCCGGACGCCCCTCTCATCGAGGAGCTTCTCCGGAACAGGCTGGCGACCTTCGAGGACCGGGGAATCGACTGGGGCGCAGCTGCCCAGGTTGGCCTCGGCATGAGCTACGCCGAGATCATGAGGGCCTGCGAGGAAGCCGCGAAGGAAGCGATCCTCTCCGACTCCACCAGCGTGCCGCAGCACGCTCTCATCGCCGCGCTCGAGGAGCGCCGCGCCATCACGAAACGGTAGCCGGGCGCGACGAGCCGGAGGCGACGGTTGGCTGAGAACGACCAGGCCAGGCTCCGGCACATCTTCGCTCGCGGGACCGCCCGTTCCGAGCGGTTCACCTCACCGGGCGGAGGACCTTCGGAATTCGAGATACCGCTGCGCGATCGCCTGGCTCACGGCCAGGCCCTCCTCGGGCAGCTGGACGCGGTTGCGGCTTCGAGTGATGCCTCCCGGCGCGAGGCGAAGGCGCTCGGAGTTCCGGACCCTGCTGGAATCGTCCTCAGCTTCCGGAGCGAGCCGGAGAACGAGCTCGCGCTCGCGAGCCTCGAAGCCGAACGGTCGGGTATCCGCCTCCTCTCCGTCAAGGATGAGGGCGGCGCAATGCTCGCCACGGTCTTCGTTCCGGATGGCAAGCTCAGGCACTTCACGACCCGGATCGAGGCCTACCGAGCGCAGGAGACGAGGGGCGGAAACCCGAAGAACCAGGACCTCGTCGCGAGCATCTCGGAGATCTCGAAAGCCGTCGCTCGACACCTTTGGACCGACGAAGCTGGGCTCTATCCCGAGTCTGAAGACGCGATCTGGTGGGAGGTCTGGGTCCGGACGACGCCCGGGAGCTTCGAGGCTGAGTCCTTCAGGAGCGCCGCCGAGAAGCTCGGCCTTCGCGTAGGCCCCCGGTCAATCGCCTTCGTGGACCGGATGGTCCTTCTCGCCTACGGTACCAGGCAGCAGATCGAGCGGTCGGTGGACCTCCTCGACATGATCGCCGAGCTGCGACGCGCCAAGGACTCCCCGCGCGACTTCCTCGAGATGCCCGCCCGCGATCAGAAGGAGTGGGCCGAAGACCTCCGCTCGCGTCTGACCGCACCCGGCCCGGACGTTCCCGCCGTGTGCCTTCTCGACTCGGGTGTCAATCACGGACACCCGCTCCTTCAGCTTGCCCTGGCACCTTCAGACGTCCAAACGTGCGATCCGCGGTGCCTAAGCTCCGATCACCGCGGGCACGGGACGGAAATGGCAGGGCTCGCCCTCTACGGCGACCTTCAGGCGGCACTCGCGTCTGGAGAGACGCTTGAACTCCGTCACCGTCTCGAGTCCGTCAAGCTGATTCCGCCTTCCGGGCAGAACGACCCGGAGCTGTACGGTGCCCTCACGGCCGAGGCCGTCGCACGAGCCGAGGTCCAGGCGCCGCAGCGCCCCCGGTCCACATGCCTCACCGTCTGCTCCCCGGACGGGCGCGATCGCGGCGTCCCGAGCTCATGGTCGTCGGAGCTCGACGCGCTCGCCTACGGCGGCGAGGACGACCCGAAGCGGCTCCTTTTCGTGGCGGCCGGGAACGTCGCCCGGGAGAGCTGGATCGACTACCCGGCCTCAAACCAGGCCGACTCGATTCACGATCCCGGGCAGGCTTGGAATGCCCTCACCGTCGGCGCGTTCACCGAACTCAGCCAGCTCGACGCGGACAAGTTCCCGGACTGGACCCTCCTGGCGCACCCCGGAAGCCTCAGCCCGAGCAGCACGACTTCCCTCACCTGGGGCGATCGGTGGCCCGTGAAGCCGGACCTCGTCCTCGAAGGAGGGAACGTCGCGCGGGATCCATCCGGCACGCTCTGCGACACGCCGGACGACCTGAGCCTCCTGACGACATACTGGCAGTTCCCCACCAGGCTCTTCTGCACGACCGGCGACACGAGCGCGGCTACGGCTCAAGCCGCGAGGATGGGCGCCCTCCTCCTGGCCGAGTACCCTGACCTCTGGCCCGAGACCACCCGCGCCCTCCTTGTCCACAGCGCGAGCTGGACGGACCGAATGCTCTCCGAGTTCCCACCGAAGAGGGACGCGATGACGCGCAGGAGCCTCGTTCGCTGCTACGGCTTCGGCGTCCCCGACGTGTCCCGAGCGCTCTGGAGCCTTCGGAGCCACGTGACCCTGATCGCTCAGGACGAGCTCCAGCCTTTCCAGAAGGAAGACGGGAGCATCAAGACGGCGTCGATGAACCTCCACAGTCTCCCGTGGCCCACCGAAGTCCTTCGAGACCTCGCCGGAGACGTGCGGATGCGGGTCACCCTCTCGTACTTCGTCGAGCCGAGCCCGGCGCGACGGGCCTGGAAGGCTCACCATCCCTATCGTTCCCATGGACTCCGGTTCGCTGTGAAGGGTGCGACGGAATCGGTCGATGCTTTCCGCTTCCGGATCAACCGAGCCGCCCGAAGCGAGGAAGACCCGACGGCGCCGCCGGCACCGAAAGACCGCTTCTGGATTCTGGGCCCGTCTCTCCGCGACCGCGGCTCCGTTCATTCCGACATCTGGGAAGGGCCAGCGGCGGATCTGGCTGAGCGCGGTGTCCTCGCCGTCTATCCCGTGGGAGGCTGGTGGAAGGAACGACCCGCGCTCGGAAGATGGGAAAGGCCAGCCCGGTACGCCCTCGTCGTCTCGATCGCCACGCCGGAGACGACGGTCGACCTCTACACGCCGATCGAAGTCGCCCTCAGGACCGAGGTTGCGATTCCGGCTAGACCCGGCTGAGTCGCAGATGGCCAGCGTTCTCCGCCCGCGTCCCCATCCCTGACATGACGCTCACCCCCTCCGTCCGTCGCCGCCTGTCGGAGACGATTCGCGACCTTCGAGCGCGGCTCCTGGCCGACCTCCACGCAGCCGTCGTGGCCGAGTACCGGCTCACCCTGCCGGTGGCGCGATCAGGGCTGAGCGAGGCGGCGGCCATCAAGCGGCAGCGGCTCGAGGGGTTCCTCGAAGAGAAGGTCCGGGCCGGGCGCGCGAGGGATGCCGCCGGGAAGGAAGAGATCCGGAAGAGGGCGCTCGAGGGGGCCGTGAAGGAGGCCGCGTCGACGCTCCTCAACCGGCTCGTCTTCGTGAGGCGGCTCGAGGCGCTCGGCCTCTCGCGACCGCTGGTCCTCACGGGGGGGTGGCGGAGCCAGGGCTTCCGGGAGCTGAACGACTTCGCGCCGGGACTCACGATCGACACCGGCGACCCGGCAGAGGGGTACCCGTTCCTCCTGAAGCTCCTCTTCGACGAGCTGGCCCTCGACCTCCCGGGCCTCTTTGGCGAGGTGGGCGTCTCGGCGCTGATTCCCGTTCCCCTTCCCACCCTCCGGGCCGTCGTCGAGGCGCTGGACGAACCGGACCTCGCGCCGGCCTGGGACGACGACACCGCCCTCGGCTGGGTCTACCAGTATTGGAACGACCCCGAGCGCGAGGCGCTCGACGCGAAAGTGAACGGCGGCGGAAAGGTGGCGCCGCACGAGATCGCGAGCAAGACCCAGATGTTCACCGAGCGCTACATGGTGGAGTGGCTCCTCCAGAACAGCCTCGGCGACCTCTGGCTCGACATCTGCCGCAAGAACGGCTGGAAGAGTGACGCGGAGGAAGTCCTCCCGACGCTCGAAGCGCGCCGCGCTGCCTGGCGTGCGGCGCGCGCGAAAGACGAGATCGCGGCGACGGAGCCGATGGCCGTCGCGGAGGGGCTCGAGGAGCACTGGAAGTGGTGGGTGAGAAAGCCCGCCCCGGAGGACGTGCCGGAAGGGACGCCGACCTCCATCCGCGACGTGAAGCTCCTCGACCCGGCCTGCGGCTCGGGGCACTTCCTCGTCTCGGCGTTCGACCACCTCGCGGCGCTCTACCGCGAGGAAGCGCGCCACCGGGGCGAGACGTGGAACGAGCGGCAGATCGCCGAGAAGATCCTCGAGAAGAACCTCTTCGGCGTCGACATCGACCCGCGGGCCGTCCAGATCGCGGCCGCCGGGCTCTACCTCAAGGCCCGGGCCCTCGATCGAAACGCCCGGCCGCGCAGACTGAACCTCGTCGCCCCGGCCCTCGGCCTTGCGAACCTCCCTCCGGGCGACCCGGCAGTGGTGAGACTGCGCGACGAGCTGAAAGCCGAGGCTGGCGTCCCGCACGAGCTGACCGACGCCGTCCTGACGGCACTCTCCGGGGTCGACCACCTCGGGACGCTCCTGAAGGTGGACGAGGCGGTGGAGGAGGCGATCCGCAAGGCGGCAGGCTCTTCGCCAGTGGACCCCGTGCAGAGGAAGCTCTTCGGGGTCGATCCGCCCGCCCAGGCGAAGCTCGACTACGAGGCGGCCCGCGCCTCGATCCTCGACAAGATCGAGGGCTTCCTCGGCCGGCATCGCGGGGAGGATGACCTCGGCCTCCGCCTCGACGGCGAGGCGCTCGCCGCCGGGCTCCGGTTCCTCCGGATCGTGAAGAGCGGGGCGTACGACGTCGTCGTCGGGAATCCGCCATACCAGGGATCGAGCCGGATGTCCGAGGCCGGATATCTCGGACGGGTCTACCCGCGCGGGAAGGCCGACCTTTACGCGGCGTTCCTCGAGAGGGCGCTCGACCTCGCGAGGCCTGGCGGCGTCTCGGCCCTCGTGACGATGCGCGGCTGGATGTTTACCGCGCAGTACCAGGCCCTTCGCGAGCACCTCCTGACGGCGTACGACCTGCGCCTCATCGGCGACGTCGACCGCGGGGCGTTCGACGAGGTGCCGAATGAGGTCCTCGCCGCCGCGATGAGCGTCTTCCGAAAGGCGCGGCCGACCGGCCTCCCGAGTCTCGCGCTTCAGCCCACGCCCCTGACGGACAAGTCGTACGACCGCGAAAGGACGGAACGCAAGCGCGCGGCGCTGCTGGCTCAAGCGGGGCGGTACGAGTTCGAGGTGGCGCGGCTGAGGGTCGTGGAAGGGGAACCGCTTCTCTACTGGTGGAGCGAGGAGTTTCTGAGGGAGTACGCGGAGGCGCCGAAGCTGGGGGAGGTGGCGCCTGCACGGCAAGGGCTGGCCACTGCGGACAACTCGAGGTTCCTGAGGCGACCGTGGGAGTGCCGAATGAAGCCCGGCTGCATCAACCGTGAGGTTGAAGACGGCGAGGAGGTCTCGTTTGGGGCTTGGGCTCCGTTCGTGAAGGGCGGAGAAGGACGCCTATGGCTGGAACCGCTGTCGGACCTCGTCCTATGGAAACACCAGGGACTCGAGCTGAAGACTTTCACTGAGTTCTATTACGGCAGCGCGAGCCGCAACATCAAGAACGAGCATGTCTACTTCCGCCGAGGTGTCGCGTTCTCCGCTATCGGGAACGCCTTCGGCGCACGAGCCCATCGGGCAGCCAGCATCATCGGACACATGGGCGCATCTTCGTTTCCAGCCAGCGTCCCGCAAGCCGTCTGCCTCATGAACTCCTTCATGTCCCGCTTCGTTCTCGCATCTCTCAATCCCGGCATTCACTTCGAGGTCGGCGACGTCAACCGCCTCCCCATCTTCCCAGTCCAGAGCTCCGCCGAGATCTTCGAGACGCTCGACATCGCGTTCACCGAGCACGAAGGAGCGCGGGAGACCTCCGTCGAGTTCAAGCGCCCCGGCCCGTCCGCATGGGACTACGCCCAGGCCTGGGCGCAGCAGGCCGTCGATCGCCCGAAGTCTTCGCCGCTCCCCCCGTACGAACCGGTCCACGAACCCGCCTCGCCCGCCCAGCACGTCTCCTTCGCCTTCGGCGTCGCGATCGGACGGTTCGGCACCTCCGGTGAGGGCGTTCTCGAGGAAGCTCCGGGCTCCGCCCTCCCCGGCGGCATCCTCTTCCTCTCGGACGCGACCGGCCGCGACAGCCTTGCGCATCCCGCCTGCGCGCCGCTACACGCGGCCTGGGCCGAGCACGGCGCCGCCGTCGGCGAAG
>CAZWRQ010000086.1:0-17666 GCA_964636395.1 uncultured Holophagales bacterium
TACGTCAGCGGCGGCAGGTGCGGGTACTCGATCCGGCGCTTCGTCAGGCTCCAGGAGACACCCCCCGTCGTCGCCTCCGCGGCGATCGTCGCGACAGCGGGCGTCTCCGGGGAGCGGAGCGTGACCTCGAACGTCGCGCTCGCGCCCGGCGCGAGGGCGAACGGCTGCACGGCGGGCTCGACCCTCCACCCTGCCGGGACCGAGAGACGGACGGCGCCGTCGACCTTCGGCGGCGGCGCCTCGCCCGCCCGGCCATCCGCTCCGGTGGCGGCCGCGACGATCGACGGCGTGAGCGGGGGCGGCCCGGAACGGTCCCTCGGGAGCTCGGCGGCCCGGACCGTCACCTTCACGACGCGAGGCGAGTGGTCCGGTAGGACGAGGACCTCCCCCTCGATCTCGACGGAGACGGGAGGCTCGACGACGAACGGGCGGATCTCCTCCCCCTTCACCGGGTCGGTCCTCCGGAAGTAGACCGGCTCCTCGTAGGTCAGCGTCTCCCCCGCCATCACGACGTCGAAGGAGACGCGGAGCGAGGAACCGTCCGGACGGATCGCGTCCTTCGGCTCGGGGACCGCGTAGAGGCCTCGCGATGGGCGCGCCCGGAGCCAGTGCGGCTGCGTCGCCTCCGCGCCCAAGGGAACGGGAACGGACGAGGAGCCCGACACGGGCTCGTTCAGCTTCAGCTCGGCGCCGGAGGGGAGCCCTTCTCCGGTGCCCCACGGGACGGCGACGCGGGCGAGAGTCGCCGGGGCGCCGGCCCTCACGAGGGCCGTGACGTTCAGGCGGAACGCGCTCCCCGGCATCGCCGACGGGCTCGCCGCGATCGCCTCGAGCCAGAGGCCGGAAGCCGATCGGATCGCCGCGAGGAGCTCGCGACGCTTGACCTCGACCCACGGGTCGGCGCCGAGCCCGCGCAGCGCGGCGTGCGCCTCGAGGAGCTTCGGAAGGACCCGAGACGGCTCGCGGGCGTCGAAGAGCCGCTCGGCCTCCGCCAGCAGGCGGCCGACGCGCGCGCCACCCGGCACGCGCCCCCACGTCGTGTCGATCCCCTCGAACGGGTCGGACGTCACCGCGTCCCCCTCGAGGAGGATCAGGGCGTTCGCGAGCCGTCCGCGGCGCTCCGACGAGCCGAAGCCCTGGCTCTTGTGCTGGCTCCGGCTCTCGGCCGCGGTCTCCGTGTACGAGACGGCTCGCGGGCGTCGAAGAGCCGCTCGGCCTCCGCCAGCAGGCGGCCGACGCGCGCGCCACCCGGCACGCGCCCCCACGTCGTGTCGATCCCCTCGAACGGGTCGGACGTCACCGCGTCCCCCTCGAGGAGGATCAGGGCGTTCGCGAGCCGTCCGCGGCGCTCCGACGAGCCGAAGCCCTGGCTCTTGTGCTGGCTCCGGCTCTCGGCCGCGGTCTCCGTGTACGAGCGCCCGAGCGCGGGGCTGTATTCGCCGATCTCGAACGGGATCGACCCCTCGATCGGCTTGCCGTCCCGCCTCCAGCCGTTCCAGAAGAGGCGCCGGGGCCGCCACGCGGAGAGCCCTTCCTCGATCTGCTCCGGGAACCGCGTCGCGTCGCCCGCGGCGCGGAAGGCCTCGCGCGCCAGGATCGCGGAAGCGGTGTGGTGCCCGTGGCCCCCGTCGCCGTTCTCGGGGAAGCGCGCGAGGACGACGTCGGGGCGAAACGTGCGGATCGCGCGGACGACGTCGCGGAGGACCTCCTCGCGTCCCCAGACGCGGAACGTCTCTTCGGCCGTCTTCGAGTAGCCGAAGTCGATCGCCCGCGTGAACATCTGCTCGCCGCCGTCGATCCGTCGCGCCGCGAGAAGCTCCTGCGTCCTCACGAGGCCCAGCGCCGGGCCGAGCTCGGAGCCGATCAGGTTCTGGCCGCCGTCGCCGCGCGTGACGGAAAGGTAGGCCGTCCGCATCAGGCGCCCTTCCGCGAACGCCGCGATCATCGCCGTGTTCTCGTCGTCGGGGTGCGCCGCGACGTAGAGGACGCTCCCGAGGACGTTCAGCTTCTGGAGCTTCAGCAGGAGCTCTCCCGCGGGGGCAGGCCTCTCCGGGCCGAACGGCGCAGCGGCCGCCGCGGTGGCGGCGGCGAGGGCGGTGGCGGCGGCGAAGGCGAGAAAGGCGACGGCGAGCGGCGCGCCGAGGCGCGCGGAGCGTCTGGTCATGCGGTTCTCCGGCGCGCGATTAGACCTGCGGCACGCCCCCCTGTCTACGCGGCGAGCGCCCGCGGGGTTTCCCGGCCGGTCAGCCCCTCTTCCCCGTCAGGATGACGACGGAGCGCGGCCCCACCTCGACCCGGAGCGGGTCGGCCACGAGCGGCTCGACCCCTTCCTCGAAGACGTCCGCCGGCGGCTCGCGGTACGTGTCCGCGACGACGTGCCAGCGGCGCCCCTCGGAGGCGGGAGGGAGCTCGATCCGGTGCGCCTCGTGATGCGCGTTGGCGACGACGAAGACGTCGTCCCCCTGCGCGGGGTCCTTCAGCTGCATCCCGAGACAGGTCGAACCCGGGGACCAGTCGGGGCGGAACGGGAGGTGTCCGTGCCACGTGACGGGGGCCGAGCCGGGGCCTTCCGGAACGAAGCTCCGGCGCCGGAGAAGCGCGTTCCCCTTCCGGAAGCGGATCAGCGTCCTCACGAACCTCACGAGGTCCGCGTTCTCCTCGACGAGGCGCCAGTCGAGCCAGGAGATCTCGTTGTCCTGGCAGTAGGCGTTGTTGTTGCCGCCCTGCGTCCGGCCGGCCTCGTCCCCCGCGAGAATCATCGGGACCCCCTGCGAGACGAAGAGGAGCGCGAACGCGTTCCGCGCCATCCGACGGCGAAGCCGCTCCACCTCCTGCGGCCCGCCGGGACCCTCGTGGCCGCAGTTCCAGGAGTTGCCGTCGTCGCCGCCGTCGCGGTTCCCTTCGCCGTTCGCCTCGTTGTACTTGTGCGAGTAGCGGAAGAGGTCGGCCAGCGGGAAACCGTCGTGGCTCGTGACGAAGTTGATCGAATGGTGCGGGGCCCGCCCGCCCCCCTGGTAGAGGTCCGCGCTCCCCGACAGCCGCGTCGCCAGCAGCGGCACCATCCCGCCGTCTCCGCGGAGGAACCGGCGGAGGTCGTCGCGGTAGCGGCCGTTCCATTCGGCCCAGCGTCCCCAGTTCGGGAAGTGCCCGACCTGGTAGAGGCCGGCCGCGTCCCACGCTTCCGCGATCAGCTTCGTGTTCGCGAGGACGGGGTCGGCCGCGATCCGCTCGAGCAGCGGCGGGTTCGTCAGGACCGAGCCGTCTCGTCCCCGCCCGAGGATCGAGGCGAGGTCGAAGCGGAAGCCGTCAACGTGCATCTCCGTCACCCACCAGGCGAGCGAGTCGAGGATCAGGTCCCTCACGACCGGGTGGTTGCAGTTGAACGTGTTCCCGGTCCCGGAGAAGTTCGCGTAGCGCCCCTCTCCGTCCAGGATGTAATAGGTCGAGTTGTCGAGGCCGCGGAACGACCAGGTCGGCCCTCGCTCGTCCCCCTCGCCGGTGTGGTTGAAGACCATGTCGAGGATCACCTCGATCCCCGCCTCGTGGAGCGCCTTCACCATCTCCCGGAACTCGTCGACCGCGGCGCCCGGACCAGCGCTCGCGGCATAGGCGGAGCGGGGCGCGAAGAAGGAGATCGGGTGGTAGCCCCAGAGGTTCTTCAGCCGCTCGCCGGTCGCGGGGTTCCGACGGTCGTTGTCGTTCTCCTCGAACTCCGTCACCGGCATCAGCTCGACGGCCGTGACCCCGAGGTCGACGAGGTACGGGACCTTCTCCACGAGGCCGCGGAACGTGCCGGGATGCGCGACGGCGGAGGAGGAGTGTCGCGTGAAGCTCCTCACGTGGAGCTCGTAGATCACCGAGTCGGCCAGGTGCCGGTCGATCGGCTGGTCGAAACCCCAGTCGAACTCGCGGCTCAGGATGACGCCGCGGCGCGCTCGGACGGAGTCCCAGCCCGTCTCCTCGCCGGGCCGCGGCGGCTCGCCCCAGGCCTCGGCTCCGGCGATGGCGCGGGCGTACGGGTCGAGGAGGAGGTCGGGGCCGTAGCGGTGCCACGGCGCGCCGGGGGCGGTCGTCCGTTCCGCGCGCCACGCCCAGCAGACCGACGGGTCGAGCCCACGGAGGAACGCGTGCCACACGTCGCCCGTCCGGTTGTAGCGCGGATCGAGAGGGAGCTCGGCCGTCGGCGTCGCGTCCCCGGGAGCGAAGAGGACGAGCGTGACCGAAGTGGCGTGACGGGCGAAGACCGAGAAGTTCACCCCGCGCCACGACGGAGTCGCACCGAAGGGGATCGGGTGTCCCCGGAGGACGGCGAAGTCGGCGGAGATGTAGTCGAGGAGCCCCGAGGGGCTGGACGCGCTCATGGAATTCGTAGGCCTTCCGGCGATCCGAGCATACCCACCTCCCGGGGTGCCGTAGACTCCTTTCACCCACGGGGACGCGGCCCGGTCCCTCGGTCGGGAACCGCCCCGCAGGAGGACAGATGACGCACAAGACCCTCACCGCCACCCTCGTCCTGGCGGCGCTCGTCTCCTTCCCGGTCGCCGCGACCGAGAAGAAGTCCGAGGCCCCCAGGCCCGCCCCGGCCGCCGAGGCCGCCATGAAGATCCACGTCGACCCGGCCACCGGCCAGGTCGTCGCGCCGAAGGCCGACCCGCAGGCCGCCGGCCCGCGGACGACGGCCGCGGCCGTCGAGTCGTTCCCGCCGACCCGCGTCGAGAAGGTGACGACGAAGGCGGGCGGGAAGAAGGTCGCCCTCCACGGCCGCTTCATGATGGAGATGACCGCGAAGGTCGGTCCCGATGGGAAGGTCTCTCACGGTTGCGAAGCCGTCGAAGAGACCGGCGCGAAGGCCGCGCCCGCGAAGGAGCACCGCCATGACCGGTAGGGCGCTCCTCGGCGGGACGCTCGCCGCCGCCCTCGCGCTCGCGGCTCCCGCCGCGGCGACCACCATCACGATCATCAACGTCGACTCACCGGGAGTCGGGTTCAACGACCCGGCCCCGCGGACCCCGGTCGGCGGCAACAACGGGACGACGCTCGGCGAGCAGCGCCTGAACGTCTTCCGCTACGCCGCCGACTTCTGGGCCGCGCAGCTCGACTCCCCCGTCGAGATCACCGTCGAGGCGAAATTCGAGGCGAAGGCGTGCGACGCCAGCACGGCGACCCTCGGGTCGGCGGGCACGCGCTACATCTTCTCCGACTTCAAGGGGGCTCCCCGCGCGGGCACCTGGTACTCGAGCGCCCTCGCGAACAAGCTCGCGGGCGAGGACCTCGAGCCCGCTGAGGCCGACATCGCGGCGAGCTTCACGACTGCCCTCGACGACGGCAGCTGCCTTTTCCCGAAGAAGTGGTACTACGGCCTCGACGCGCAGCCGACGGGCAGCACCACCGACTTCGCGACCGTCGTCATCCACGAGCTCGGGCACGGCCTCGGCTTCCAGACGTTCGTCAGCCGGACGACCGGCAAGAAGTTCTCCGGCGACGACAACCCCGGCCTCGATGACGCCTACATGGTCCACCTCTACGACGGGTCGACCGGCAAGACATGGGACCAGATGACGGACGACGAGCGCCTCGCCTCCGGGACGAACACGGGGAACCTCCTTTGGAACGGCTCGAACGTCGTCGCCGTCGCGTCGGGCGTCCTGATCCAGGGGATCGGCGCGGGGGGCCGTCCGCTCATGTACGCCCCGAACCCGTCCCAGGCCGGCTCTTCGGTCTCCCACTGGGACACGACGCTCACGCCGAACGAGATGATGGAGCCGTTCGCGACCCAGGCGATGCACCGGCTCGACATCACCGACGAGCTGATGATGGACCTCGGCTGGGGTCTCGCATCCGGAAGCACCGAGTACCACTGGATCCTCCCCTCCTCCGCGAAGGCTCCCGGCAAGGGAGGCGCCTACTACACGACGGCCCTCTCGATCGGGAACCGCGGCGCCGCGGAGGCGCGCTACCGGATGAAATTCCTCGGGCACGACGCCGATGGCACCGGTGGCGCCGAGTCGTCCGAGTTCGTCCTCGGGTCGAACCAGGCGGTCACCTACGAGGACGTTCTCGGCTCCGTCTTCGGTCTCGCGAACGGCAACTACGGCGCGATTCGCGTCACGGCGAACGTGCCGTCGCTGAACGTCCTCGGGCAGACGGCCACACCCGTCCTGACGGACTGGAAGAGCTGTGTCGCCTCCGGCTTCTTCGGGCAGTCGGTCCCGGCCGTCCCGGCCTCCGGCCTCATCACCGCCGGCACGACGCGGTCGATCGTCGGAGTCCGCGACGACGCCGCCTTCCGGACGAACCTGATCCTCGCGAACGCCGGCACGTCGATCGTGACGGTCGACCTGACCCTTCTCTCGGCCTCCGGCGCGATCCTCGGGACTCGCAGCATCTCGCTGCACCCGCTCGGAATGACCCAGATCGGCCCGCTCGTCGGAGGGATGGGCGTCAGCGGCGCCGTCCGCGACGCGCAGCTCCTCCTGACGACCTCCACGACCGGCGGCGCCTTCGCCGCCTACGCGAGCGTCATCGACAACGTCACGAACGACCCGAGGACGCTCCTCCCCAACTGACGCGCCCTCCTCGCCGGCGCGCTCCGCGCGGTTTCGAGCCCCGGTCCGCTTCCGCGGACCGGGGCTCTTCCGCTTTCGGCCGGCCGCGACTCAACGCGGCGCCGGCAGCTCGAAGAGCTCGATCGAGTCCCCCGCGCGGGCGACCACGCGCGCGCCGCGCTCTTTCAGCTCCGCGAGGACGCGCGCCGCCCGGGGCCGCCCGTCGGCGAACGGGACCGTCTCCGGCCCGACGAGGAGGAGCTGGCGGGAGACGGCGACGTACCGCGGGAGCGGCGCGTCGGCGACGAGCAGGTCGACGCAGCCCGGGACGCGGAACGACGGCAGGTCGCCGCCGAAGTAGGCGACGCCGAGTTCGCTCGGCGCGATCCCGCGCGAGGCGGAGAGCGCGGCGAGCCGCGGCAGGTCCTGGCCCCAGTCGAGGTTCGAGTCCGCGAGCGGCGGCTCCGGGAAGAGGCGGGCCGTGATCGAGTGCCGCCCGACCGAGCGGCCGATCGCGAGCGGGGAGAGGACGAGGAGGAGGACGACGGCGTATCCGGCGGGCGAGCGTCGGCGCAGCGGCTCCCCGAGCGCCGCGGCAGCCCCGGCCGAGAGGAGGACGATCACGGGGGCGAGGTGCCTCACGCCGATCTTCGGTCCGGCGAGGGAGGCCGCGAGGAAGACGCCGCCCGAAAACAGGAGGAGCTTCGCGCGCAAGGGGGCTCGGATGGCCGATGCGAGGAGCCCCGCGATGACGACGAGGAGCCACGGGAGCGGCGACTTCACGAGGAGCGCCACGAGGTGGTACGCGGGGCCGGGGTCGGAGGAGACGTCGCCGAGGAAATACGAGAGCCGTCCGGCCCCGGTCTGCCGGAGGACGAAGAGGGTCGAGAGGGCGTACCGCCCCAGCCCCTCGTCGAGCCCCGCGATCCGGGTGACGAGGTCGGCGTCCGCCGCCGGGAGCTGGTAGATCCGGAGGAGCGTCGGGAGGACCGCCGCCTCGGTCGCCGCGAAGCGGCCGAGGATCAGCGAGAGGATGGCCATCGTGAGGACGGGGAGGCCGAGCGCCACGAGGACGAACCGGCGCGTCACCGTCCGGTCGCGCGACATGCGGAGCGCCGGCACGACGAGGAGCGGCAGGAGCGGAAGGAGGACGAGCGCCGTCTGCTTCGTCGCGATCGCCGCCGCGGCCGCGGCCGCCGTCCCGAGGAGCCGGAGCGCGGTCGGCTTCTCGTAGAGCGCGATCGCGCCCCACACCGCCGCGACGACGAGCGCCGCGGCCGGGACGTCGGCCGTGACGAGGTGCCCGTGCGGGAGAAGCGCCGTCTGCCCCGCGAGGAGCGCGGAGGCGAGGAGGCCCGCCTCCCCGCCTCCCGCCGCGCGCGAGGCGAAGAGGAGGAGGAGGACGAGGAACGCGACGGTGACGAGGCGCGCGGCGAAAAGGACTTTCAGGGGGTCCGCGGCGCCGAAGAGCTGCGCGCGCGCGGAGAGGAAGAGCGTCCGGAACGAGAGCGGGGGCGAAGAGACCGCGCCGTTGTGAAGGGCCGCCCGCCCCTGGAGCTCCTTGGCGAGCGGAGGGAGCTCGACGTTCACCGCCCAGCTGCCGTGCCGCGCCTGGAGGACCCCGGCGGCGACGTGGATCGGCTCGTCGGCCGTGACGCCGTCGCGGTGCGCGTCGAGGACGGCGAGGACGGCGGTGAGGAGGAGAAGACCGGGAAGGCCGAAGAGGACGAGGCGGGAGGGGCGGGTCACGCCCCTATTGTGCGTCCGGCGGGGCCCCCGGCTCGCGCGACGGAGCCGGCCCGACGAGCCAGAGGGCCGCCGCTCTCGCCACGACCTCCCCCTGCGCGTCGCGGATCTCCGCCGCCACCTCCACCTCGCGGCGCTCGCTCGTCTTCGGCGGGTCGATCGCGCATTCCGAGATGAGCGTGCCGCGCGCCTTCTTCACGTACTCGATCGTCAGCCTCACGAGGATCGCGCGGGCGTCGTCGGGAAGGGCGGTGTTGAGCGCCAGGCCGGTCGAGAGCTCGGCGAGGTTCATCAGCGCGACCGCGTGGATCGAGTCGAGGTGGTTCCTCACGCGGCGCCGGTCGGCGAGCTCCACCCGGGCGCGTCCCGGCGCCAGGTCGCGGACGACCGCGCCGATCGAGCCGGAGTAGGGGACCATCCGGCCGAGCGCCCAGCTGAAGAGCCTCTCTCCCGCCGGGATCCTCCGGCATCGCTCCCACGCGTCCCGGATCGCCTTCCCCGGCGAGCCCGCCCCTTTCGCCATCCCGCCTCCTCCGCGCGCCGGCGCGCGGAGGAGGCGGGATGGCGAAAGGGGCGGGCTCGCCGGGGAAGGCGATCCGGGACGCGTGGGAGCGATGCCGGAGGATCCCGGCGGGAGAGAGGCTCTTCAGCTGGGCGCTCGGCCGGATGGTCCCCTACTCCGGCTCGATCGGCGCGGTCGTCCGCGACCTGGCGCCGGGACGCGCCCGGGTGGAGCTCGCCGACCGGCGCCGCGTGAGGAACCACCTCGACTCGATCCACGCGGTCGCGCTGATGAACCTCGCCGAGCTCTCGACCGGCCTGGCGCTCAACACCGCCCTTCCCGACGACGCCCGCGCGATCCTCGTGAGGCTGACGATCGAGTACGTGAAGAAGGCGCGCGGCACGCTCATCTCGGAATGCGCGATCGACCCGCCGAAGACGAGCGAGCGCCGCGAGGTGGAGGTGGCGGCGGAGATCCGCGACGCGCAGGGGGAGGTCGTGGCGAGAGCGGCGGCCCTCTGGCTCGTCGGGCCGGCTCCGTCGCGCGAGCCGGGGGCCCCGCCGGACGCACAATAGGGGCGTGACCCGCCCCTCCCGCCTCGTCCTCTTCGGCCTTCCCGGTCTTCTCCTCCTCACCGCCGTCCTCGCCGTCCTCGACGCGCACCGCGACGGCGTCACGGCCGACGAGCCGATCCACGTCGCCGCCGGGGTCCTCCAGGCGCGGCACGGCAGCTGGGCGGTGAACGTCGAGCTCCCTCCGCTCGCCAAGGAGCTCCAGGGGCGGGCGGCCCTTCACAACGGCGCGGTCTCTTCGCCCCCGCTCTCGTTCCGGACGCTCTTCCTCTCCGCGCGCGCGCAGCTCTTCGGCGCCGCGGACCCCCTGAAAGTCCTTTTCGCCGCGCGCCTCGTCACCGTCGCGTTCCTCGTCCTCCTCCTCCTCTTCGCCTCGCGCGCGGCGGGAGGCGGGGAGGCGGGCCTCCTCGCCTCCGCGCTCCTCGCGGGGCAGACGGCGCTTCTCCCGCACGGGCACCTCGTCACGGCCGACGTCCCGGCCGCGGCGCTCGTCGTCGCGGCGGTGTGGGGCGCGATCGCGCTCTACGAGAAGCCGACCGCGCTCCGGCTCCTCGGGACGGCGGCCGCGGCCGCGGCGGCGATCGCGACGAAGCAGACGGCGCTCGTCCTCCTTCCGCTCCTGCCGCTCCTCGTCGTGCCGGCGCTCCGCATGTCGCGCGACCGGACGGTGACGCGCCGGTTCGTCCTCGTGGCGCTCGGCCTCCCCGTCCTCACGATGGCCATCCTCTCGCTGATCCTCGGCCGCTTCGCGGCGACCGAGGCGGCGGTCCTCCCGACGCTCCTCCGGATCTACCAGCTCCCGGCGGCGGACGCCGACCTCGTCACCCGGATCGCGGGGCTCGACGAGGGGCTGGGGCGGTACGCCCTCTCGACCCTCTTCGTCCTCCGGCAGACCGGGGCCGGACGGCTCTCGTATTTCCTCGGCGACGTCTCCTCCGACCCCGGCCCCGCGTACCACCTCGTGGCGCTCCTCGTGAAGTCGCCGCTCCCGTGGCTCCTCGTCGTCATCGCGGGGCTCCTCGCATCGGCCATCCGAGCCCCCTTGCGCGCGAAGCTCCTCCTGTTTTCGGGCGGCGTCTTCCTCGCGGCCTCCCTCGCCGGACCGAAGATCGGCGTGAGGCACCTCGCCCCCGTGATCGTCCTCCTCTCGGCCGGGGCTGCCGCGGCGCTCGGGGAGCCGCTGCGCCGACGCTCGCCCGCCGGATACGCCGTCGTCCTCCTCCTCGTCCTCTCCCCGCTCGCGATCGGCCGCTCGGTCGGGCGGCACTCGATCACGGCCCGCCTCTTCCCGGAGCCGCCGCTCGCGGACTCGAACCTCGACTGGGGCCAGGACCTGCCGCGGCTCGCCGCGCTCTCCGCCTCGCGCGGGATCGCGCCGAGCGAACTCGGCGTCGCCTACTTCGGCGGCGACCTGCCGTCGTTCCGCGTCCCGGGCTGCGTCGACCTGCTCGTCGCCGACGCGCCGCTCCCGCGGTACGTCGCCGTCTCCCGCCAGCTCCTCCTCGTCGGGCCGGAGACGGTCCCGTTCGCCGACGGGCGGCCCCGGGCGGCGCGCGTCCTCGCGGAGCTGAAAGAGCGCGGCGCGCGCGTGGTCGCCCGCGCGGGGGACTCGATCGAGCTCTTCGAGCTGCCGGCGCCGCGTTGAGTCGCGGCCGGCCGAAAGCGGAAGAGCCCCGGTCCGCGGAAGCGGACCGGGGCTCGAAACCGCGCGGAGCGCGCCGGCGAGGAGGGCGCGTCAGTTGGGGAGGAGCGTCCTCGGGTCGTTCGTGACGTTGTCGATGACGCTCGCGTAGGCGGCGAAGGCGCCGCCGGTCGTGGAGGTCGTCAGGAGGAGCTGCGCGTCGCGGACGGCGCCGCTGACGCCCATCCCTCCGACGAGCGGGCCGATCTGGGTCATTCCGAGCGGGTGCAGCGAGATGCTGCGAGTCCCGAGGATCGCGCCGGAGGCCGAGAGAAGGGTCAGGTCGACCGTCACGATCGACGTGCCGGCGTTCGCGAGGATCAGGTTCGTCCGGAAGGCGGCGTCGTCGCGGACTCCGACGATCGACCGCGTCGTGCCGGCGGTGATGAGGCCGGAGGCCGGGACGGCCGGGACCGACTGCCCGAAGAAGCCGGAGGCGACACAGCTCTTCCAGTCCGTCAGGACGGGTGTGGCCGTCTGCCCGAGGACGTTCAGCGACGGCACGTTCGCCGTGACGCGAATCGCGCCGTAGTTGCCGTTCGCGAGACCGAAGACGGAGCCGAGAACGTCCTCGTAGGTGACCGCCTGGTTCGACCCGAGGACGAACTCGGACGACTCGGCGCCACCGGTGCCATCGGCGTCGTGCCCGAGGAATTTCATCCGGTAGCGCGCCTCCGCGGCGCCGCGGTTCCCGATCGAGAGGGCCGTCGTGTAGTAGGCGCCTCCCTTGCCGGGAGCCTTCGCGGAGGAGGGGAGGATCCAGTGGTACTCGGTGCTTCCGGATGCGAGACCCCAGCCGAGGTCCATCATCAGCTCGTCGGTGATGTCGAGCCGGTGCATCGCCTGGGTCGCGAACGGCTCCATCATCTCGTTCGGCGTGAGCGTCGTGTCCCAGTGGGAGACCGAAGAGCCGGCCTGGGACGGGTTCGGGGCGTACATGAGCGGACGGCCCCCCGCGCCGATCCCCTGGATCAGGACGCCCGACGCGACGGCGACGACGTTCGAGCCGTTCCAAAGGAGGTTCCCCGTGTTCGTCCCGGAGGCGAGGCGCTCGTCGTCCGTCATCTGGTCCCATGTCTTGCCGGTCGACCCGTCGTAGAGGTGGACCATGTAGGCGTCATCGAGGCCGGGGTTGTCGTCGCCGGAGAACTTCTTGCCGGTCGTCCGGCTGACGAACGTCTGGAAGCCGAGGCCGTGCCCGAGCTCGTGGATGACGACGGTCGCGAAGTCGGTGGTGCTGCCCGTCGGCTGCGCGTCGAGGCCGTAGTACCACTTCTTCGGGAAAAGGCAGCTGCCGTCGTCGAGGGCAGTCGTGAAGCTCGCCGCGATGTCGGCCTCAGCGGGCTCGAGGTCCTCGCCCGCGAGCTTGTTCGCGAGGGCGCTCGAGTACCAGGTGCCCGCGCGGGGAGCCCCCTTGAAGTCGGAGAAGATGTAGCGCGTGCCCGCCGACCCGAGGGTCGCCGTGCTGGCGTCGCACGCCTTCGCCTCGAATTTCGCCTCGACGGTGATCTCGACGGGGGAGTCGAGCTGCGCGGCCCAGAAGTCGGCGGCGTAGCGGAAGACGTTCAGGCGCTGCTCGCCGAGCGTCGTCCCGTTGTTGCCGCCGACCGGGGTCCGCGGGGCCGGGTCGTTGAACCCGACTCCCGGTGAGTCGACGTTGATGATCGTGATGGTGGTCGCCGCGGCGGGAGCCGCGAGCGCGAGGGCGGCGGCGAGCGTCCCGCCGAGGAGCGCCCTACCGGTCATGGCGGTGCTCCTTCGCGGGCGCGGCCTTCGCGCCGGTCTCTTCGACGGCTTCGCAACCGTGAGAGACCTTCCCATCGGGACCGACCTTCGCGGTCATCTCCATCATGAAGCGGCCGTGGAGGGCGACCTTCTTCCCGCCCGCCTTCGTCGTCACCTTCTCGACGCGGGTCGGCGGGAACGACTCGACGGCCGCGGCCGTCGTCCGCGGGCCGGCGGCCTGCGGGTCGGCCTTCGGCGCGACGACCTGGCCGGTGGCCGGGTCGACGTGGATCTTCATGGCGGCCTCGGCGGCCGGGGCGGGCCTGGGGGCCTCGGACTTCTTCTCGGTCGCGGCGACCGGGAAGGAGACGAGCGCCGCCAGGACGAGGGTGGCGGTGAGGGTCTTGTGCGTCATCTGTCCTCCTGCGGGGCGGTTCCCGACCGAGGGACCGGGCCGCGTCCCCGTGGGTGAAAGGAGTCTACGGCACCCCGGGAGGTGGGTATGCTCGGATCGCCGGAAGGCCTACGAATTCCATGAGCGCGTCCAGCCCCTCGGGGCTCCTCGACTACATCTCCGCCGACTTCGCCGTCCTCCGGGGACACCCGATCCCCTTCGGTGCGACTCCGTCGTGGCGCGGGGTGAACTTCTCGGTCTTCGCCCGTCACGCCACTTCGGTCACGCTCGTCCTCTTCGCTCCCGGGGACGCGACGCCGACGGCCGAGCTCCCTCTCGATCCGCGCTACAACCGGACGGGCGACGTGTGGCACGCGTTCCTCCGTGGGCTCGACCCGTCGGTCTGCTGGGCGTGGCGCGCGGAACGGACGACCGCCCCCGGCGCGCCGTGGCACCGCTACGGCCCCGACCTCCTCCTCGACCCGTACGCCCGCGCCATCGCCGGAGCCGAGGCCTGGGGCGAGCCGCCGCGGCCCGGCGAGGAGACGGGCTGGGACTCCGTCCGAGCGCGCCGCGGCGTCATCCTGAGCCGCGAGTTCGACTGGGGTTTCGACCAGCCGATCGACCGGCACCTGGCCGACTCGGTGATCTACGAGCTCCACGTGAGGAGCTTCACGCGACACTCCTCCTCCGCCGTCGCGCATCCCGGCACGTTCCGCGGCCTCGTGGAGAAGGTCCCGTACCTCGTCGACCTCGGGGTCACGGCCGTCGAGCTGATGCCGGTGACGGAGTTCGAGGAGAACGACAACGACCGTCGGAACCCCGCGACCGGCGAGCGGCTGAAGAACCTCTGGGGCTACCACCCGATCTCCTTCTTCGCGCCCCGCTCCGCCTATGCCGCGAGCGCTGGTCCGGGCGCCGCGGTCGACGAGTTCCGGGAGATGGTGAAGGCGCTCCACGAGGCGGGGATCGAGGTGATCCTCGACATGGTCTTCAACCACACCGGCGAGGGGGACGAGCGAGGGCCGACCTGGTCGTTCCGCGGCCTCGACAACTCGACCTATTACATCCTGGACGGAGAGGGGCGCTACGCGAACTTCTCCGGGACCGGGAACACGTTCAACTGCAACCACCCGGTCGTGAGGGACCTGATCCTCGACTCGCTCGCCTGGTGGGTGACGGAGATGCACGTTGACGGCTTCCGCTTCGACCTCGCCTCGATCCTCGGGCGGGGACGAGACGGCTCGGTCCTGACGAACCCGCCGCTGCTCGAGCGGATCGCGGCCGACCCCGTCCTCGCGAACACGAAGCTGATCGCGGAAGCGTGGGACGCGGCCGGCCTCTACCAGGTCGGGCACTTCCCGAACTGGGGACGCTGGGCCGAATGGAACGGCCGCTACCGCGACGACCTCCGCCGGTTCCTCCGCGGAGACGGCGGGATGGTGCCGCTGCTGGCGACGCGGCTGTCGGGGAGCGCGGACCTCTACCAGGGGGGCGGGCGGGCCCCGCACCATTCGATCAACTTCGTCACGAGCCACGACGGTTTCCCGCTGGCCGACCTCTTCCGCTACTCGCACAAGTACAACGAGGCGAACGGCGAAGGGAACCGCGACGGCGGCGACGACGGCAACTCCTGGAACTGCGGCCACGAGGGTCCCGGCGGGCCGCAGGAGGTGGAGCGGCTTCGCCGTCGGATGGCGCGGAACGCGTTCGCGCTCCTCTTCGTCTCGCAGGGGGTCCCGATGATTCTCGCGGGGGACGAGGCCGGCCGGACGCAGGGCGGCAACAACAACGCCTACTGCCAGGACAACGAGATCTCCTGGCTCGACTGGCGCCTCGTCGAGGAGAACGCGGACCTCGTGAGGTTCGTGAGGACGCTGATCCGCTTCCGGAAGGGGAACGCGCTTCTCCGGCGCCGGAGCTTCGTTCCGGAAGGCCCCGGCTCGGCCCCCGTCACGTGGCACGGACACCTCCCGTTCCGCCCCGACTGGTCCCCGGGTTCGACCTGTCTCGGGATGCAGCTGAAGGACCCCGCGCAGGGGGACGACGTCTTCGTCGTCGCCAACGCGCATCACGAGGCGCACCGGATCGAGCTCCCTCCCGCCTCCGAGGGGCGCCGCTGGCACGTCGTCGCGGACACGTACCGCGAGCCGCCGGCGGACGTCTTCGAGGAAGGGGTCGAGCCGCTCGTGGCCGACCCGCTCCGGGTCGAGGTGGGGCCGCGCTCCGTCGTCATCCTGACGGGGAAGAGGGGCTGACCGGCCGGGAAACCCCGCGGGCGCTCGCCGCGTAGACAGGGGGGCGTGCCGCAGGTCTAATCGCGCGCCGGAGAACCGCATGACCAGACGCTCCGCGCGCCTCGGCGCGCCGCTCGCCGTCGCCTTTCTCGCCTTCGCCGCCGCCACCGCCCTCGCCGCCGCCACCGCGGCGGCCGCTGCGCCGTTCGGCCCGGAGAGGCCTGCCCCCGCGGGAGAGCTCCTGCTGAAGCTCCAGAAGCTGAACGTCCTCGGGAGCGTCCTCTACGTCGCGGCGCACCCCGACGACGAGAACACGGCGATGATCGCGGCGTTCGCGGAAGGGCGCCTGATGCGGACGGCCTACCTTTCCGTCACGCGCGGCGACGGCGGCCAGAACCTGATCGGCTCCGAGCTCGGCCCGGCGCTGGGCCTCGTGAGGACGCAGGAGCTTCTCGCGGCGCGACGGATCGACGGCGGCGAGCAGATGTTCACGCGGGCGATCGACTTCGGCTACTCGAAGACGGCCGAAGAGACGTTCCGCGTCTGGGGACGCGAGGAGGTCCTCCGCGACGTCGTCCGCGCGATCCGCACGTTTCGCCCCGACGTCGTCCTCGCGCGCTTCCCCGAGAACGGCGACGGGGGCCACGGGCACCACACCGCTTCCGCGATCCTGGCGCGCGAGGCCTTCCGCGCCGCGGGCGACGCGACGCGGTTCCCGGAGCAGATCGAGGAAGGGCTCTCCGCGTGGCGGCCCCGGCGCCTCTTCTGGAACGGCTGGAGGCGGGACGGCAAGCCGATCGAGGGGTCGATCCCGTTCGAGATCGGCGAATACAGCCCCGCGCTCGGGCGCTCGTACACGGAGACCGCGGCCGAGAGCCGGAGCCAGCACAAGAGCCAGGGCTTCGGCTCGTCGGAGCGCCGCGGACGGCTCGCGAACGCCCTGATCCTCCTCGAGGGGGACGCGGTGACGTCCGACCCGTTCGAGGGGATCGACACGACGTGGGGGCGCGTGCCGGGTGGCGCGCGCGTCGGCCGCCTGCTGGCGGAGGCCGAGCGGCTCTTCGACGCCCGCGAGCCGTCTCGTACACGGAGACCGCGGCCGAGAGCCGGAGCCAGCACAAGAGCCAGGGCTTCGGCTCGTCGGAGCGCCGCGGACGGCTCGCGAACGCCCTGATCCTCCTCGAGGGGGACGCGGTGACGTCCGACCCGTTCGAGGGGATCGACACGACGTGGGGGCGCGTGCCGGGTGGCGCGCGCGTCGGCCGCCTGCTGGCGGAGGCCGAGCGGCTCTTCGACGCCCGCGAGCCGTCTCGGGTCCTTCCGAAGCTCCTCGAGGCGCACGCCGCGCTGCGCGGGCTCGGCGCCGACCCGTGGGTCGAGGTCAAGCGTCGCGAGCTCCTCGCGGCGATCCGATCGGCTTCCGGCCTCTGGCTCGAGGCGATCGCGGCGAGCCCGTCGGCGATGCCGGGGAGCGCGTTCCGCCTGAACGTCACGGCCCTCGTGAGGGCCGGCGCCCCGGCGACTCTCGCCCGCGTCGCCGTCCCGTGGGGCACCGGAGAAGGGCTCCCCTCCGGCGCCGAGCTGAAGCTGAACGAGCCCGTGTCGGGCTCCTCGTCCGTTCCCGTTCCCTTGGGCGCGGAGGCGACGCAGCCGCACTGGCTCCGGGCGCGCCCATCGCGAGGCCTCTACGCGGTCCCCGAGCCGAAGGACGCGATCCGTCCGGACGGTTCCTCGCTCCGCGTCTCCTTCGACGTCGTGATGGCGGGGGAGACGCTGACCTACGAGGAGCCGGTCTACTTCCGGAGGACCGACCCGGTGAAGGGGGAGGAGATCCGCCCGTTCGTCGTCGAGCCTCCCGTCTCCGTCGAGATCGAGGGGGAGGTCCTCGTCCTACCGGACCACTCGCCTCGCGTCGTGAAGGTGACGGTCCGGGCCGCCGAGCTCCCGAGGGACCGTTCCGGGCCGCCCCCGCTCACGCCGTCGATCGTCGCGGCCGCCACCGGAGCGGATGGCCGGGCGGGCGAGGCGCCGCCGCCGAAGGTCGACGGCGCCGTCCGTCTCTCGGTCCCGGCAGGGTGGAGGGTCGAGCCCGCCGTGCAGCCGTTCGCCCTCGCGCCGGGCGCGAGCGCGACGTTCGAGGTCACGCTCCGCTCCCCGGAGACGCCCGCTGTCGCGACGATCGCCGCGGAGGCGACGACGGGGGGTGTCTCCTGGAGCCTGACGAAGCGCCGGATCGAGTACCCGCACCTGCCGCCGCTGACGTA
>CAZWRQ010000087.1:0-17466 GCA_964636395.1 uncultured Holophagales bacterium
GCGAGCCCCCGTACGCGTCCGGCTCCGGGCTCCGCGGAGGGCGGGCGTCGGGAGGGACGGGGCCCGAGCGCTCACCGGGCGACCTCGAAGTACGAAACCTGGCGATCCCAGTTGCGAGGCCCCGCGAGCCTCACCGACAGGAGGTACTTCCCCGGCGGGAGGCGGTTGTCCTCCACCACGTCCGAACGGGTGACCACGGCGTTCCCTTCCACCCGCACGCCCGGGGCCGCCGACAGCTCCGTGCGCGTCTCGAGGCTCTGGCCCTCGAGGGGACGCACGTGCAGCGAGACCTCGGGAGGCCCTCCGAAGTACGGGGCCGCGTCCGCGACCCACTCGGCGTGCACCTCGAGGGCCCCGCGGACCGGGGACGCGAGCTCGTAGCGCGTCTCTCCGCCGCCGAGGCGCAGCCCGCCGAGAGGCTCCAGCATCTTCTTCGTCTCTTTCGACAGCTTGACGGTCGGCTGGCCGCCGACCTTCACGACGATGCAGTGCCCCTCGCGGGAGGGCGAGAAGCAGCCGGGGGGCCCGGCCTCGACGGTGAGGGCGGCAGAGAGGGCCAGCGAAAGCAGCAGGACGCGAGACCGCTTCATCGGACCGCCCTCACGCCCCGTCGGGGATCTCGGCCTCGACGAGCTTGCCGAGAAGGACGAGCGACTCCTGCCAGCCCAGGTAGCAGGCTTCGGGCGGGATGACGTCGGGGATCCCTTCCTGCGTGATCTGAAGCTCCGTTCCACAGGAGACTCTCTTCAGGGTCACGGTCACTTCCATTCCGCCCGGGAGGTTCGGGTCGTCGAAGGCGTCGGTGTAGCGGAGTCGCTCGCCAGGGACGAGCTCGAGGTACGTGCCGCCGAAAGAATGGCTCGAGCCGGTGGTGAAGTTCGTGAACGACATCCGGTGGGAGCCGCCGACGCGCGCGTCCATCGCGTGGACCTTCCCCGTGAAGCCGTTCGGCGGGAGCCACTTCACCATGGCGTCGGGGTCGAGAAAGGCGCGGTAGACCCGGTCGGGCGGGGCCTTGAGGACGCGGTGGAGAAGGATCGTGCTCGGCATTGCGGGTCTCCTTTCCGTGGCGGACGCGCGGCTCAGCGGCGCGTCGTCCGCTCCAGGACGACATGCGTCGCGCGCTCGGACGCGACGTGGCGGGTGCAGGCGTACCCGAGCGCCCGGAGGTCGAGGCCCGCGAGGAGCGGCTCCCCGGCGCCGAGGAGGACGGGGGCGATGGCGAGGTGGAGCTCGTCGACGAGCTCTTCCTTCAGGTATTGCCGAATCGTCGCCGGCCCGCCGCCGAGGCGGACGTCGAGGCTCCCCGCGGCCTCGCGCGCCCGCTGGAGCGCCTCGTGGATGCCGCCCGTCACGAAGTGGAACGTCGTCCCTCCCTCCATCTCGAGCGGGGGACGCGGGTGATGCGTCAGGACGAAGACCGGGACGTGGTAAGGCGGCTCCTCGCCCCACCATCCTCTCCAGCTTTCGTCGGGCCATGGTCCGCGGACCGGGCCGAACATGTTCCGGCCGAGGATCCAGGCGCCGACGTCCTCGAAACCGCGCGCGACGAAGTCGTCGTCGAGCCCCGTCGTGCCGTCGTCGTGCCCGAAGACCTTCCGCCGGAGCGTCCGGGTCGGGAAGGCCCAGGCGTGGAGCTGGGCGCCCCCGAACCCGAGCGGGTTCTCGAGGCTCTGGTCCGGCCCTGCGCCGAACCCGTCGATCGAGATGGAGAAGCTCGCCACCCTCAGCTTCGGCATCGACGACGGCTCCCGGCCGTTTCCCGAGATATCGCTGGGCGCCATTCGGCCTCCCTGACCACCGCGCGACGTGTTCGGCAGCCGCGGAATCGGGCCGGTCTCTTCGCGGTTGGATGGCGAGATGCTATCTCATCGTCCGCCGGAACGAAGGCGCGGGCGAGATCCGCTGCGGGTCGGGTGCGATACTTCTCCCGTTGCCGCGCACCGTCCGATCCGCCCTGCTCCTCGCCGCGGCCCTCCTGCCGCTCGCGGTCCAGGCGGGCGCCGTGATCGACCTCCTCGACGCGAGCCGCGAGGCCCACCCGGCGACGCTCGTCGAGCTCCTCGTCCACGGCCACACCCACGGGAGGAAGGTCGTGTCCCACGCCCATGCGGCGCCGGGCGACCGTGATCGCGGCCCGCGGCTCGGCGCGCCGGACCAGGTGGCGACGCTCCCGACGACGGCCGGCGCGACGACGGCCGTCTCCTCCTCGACGCGGTACCCCCACGAGCCGGCCGCGGTCGACTCGTCGCTTCCGCCGAAGTTCCTCCTCCACGCCTCGCTCCTTCGCTGAGACCTCCCCGTCGGCCGGCGCGCCGTTTCCGGCGCGCGCATCACCTCCGCTGAAGAATGGAGGATCGCCGTGGGAGAAGAGCTGGAAGGATCCGCAAGGGAACGGACGCCGGAGCCTCCGGCCCCGGTCGACGTCGTCCGGCCTTCGGGCCTGACCGAGGAAGAGGCCGCCAGGCGCCTCGCCCGTGAGGGGCCGAACGAGCTCCCGGCCTCGAAGAAGCGAGGTCCGTTCCGTATCGCCCTCGAGGTCGTGAAGGAGCCGATGTTCCTCCTCCTGATCGCCTGCGGCTCCCTCTACCTCCTCCTCGGCGACGTCGGCGAGGCCTTCCTCCTCCTCGGCTTCGTCTTCGTGATCGTCGGCATCACCTTCGTCCAGGAGCGCAAGACGGAGCGGGCGCTCGACGCGCTCCGCGACCTCGCGAGCCCACGCGCCCTCGTCGTGCGGAACGGCGAGAAGCGCCGGATCGCGGGACGCGACGTCGTCCGCGGCGACGTCCTCCTCCTCAGCGAGGGAGACCGCGTGCCGGCCGACGCCGTGGTCCGCGGCGCCACGAGCCTGTCGGTCGACGAGTCGCTCCTCACGGGCGAGTCCGTGCCGGTCGGCAAGCAGCCGGCAGAGGGCGCCGCGCCCGCGGCCGCGCCGGGCGGGGACGACACGCCGTACGTCTTCTCGGGGACGCTCGTCGTGAAGGGCCAGGGCGTGGCCGAGGTCGTCGCGATCGGCGCGGCCACGGAGATGGGGAGGATCGGGCGCGCCCTCGCGGTGCTCGAGCCGGAAGACACGCCCCTGCAGCGGCAGACGGCGCGCCTCGTCCGCCTCTTCGCCCTCATCGGCCTCGGCCTCTGCGTCACGGTCGTCGCGGCGTACGCCGTCACCCGCGGGGACTTCCTCGAGGGGCTCCTCGCCGGCCTCACCCTCGGGATGGCGATGCTGCCGGAGGAGTTCCCGGTCGTCCTCACGGTCTTCCTCGCCCTCGGCGCCTGGCGCATCTCGAGGCACCACGTGCTCACGCGGCGGATCCCCGCCGTCGAGACGCTCGGCGCCGCGACGGCGCTCTGCGTCGACAAGACGGGCACGCTCACGATGAACCGGATGTCCGTCGCCGAGCTCGCGGTCGGCGACGAGGTCCTCGCGGTCGACCCGAAGGGGGCCTCGCTCCCGGAGGACTTCCACGAGCTCGTCGAGCTCGCGATCCTGGCGAGCCCGGCGGACCCGTTCGACCCGATGGAGAAGGCGATGCGCGAGCTCGGGGAGAGGACGCTCGCGGGGACCGAGCACCTCCACCGCGACTGGGAGCTCCTCCGCGAGTACCCGCTCTCCCGGGACATCCTCGCGATGTCGCGGGTCTGGCGCTCCCCCGACGGGAACGCGTTCGTGATCGCGGCCAAGGGGGCGCCCGAGGCGATCGCCGACCTCTGCCACCTCCCGCCGGAGGAGACGGCCCGGCTCGAGCGCCGCATCGCAGACCTCGCCTCCCGCGGCCGCCGCGTGATCGGCGTCGCGAGGGCGGCGTTCCGCGGGCGGGCCCTCCCCGCGGGGCAGCACGACTTCGGCTTCCGCTTCGTGGGGCTCCTGGCTCTCTCCGACCCGGTCCGGCCCGGCGTCCCGGAGGCGATCGCCGAGTGCCGGCGCGCGGGGATCCGCGTCCTGATGATCACCGGCGACTACGCGGGGACGGCCCGCAGCATCGCGCGGGAGATCGGCCTCGCCGACCCGGAGACGGTCGTCACCGGCCCGGAGCTCGACACGCTCGACGACGCGGCCCTCGCCGCGCGGGTCCGCGAGGCGTGCGTCTTCGCGCGGATGGTCCCCGAGCAGAAGCTCCGCCTCGTCTCGGCCCTGAAGGCGAACGGGGAGATCGTCGCCATGACGGGGGACGGCGTGAACGACGCGCCTGCGCTGAAGGCGGCGCACATCGGGATCGCGATGGGGGGGCGCGGCACCGACGTCGCCCGCGAGGCGGCCGCGCTCGTCCTCCTCGACGACGCCTTCGAGTCGATCGTGAAGGCGGTGCGGACCGGACGCCGGATCTTCGACAACCTGCGGAAGGCGATGCTCTACATCTTCGCCGTCCACGTCCCGATCGCCGGGCTGTCGCTCTTCCCCGTGCTCCTCGGGTGGCCCCTGGCGCTCCTGCCGATCCACATCGTCTTCCTCGAGCTGATCATCGATCCCGCCTGCACCGTCGTCTTCGAGGCCGAGGAGGGGGAGGAGGGCGTGATGCGCCGGCCTCCCCGGCCGCTCGACGAGCCGATCTTCGGCGGCCGCGGCCTCCTCCTCGGCCTCGTCCAGGGGCTCGGCGAGCTCGTGGTCGACCTCGCGCTCTACGGCTGGGCGCTCGCGGCGCACGGGGAGCCCGTCGCCCGAGCCCTCGCGTTCACGACGATGGTCCTCGGGAACGTGGGGCTCATCTTCCTCAACCGCGCGGGCTCCCGCTCCCTTCTCGAGACCCTTCGCGCGCCGAACCGCCCGGAGCGCTGGGTCACGGGAGGGGCCTTCGCTTTCCTGGCCCTCGCCCTCGGCGTCCCCGGAGCGCGGGAGCTCTTCGGCTTCGCGACGCCGCACCCCGAGCTCCTCGCCCTTTCGGCCGCCGGGGCGCTCCTGAGCCTCGCCGTGGCGAACCTCGCGCGGCACCTGCTCGCCGAGCGCGCGGCGACGGAGAGGTGAGCCGTGGCCCTCCGCTTCACGCTCACGCGGCTCCTCCCGTCCGTCGCCCTCTTCCTCGCGTTGCTCGCCGGCGCTCTCCTCGCCGACCTCGTCCTCCATCGCGCTGGCCTCGCCGGGGTCGGACGCTGGGGCGGCCTCGCGGGGACGGCCCTGATCGCCGCGTCGTTCCTCTACTCCGCGCGGAAGCGGAAGCTCCTCTCCGCGGGGTCGCCGAAGGGGCTCCTCCGGCTGCACGAGAC
This sequence comes from uncultured Holophagales bacterium, assembly GCA_964636395.1. Lineage (GTDB taxonomy): Bacteria > Acidobacteriota > Thermoanaerobaculia > UBA5066 > UBA5066 > UBA5066. The sequence goes on from CAZWRQ010000087.1 coordinate 5,200, forward strand.
GCTCGGCTGGGCCGGGGCGCTCCTCGTCCTCGTCCACGGCGGGATCCACTTCAACGCGCTCGTCCCGTGGCTGGCGCTCGTCGCGATGGTCGTCGTCGTCGCGAGCGGCCTCACCGGACGCTTCCTCCTCGCCGACGTGCGCGAGCGCCTCCGCGAGAGGGCAGGGGAGCTGGCCCGGTCCGGGCTCTCCCCGGCCGAGGTCGAGCGGGAGGTCCTCGCCGTCTCCCTGCTCCACGACACGATGAAGCAGTGGCGGAAGGTCCACCTGCCGCTCACGATGGTCTTCGCGGGCCTCGCCGTCGTCCACGTCGTAGCCACGCTTCTCTTCTGGAGGTGGTGAGGTGAGGCGGACCGGGATCTCCCTCCTCCTCACGCTCGCGGCCGCGACCGCGGCGGCGTTCCTCTTCCCCTACCGGGCCATCGCTCCCGGGTCGCTCTCCGCCGGGCATCTCGGCCAGCGCGACGACTGCCTCTCCTGTCACACGCTCTTCCGCGGCGCGCCCGCGGAGAAGTGCGCGGCCTGCCACGGGCCCGGCGACGTCGGCGTCCGGACGACGAAAGGCGAGCTGCTCGCGCGGCCGAAGGAGCGTGCGCGCCGGATCCACGAGGCGCTGCGCACGGGCTGCGATCGCTGCCATTCGGAGCACGGGAGCCGTGCGGGCGCCGGGCGCTTCGCCCACGACCTCCTGCCCGCGGAGGTGGCGGCGGGGTGCGCGGCCTGTCACCTCCCCGACCGCCCGAAAGACGACCTCCACGCAGCGGCGGCGGGCGAATGCGGCGCGTGCCACCGGGTCTCGGGGTGGAAGCCGGCCTCCTTCGACCACGAGAAGTCCTTCCGTTTCGACCGGCACCACCCGCCCCGCTGCGCCGACTGCCACGCGCCCGGCCGCAGCCCGAAGGAGTACTCCTGCACCGGCTGCCACGAGCACGCCCTCGCGCGCCTTCAGGCAAAGCACCTCGAGGAGGGGATCACGGACCTCGACCGCTGCCGTCGCTGCCATCCCTCGGGAGACGAGGACGACACGATCCACGGCGAGCGGCGGGACGGCGGGAGGGGAGAGAGGCGCCGCGGCGAGGACGACTGACGGCGCGGCGCGCCGACCTCGGCCGGTCGACGAGCCTGCCGGGCCGGAGGACGGCCGCTCGGCGGTGGAGCGCGATGTCCCGCGAGCCCGGCCTGAACGCGGCCCGTGAGGAGACCGAGTCTCCTCGAACCGGCGGAGTGCGACGTCCGTATCCCGACTCCGGGAGGTGTCGACATGAGCCACGCATCGCGGATCCGGGCGGCCGTCGCGGGGTTGCTGGGGGCGCTCCTCCTCGCGCCGTCGGCCCTCGGCCAGGGCGTCTTCCCCGGGAACGACGAGGTCCGGCGCCGGCTCGACGAGCGCCTCGCCCGCGGCGGGGGCGTGGGCGTCGTCGTCGGCCTCCTCGAGGCGGACGGCACGCGGCGGTTCGTCGCCGCGGGCTTCTCGGGGAACGGCGTCCCGCTCGACGAGCACGCCCTCTTCGAGATCGGCTCGGTCACGAAGCCCTTCACCGCGACGCTCCTCGCCGACATGGTCGCGCGCGGCGAGGTCTCCCTCGACGACGCGGTCGCGAAGTACCTCCCGGCGGGAACGCGCGTCCCGGAGCGGAACGGCAGGACGATCACCCTGGCGACGCTCGCGACGCACACCGCGGGGCTCCCGCGGAATCCGACGAACCTGAGGCCGGCCGACCCGAAGGACCCGTTCGAGGACTACGGCCTCGACCGGCTCTACGAGTTCCTCGCCACCTGCGAGCTGCCGCGCGACCCGGGCGAGTCGTGGTCCTACTCGAACGTCGGCTTCGGCCTTCTCGGTCACGCGCTCGAGAGGCGCCGGCACGACGTACGCGACGCTCCTCGCCGGGCGCGTGCTCGTCCCGCTCGGGATGACGGAGACGTCGGTCGGTCTCGATCCCGCGCTCCAGCAGAAGGCGGTCCAGGGCTACGACGAGGCGTTCGCGCCCGCGCCGATGTGGGACCTCGGCCCGCTCCCCGCGGCGGGCGCGATCCGATCGACCGCGTCCGACATGCTCTCCTTCGCGGCCGCGAACCTCTCGGCCGAGAGCGATTGCCTCCATTCGGCCATGCGGGCGGCGCACGCGCCCCGCGTCCCGATGAAGGACGACCAGCGCGTCGGGCTCGCGTGGATGGTCGCGAAGCCGAAGACGAGGACGATCACGTGGCACTGGGGCGGCACCGGCGGGTTCCGGAGCTACCTCGGGCTCGACCTGGAGGGGCGCCGCGCCGTCGTGATCCTGACGAACGCGTCGCAGATGTGGAACGACTTCGGCCACAACCTCCTCGACCCCGACGTCCCGCTCGGACCTGCCTCGGCCGACGGCCTCTTCGCGAAGCTCCTTCGCGAGAAGGGCCTCGACGCGGCGCTCGCGCGCGTGAGGGAGCTGAAGGCGATGGAGCCGGCCGCGTGGTCCTTCGAGGAGGCCCACTTCAACGCGGCGGGGTACCGACTCCTTTCCGCGAAGCGCCCCGCGGACGCCGTGAAGGTCTTCACGCTCGGCACCGAGCTCTTCCCGGAGAACGGCAACCCGTGGGACAGCCTCGGCGAGGCGCTCCTCGCCACCGGAGAGAAGGAGAAGGCGATCGCCGCCTACCGGCGCTCGGTGGAGCTGGACCCGAAGAACCGGAACGGGATCGAGGCGCTCGAGAAGCTGACGAAGGCGCCGTGACCCGGCGGGGCGGCCGCCGCCTCCTTCGGCTTCCGCTCCTGCCCTACGCCCCGAACTCCTCCGGCGTCAGCCGCTCGAGGTACTCCGTCAGCAGGCGGTGCTTGGCGAGGCGCGCCTTGCCGGCCTTCTGGTAGAGGGCGAAGCGGTCCTCGAGGGGACGGAACGCCGGGAAGAGGGGGACGAGGGCGCCGCGCTCGAGCTCGCTCTTCACGCTGTAGCTCGGGGCGAGAAGGACGCCGAGGCCGCTCACGGCGGCGGTGATGAGGCCGCGGATGTGGTTGATGGCGACGACGCGGCCGAACGCCGGGCGGCGGCTCTTCGGGAACGTCCCGAGGAAGCGCTCCCACCAGCCCCCCTCCTTGTCGATCGAGAGGACGGCGCAGCGGGCGAGGTCCGCCGGCTCTTCGATCCGGTGGGCAGCGAGGTACTCGGGCGCGCAGGCGACCATGTAGGCCTCGCGGAAGAGCGGCGTTCTCTCGAGGTCGGGCGTCGCGTGCGCGACGCAGTCGATCGCGAGGTCGACGTCGTCGCGCAGGAGCGGCGTCAGGAGGTCGTGCGAGAGGTGGAAGTCCATCTCCAGCCCCGGGTTCGCATCGAGGAACGGGCGGATGTGGCGCATCAGGACGCTCGTCCCGAACTCCACCGTCGCGCCGAGCCGGATCCGCCCCTCCGCCCGCTTCCGCTCGCGCTGGAGCGCCTCCTCGGCCTCCTCGAGCGTCGCGAAGACCCGCTCGCACGCCTCGTGGAGGACCTTGCCCTCGGGGGTCGGGACGACCTGGCGGCCCCTCCTGTCGAGGAGGCGGACCTTCGCGGATCGCTCGAGCTTGTTCACGGCGTGGCTGACGGCGCTCTGGGTCCGGTGGAGGCGCTCGGCGGCGGCCGAGAAGCCTCCGGCCTTCACGACGGCGTGGAAGGTGCGGAGGTGGGCGAGGTCGAGGTCGAGGGCGGGTGCAGCCATGAATGAATGATATCGATGGAAAGAATGAAAATAATGAGCTTCATAAATAGGAGATTCTGTCGCATAACCTCGCCATGGAGGGACCGGTCATGCACATGCGGGTCGAGACGACGAAGGAAACGCTCTACGCGCTCGGGATCGAGGAGAAGAACGCCGGCGGTTTCGCGGGCGAGTGGATCGGGACCGGGAAGGTCCAGCAGGTCGTCTCCCCGGTGGACGGCTCGGCCCTCGCCTCGGTCGTCAACGTGACGAAGGAGGAGTTCGACGCGATCCTCGCGAAGGCGCACGCCGCGTTCGCGACGTGGCGCACCGTCCCCGCTCCGAAGCGGGGCGAGGTCGTCAAGGCGATCGGCGAGGAGCTGCGGGCGCAGAAGGAGCCCCTGGCGCGCCTCGTCTCCCTCGAGATGGGGAAGACCCTTCGCGAGGGGCTCGGCGAAGTGCAGGAGATGATCGACATCTGCGACTTCGCCGTCGGCCTCTCCCGCCAGCTCTACGGCCTCACGATGCCGAGCGAGCGGCGGCAGCACCGCCTCCAGGAGCAGTGGCATCCGCTCGGCGTCGTCGGCGTCATCACCGCCTTCAACTTCCCGGTCGCCGTCTGGAGCTGGAACGCCGCTCTCGCCCTCGTCGCCGGCGACACCGTCCTCTGGAAGCCGTCGAGCAAGACGCCGCTCACGGCGATCGCCGTCACGAAGATCGCCCGGCGCGCTCTCGAGCGGTTCGGGTACGACCCGGCCATCTGCTCGCTCACGATCGGCCGCGGGAGCGACATCGGCGACCTGATCAACACCGACCCGCGCGTCGCCCTCGTCTCCTACACCGGCTCCGTCCCAGGCGGGCGGCACGTCGGAAGGCTCGTCCAGGAGCGCTTCGGGCGCCTCATCCTCGAGCTCGGCGGGAACAACGCCGTCATCGTGAGCGAGAAGGGGGACCTCGACGTCGCCGTCCGATCGGTCTACTTCGGGGCGATCGGGACGGCCGGGCAGCGCTGCACCTCGACCCGTCGCGTCATTCTCCACGAGTCGGTCTACGACCGCTTCGTCGACAGGATGAAGGGGCTCTACGCGAAGACGACGATCGGCGACCCGCTCGACGGCGCGAACCTGATGGGCCCGCTCGTCGATCGCGAGGCGGTCGCGACGATGCGGAAGGCGATCGAGACGGCGAAGGGGCAGGGGGCGACGGTCCTCGCGGGGGGCGAGCCGCTCGATCTCCCCGGCGGCTGCTACGTCACGCCCTGTCTCGTCGAGGCGTCGAGCGAGCTCCCGATCGTGAAGGAGGAGACCTTCGCGCCGATCGTCTACCTGATGAAGTACCGGACGATCGAGGAAGCGATCGCGATGCAGAACTCGGTCCCGCAGGGGCTCTCGAGCGCGATCATCACGAACGACTTCCGCGAGACGGAACTCTTCCTCTCGGTCGAGGGGAGCGACTGCGGCATCGCGAACGTGAACACCGGGACGAGCGGCGCCGAGATCGGCGGCGCGTTCGGCGGCGAGAAGGAGACGGGCGGCGGGCGCGAGAGCGGCTCGGACGCCTGGAAGGCCTACATGCGCCGCCAGACGAACGCCCTCAACTTCTCCGGCCGCCTCGAGCTCGCCCAGGGGATCACCCTCGAGATCTGACCCCGAACCGCGCCGCCACCGGCAAGGAGGCCCCATGTCGCTCGGCATCTACAAGGTCCCGGTCCCGAAGAACGAGACGGTGAAGGACTACGCGCCCGGCAGCCCCGAGCGAGCGAGCCTGTCGGCGAAGCTCGGCGAGATGGCCTCCGAGCGCGTCGAGATCCCCCTCGTCATCGGAGGGAAGGAGATCCGGACGGGGAAGATCGCGAAGGCCGTGATGCCGCACGACCACGGCCACGTCCTGGCCGACGTCCACCTCGCCGGCCCCGAGGAGGTCGCGCTCGCCGTCGCGGCCGCCGACCGCGCGAAGGACTTCTGGTCGCGGATGCCCTGGGAGGAGCGGGTCGCGATCTTCCTGAAGGCGGCCGACCTCCTCGCGGGGCCGTATCGCGACGTCCTGAACGCCGCGACGATGCTCGGCCAGAGCAAGACGTGCCACCAGGCCGAGATCGACAGCGCCGCGGAGACGATCGACTTCTTCCGCTTCAACGCCCACTACTACGCCGAGATCCTGACCGAGCAGCCCGAGAGCGGCCCCGGCATGTGGAATCGGATGGAGCACCGGCCCCTCGAGGGGTTCGTCTTCGCCGTCTCGCCGTTCAACTTCACCGCCATCGCGAGCAACCTCGCGGCGGCGCCGGCCCTCTGCGGGAACACGGTCCTCTGGAAGCCGGCCTCCACGGCGCTCTTCAGCGCGCACCACCTGATGCGCCTCTACCGTGACGCCGGCATGCCGGACGGCGTCATCAACATGATCCCGGGGAGCGGCCGCGCGATCGGCGACGTCGTCCTCAACCACCCGGACCTCGCCGGCATCCACTTCACGGGCTCGACGGGCGTCTTCAACGGGATGTGGCGGACGGTGGGGCAGAACCTCGAGAAGTACCGCTCCTACCCGCGCCTCGTCGGCGAGACGGGAGGCAAGGACTTCGTCTTCGCCCACCCGAGCGCCGACCCGAAGGCGCTCACGACGGCGATCCTCCGCGGCGCCTTCGAGTACCAGGGGCAGAAGTGCAGCGCGGCCTCGCGCGCCTACGTCCCCTCGAACCTCTGGGCGAAGATCAAGGACGAGCTCGTCGCCGAGGTCGAGGCGATGAAGATGGGCGACCCGGCCGACTTCACGAACTTCATGGGCGCCGTCATCGACGAGGGGGCGTTCAAGGACCACTCCGAGGCGATCGACGCCGCGAAGGCGAGCAAGGACGCGAAGATCGTCGCGGGCGGCACGTACGACTCCTCTAGGGGCTGGTTCGTGCGGCCGACGATCATCCAGGCGCTCGACCCCTCGTACCACACGATGAGCCACGAGCTCTTCGGGCCGATCCTGACGATCCACGTCTACGACGAGGCGAAGTGGGAGGAGATGCTCGACGTCGTCGACGCGACGAGCCCCTACGCGCTCACCGGCGCCGTCTTCAGCCAGGACCGGTACGCCCTCCACGTCATGGTCCACCACCTGCGGCACGCCGCCGGCAACTTCTACATCAACGACAAGCCGACCGGGGCCGTCGTCGGCCAGCAGCCGTTCGGCGGAGCCCGCATGAGCGGCACGAACGACAAGGCCGGCTCGAGCCTGAACCTCCTCCGCTGGATCAGCCCGCGCACGATCAAGGAGACGTTCGTCCCGGCGACCCAGTGGCGGTACCCGTACCAGGGCTGACGTCCGCCCGCGACCCGTTGTAGGCGCGGACCTTTCCGTCCAGCCCGCCGAAGAAGACCAGCCCTGCTCCGACCGCGGGCTGCCCGGTGAAGCCGTAGGTGCCGGTCCCGGTGGGCGACACGACCTCGCGCCAGACGACCCGGCCCGTGGCCCTCTCGAGGGCGAGGGCCGCCGCCTGGTGGCCCACGAGGTATCCCGGACTGGACGACGTTCCCACGAACACGCGGTCAGCGGTGACGGTTGGCCCGCCCCAGGCCCAGCCGTGCACGTCGGTCTTCCATACGGTCCTTCCGGAGTCCACGTCGAAGGCGTAGACCCGGGCGGCGTCCGACGAGCCGACGTACGCGACGGTGCCGTGAACGGTGGCGGAAGACTCCACCCAGGAGAACCAGAGGTAGCGGGTCCAGGCCGGAACGCCGGTCTTCGCGTCGAGCGCGAGGAAGTCGTAGCTGCGGCTGCCCACGAGGACCTTCCCCCTCGCCACGGCGGGGGTCGAGACCACGGGCCGGCGGGTGTCGTGCTTCCAGAGCAGCGTCCCGGCGCCGGCGTCGAGCGCGTAGACGTGGCCCCCGTAGCTGCCGAAATAGAGGCGCCCCGCGTCGAGCGACGGGGCGGCCAGGACGCTGTCGTCGGCGGCGAAGCTCCACAACCTCCGGCCGGTGGATCGATCCAGGGCGAGGACATGGCCGTCGTGGGTGCCGAGGTAGAGGTTGTTCCCGGACACCGCGACACCCGATCCGAACCTGTCGTATCGTGATTTCGGATCGTCGAACGGGAGGCGGACGACGGGGGAGGGATTGACGCGCTGCCGCCAGCGCTCCTTTCCGTTGCGCGCGCCGAGGGCGTAGAGGACGCCGTCGTCGGCGGGCACGTAGACCGTGTCGCCGTCCACCGTCGCGGGTGAGCGCAGCGCGCCTCCGGCGGCAAACGTCCAGAGCGTCCTGCCCGTGCTCGCCTCGAGGGCGTGGAGGACGCCGCCGTCCGTGCCCGCGTAGACGAGACCGTCGGCGAAGGTGACCCCCGCCCAGACCGGGGATTTCACGTCCGTGACCCACAACGGGGCGACCTCCGTTCCGCCCGGGCCACGGCGCGGCGGCGCGGCGAAGCGCTCTCCCCGCCGGAGGCGGAGGGGCAGGGCGTACAGGGGCGCGAGGCCTTCGGGAACGACCCCGATCAGCGTCCCCGTCTCGCGGTCGACCCGTAGCTCCCACGAGCCGAGGCGCACGACGTCCCCTTCGATCGCGAGAGGGCGCGCGCCGAGCGGCTGGTCGTCGAGGTGGATCGCCGGGATGCTGACGTGGACGTCGACCTTGCCGTCGGCCCGCAGGTCCAGCCGCAACGCGAACGGGCTCGTCTCGCCGGTGTGCGACGCCACGCCGGACCAGGTGCCGACGAGGTCGGACGCCTGGAGGGGAGGGGCAGGCGTGGTGGCCGCGGTGGCGCGGGAGCCGGGCGGCGGCTCGGGACCGGCGCTCGACGCCGGCGCCGAGGACGTGATCAGCAGGAGCGCTGCGACGCCTACGACCGATGGGACCGCTCTCGATGCCGGCATTGGCCTCCCCCGTCGTCGGGAATACGAGGAACCGCGCCGGAAGTTGCAGTCCGCGTTTCGACAGGGGGCGAGCCGGGTCCGTCGTTTCCGGACGATCCCGGGCGACCTCACGCCAGTGCCCGGGAACAGCAGAATAGACACCGGGGTCAGGCGTGCAATCGTGTATTGTCTTGAACAATACACGATTGCACGCCTGACCCCTACTCTTTGACCCCTACTCTTGGCCGGCTCCTGAAGCTTCGTCTTCTCGCGCGAGATCCGGGCGGATTCCGAGACGATCACCGTCTCGATCGCCATCCTCGGGATGTGCCCGGCGAGGGCGCTCAGCGCGCGAGACGAACGCCCTCCGCGCGAGGCGTCAGCGTGACGGCCTGCGGCAGGTGAGCTCCCTCGACCCAGAGGATCCGCTGCCGGCGGAGCTCCGCGCGAAGGCGGGTGACGGCAACGTCGAAGTCGGCCGCGGTTCGGATCGCCGTTGCCGCAGCCCACGGCTCCGACGACCGTGACTTACCGATCGACCAGGCGAACAGGGGAACGCGCAGGGTCACGAGGAATCGCCCTGCCTCGCTGGAGGTCAGGTCGCCTCCGTTCCGGGCGCCCGGCCCGAGAAGCAGGACGACGGCCCTCCGGCGCTCCCATCCGGCGGCCGCGAGCCCGGCCGCGGCGACCGCGTCCGCGATTCGCTGCTCCGTCCGTGGCCAGGGTTTCAGCTGGAGACCATTCTCCAGCACCGTCTTCAGGAAGTGGATCTGGGCCGGCTCGTGGGGCGGCAGCTCGATGCGAGCAGGGTCGCTCACCGGGATCGGCGTCCCGTCGAACGTCGCCGTTACCGAGGCCGGCGCCTCCCGCGCGAGAGCGCGCCATGTGAGCTGCGCGACCCTGCCGCTTCCCCCGTGTGCCCCTTCGAGGACGAGACTCGCCTCGGCGGTCGGACGCGGGCGATTGACCCACTGCCGCGCCCTGCCGAGCTCCTTCCTCTCCGCGTCGTAGGCGATCGCCACGAGCTCGTGCGGAGAGGGTTCGCACCCCAGGTCGAGCGGCGCCGCGAAGGGGGCACGGAGCTCGGCGACAGGTCAGCCGTCGAGGATGAGCTCGACCCGGCCCACACCTTCCGACGCGATCAGCTGCACGTTGACGACTCCGATAACGAACCCGACCCACAGAGACGCGAATGCGATCATCAGGCCCTCGCGTTCCGAATGGGCTACGCCTGCGACCGCCAAGCGAGGCGCGTGCCATCGAGAGATCCAAGCTCTTCGTGCCAGGCGAACGCTGGCCGGCGGGATCGTCGGTCAGCAGCCGCTCGGCGGAGCCCGCATGAGCGGCACGAACGACAAGGCCGGCTCGAGCCTGAACCTCCTCCGCTGGATCAGCCCGAGGACGATCCAGGAGACCTTCGTCCCGGCGACCCAGTGGCGCTACCCGTACCTGGGTAGGTCGGCCGGGCTCGGCCCGCCAACGGGGGCCCTACGGCGGGGTCAGGCGCGACAACGCGTGCCTGTTGTGGCCGTGACCGGCTTCACGTCCTGACCCGGGACGCCGGACCCTGTATGCCGGCGGCGGCCGCCGAGGGCCCGGACGAGTGCGGCCGTTCCGGGGCGGAGGCACCGGGGAGGCCGACGCCACGGCCGCGGGCTCACGGACGGGTCTTCGGCCGGCGGCGCAGCGGGGATCGGCGCGCCTTCGGCGAGACCGGCGGCCGGGCTGCGGGCGTCTCCCGGCCCGGCTGCTCCTCGCACACCTCCTTGACGCAGCCGCGGAACCAGCGGTGCGCGGCGTCGGCATGGAACCGCGGGTGCCAGAGCATGGAGACGGTGAACCCCGGTGTGGCGAACGGGAGCGGGAAGCTGTGCATGCCGTCGCGCAGGCTCCCCGTGTGACGCTCGGGGACCGTGGCGATCAGGTCGGTCGCGCGCGCCAGCGCCAGCGCGGTCGAGAAGCCGCCGACCACCGTGTCGATCTCGCGCTCCAGACCGAGCCGCTTCAGGGAGTCGTCCATCGGGCCCGTGCTCCGACCCCGTCGCGAGACGAAGACGTGTCGGCCCGCCGCATAACGCGCGGGAGTGATCTTCCCCCGGCACAGCGGGTGGCCCGTCCGGACGACGCCGACGAAGCGGTCGCGGAACAACGCCTGGACGCGCACCTCCGGGTCGGTCGTGTCGTCGACGACCCCCGTCTCGAGATCGACGTTCGCGTCGCGGAGGGGCACGTTGTCCCTGTCGAGCTTCTGCACGAAGCGCAGCCTCACGCCGGGGGCCTCCCGGGCGACGCGCGCGAGGAGGCTCGCGCCGAAGCTCTCCACGAAGCCCTCGGCCGACCTCAGCGTGAAGCTCCGCTCCAGCGTATCGAGACGGATGTTCTCGGCCGGGCGCAGCATCGCCTCCGCCTCCTGCACGAGCGGACCGACACGGTCGCGAAGGGCGATCGCCCTCGGGGTCGGGACGAGACCCCGGCCCGCCCGGACGAGGAGCGGATCTCCGGTCGTCGCACGCAGCCGGGCCAGGGCTCGGCTCATTGCCGAGGCGCTGAGCTCGAGCCTCCGGGACGCGCGCGCGACGCTCCCCTCGGCGAGCAGCACGTCGAGCGTGACGAGGAGGTTGAGGTCCGGAGCCGCCACGGGCGGAACGTAGCACGAACCGACGCGAACATGGCGTTGCATGCATGTACTCCATGCAACCCATGCGTCTTCCGCCATACCGAAAACGCGCCTACCTTGATCGCAGGCCCGAATCCGGAGCCGGGAGAAGAGAGGACTCACGATGCATGCGATCGGCGACAGACGGGACGAGGCGGCGAGGGGAGAGGCGGAACGACGAGCTCCGGTCGGATGGGCGCTCGCGAGCCTCTCGCTGCCGATGCTGCTGTCGTCTCTCGGAACGAGCATCGCCAACGTCGCGCTGCCGACGCTGTCGACGTCGTTCCGCGCGCCGTTCCACGCGGTGCAGTGGGTCGTCCTCGCCTATCTCGTCGCCACGACGACGCTCGTGGTGAGCGCCGGGCGGCTGGGAGACGTTACCGGCCGAAGGCGCCTGCTGAGCGCGGGGATACTCGTGTTCACGCTCGCCTCGGCCCTGTGCGGCCTCTCGCCCACGCTCGGGATGCTCGTCGCGGCGCGAGCTCTGCAGGGCGTCGGCGCGGCGACCATGCTGGCTCTGACGCTGGCGTTCGTCGGCGAGACGGTCCCGAGGGAGCGGACCGGGGCCGCGATGGGGCTCCTCGGAACGATGTCGGCGGTCGGCACGGCGCTCGGGCCCTCGCTCGGCGGGCTCCTGATCGCCGGGCTCGGGTGGCGCGCGATCTTCCTCGTGAACCTCCCGCTCGGCGCCGCCGCCCTCGTGATGGTGCGGCGCCACCTGCCGGCCGATCGTCCAGCGGCGAAGGCCGGTCGGGCCCGCTTCGACCTCGCCGGCACGGTCGTCCTCGCCCTGACCCTCGCGTCGTACGCGCTCGCGATGACGGTGGGGCGCGGCGGGCTCGGAGCGCGCGGCGTCGCACTCCTGGCGGGGGCGGCGCTCGGCGTGGCGCTCTTCGTGCGGGCCGAGGCGCGGGCGAAGGCGCCGCTCGTCCGGGTAGCGGCGTTCCGGGATCCGGCGCTCGGCGCGGGCTTCACGATGAGCGCCCTCGTTTCGACGGTGATGATGGCGACGATGGTGGTCGGCCCGTTCTACCTCGCCCGGGCGCTCGGGCTCGATGCCGGCAGCGTCGGGATCGTCCTGTCGGCGGGGCCGCTGGTCGCGGCGATGACCGGCGTGCCGGCATC
>CAZWRQ010000088.1:0-17392 GCA_964636395.1 uncultured Holophagales bacterium
GCGTCCGTCCGCTCGGCAGCTTCTTGACGACGAGGAGACGCTGCCGCCCGGGCGGACCGACCGGCACGACGAGGCGCCCGGTCGAGGAGAGCTGCGAGACGAGCGGCGCCGGCACCTCCGGCGCTCCGGCCGCCACGACGATCGCGTCGTACGGTGCGTGCTCGCGCCACCCGTACGTCCCGTCGAAGACTTTCACGAGGACGTTGCCGATCCCGAGGAGCGCGAGGGTCCGACGGGCCTCCGTCGCGAGCTCCGGGATCCGCTCGAGCGTGAAGACCTGCCCGGCCAGTCGCGCCAGGACGGCCGCCTGGTACCCCGAGCCCGTCCCCACCTCGAGGACGCGGCCCCCGGGGGGGATCGCCGCGAGCTCCGCAGACCGCCCGACGTTCGCCGCCTGGGTGATCGTCTGCCCCGATCCGATCGGGAGGGCGTGGTCCCCGTAAGCTTCTCCCGCGAGCTCCTTCGGGACGAAGAGGTGGCGCGGGACGGCCGCGAGGGCGTCCGTCACGCGGCGGTCCGAGACGAGGCCCGCGGCGACGATGCGCGCGACCATGGCGCGCCGCGCCTCTGCGCCCGCCCGCGCGGCGCGCGCGACCTCGGGGTCCTCCGGCCTCACGCCGGGATCTTAGCTTCGGTCCGGGCCGTTCGCGCGGCTCCCCTCGAGCCGCGCGGCGAGGTCTTCGAGGGCCCGGTAGGCCGTGAGGTCGAGGTGAAGCGGCGTCACCGACACGAGCCCCTCGGCGACGGTCGTCAGGTCGCTCCCGTCGGAGTGGGTGTCGACGTGGGAGCCGCCGATCCAGTAGTAGGGCCTCCCACGCGGGTCCACCTTCTCCACGACGCTCTCGCCGTAGCGGCGCCTCCCCATCCGGGTCGCCCGGATCCCGGTCGGCCGCCCTTCCGGGATGTTCACGTTCCAGAGGACGTCTTCCGCCATCGGACGGGAGAGCGCCAGACGGATCACCTCCTCCGCGATCCGCTCCGCGTCCGAGAAATCGGGGCCCGCGCCGCCGTCCTTCCGGCAGTCGAGGGAGAACGCGATGGACGGAACGCCGAGGAGCGTCCCCTCGAAGGCCGCCGCGACCGTTCCCGAGTAGGTGACGTCGTCGCCGAGGTTCGGCCCGAGGTTGATCCCGGAGAAGACGAAGTCCGGCCGGACGTCCTTCAGGATCCGGCAGATCGCGAGGTTCACGCAGTCGGTCGGCGTCCCGTCGACGACCCACGAGCGCTCCCCCGTCTTCACGACGCGGAGGGGCCGGGTGAGCGTCAGCGCGTGGGAGGTCGCGCTCTGCTCCCGGTCCGGGGCGACGACCCAGGTCTCGAAGCCGGCGGCCTTCGCCGCGCGCTCGAGCGCCTCGATTCCCGGGCTGTGGATCCCGTCGTCGTTCGAGACGAGGGCGCGCATCAGGCGCCACCCCGGTAGACGACCCGGTTCCGCTCCGTCTCGTGCAGGGAGAGCTTCACGAGCCGCGCCGGCGCGACGTGGGAAGCGAGCTCGTTCCAGAAGCAGACCGCGAGGTTCTCGGCCGTCGGGACGACCCCCGCGAGGAAGTCCACGTCGACGTTCAGGTTCCGGTGGTCGCACCGGCGGACGATCCTCTCGTCGACGATCCGCTTCAGGTGCGAGAAGTCGAGGACCCACCCGGTCACCGGGTCGATCGGCCCTTCGACGGTCACCTCGACGGTGTAGGTGTGGCCGTGCCCGTGAGGGTTGTTGCACTTGCCGAACGTGACGCGGTTCCACTCGTCGTCCCGCGAGGGGTTGTGGAGGCGGTGCGCCGCGCTGAACGTGGCGGTCGTGGTGATCCGGGTGAGCGGCTGGGCCGCCGTCGTCTCTGTCACGGTTAAGGCTCCGGCCCCGGGAGGGGCGAGGGCGCCCGTCGATCCCGCCGGGCGCCCGTTCCGGAATCTAGCACGCGTCGGTCGGTCCTCCCGACCGTCTCAGAAGACCACTCGGAGGCCGAGCTGCACCTGCCTCGGGTCGCCGAGGCCGCTCTGGACCGTCCCGTCGAAGTTGAAGATCAGGTTCGTCACCTCGGGCCTCTTGAGGTTCTTCGAGTTGAAGACGTTGAAGCACTCGAGGATCGGCTCGACCTGGACCGGCCCGAGGTCGAAGGAGCGCGAGAGCCGCAGGTCGAGCGAGGAGAACTGGTTGTCCTTGCGTCCGAGGTTCCGCTGCGTGACCGTGCCGTCGGGGTTGATCCGATCCTGGGGCGTGTTCGCGTCGGCGCCGGTCCGGGTGATCGACTTCGGCTGCGCCGACCGGTAGGAGTAGCGGAGGTTGACGTTCACGTCGCCGGGCGCCTTCCAGACGAAGATCCCGTTCAGGCGGTGGCGCTGGTCGCGGTCGGAGTAGCCGTACTCGGCGTCGAGGTCGGTCACCTTCGCGTAGCGGAACGAGAACGGGTCCCGCTCGTTGTCGTCGTCCGACTTGTCCCACGAGAGGGTGTAGTTCAGCTGGAACTGGTAGTCGTTCGACCACCTCTTGCTCACGCCGAACGTGATTCCCTGATAGAGGCTCCGGGCGGACGACTCGACGACCGTCAGGGTCCCGATGCCGTTCGGCCCGCCGTCCAGGCCGGACGACCACGGGGAGCCGAGGAGCGCGTCGTTCCGGTTGATGAAGCGCGTCAGGTGGGTCGTCTTCGCGTAGTTGTACTTCACGAGGACGCCGTAGCCCTTGAGGACCTCGCGCTCGATCCCGAGGCTCGCGGCGACCGTCCGCGGGTTCCGGAAGTCCTTCGAGGTGACGAAGACGTCGGGCCGGAACGGGCTCCCGACCTGCGACTGCGGGATCAGGTTCGGGTACGCCGGGACGGGCCCGAGGATGCCGGTGAGCGAGCTGTCGCGGTAGAGGCTCTGCCCGCGGCTTCCGTTCGTCGACCGCGTCGAGGCGAGCGTGAGCCCCGGGATCCGGGCGTAGTAGATCCCGCCGTTGGCCCTCACGACGGTCCGGCCGTCGTTCGTCGGGTCCCACGTGATGCCGATCCGCGGCTGCCACATGCTCTCGTCCGACGGGATGTTCCCGTCCGAAGGGAACTCCTGCCCGTTCGAGGTCTTCCCGATGAAGTCCGCGAAAAAGACCTCCCCGGCAGGAGTGATCGGGTCGGGCTGGATCTGCGCTTCCCAGCGGAGGCCGAGCTGGACGGTCAGGTTCGCGGTCGGCTGCCACTTGTCCTGGACGAAGACGGCCGGCTCGTCCTGCCGGATCGCCTGAGTCCCGGCCTCCTCGGCCGTGAGCCCGCCGACGCCCGCCTGCTGGAGGAAGAGGAGGACGGGCCCGGTGACCGTCGTCCCGACGGGGCAGGTCCCGTCCGGGCTCGAGGAGCCGTCGGAGCACTCGACGTAGCTCGGGTTCCGGGCGTAGTTCAGGAAGCCGTCCGTCGAGCTGAAGATGTACCGGCCGTTCGCGAAACCGCGGAAGACCTGGGCCGCGTTCACGCGGTTGAACTCGACGCCCGCCTTCAGCTCGTGGGCCCCCGTCAGGTAGGTCACGTTGTCGTTCAGCTGGATGCGCGTGTCGTAGTAGTCGACCGGGATGAAGAACGGCATCCCGAACCGGTAGCCCTTCGCGAAGTCGAACGCCGTGTCGGGGAGCGGCCGGTCCTGGCCGGAGATGTCCGGGCCGTCGTAGGGGCGCGGACGGTCTTCCCGGGCCAGCTGGAAGCGGAACTCGTTCAGCGTCGAGCCGAAGTTCGAGATCGCGGTCCCCGTCAGCGAGCGGGACCAGTTGTCCTCGGTCGCGTTCGCGCTCCGGCCCCACGAGTCGACGTCGAACGTGCCGTTCTCCTGGCTCGACTTCGTGTAGGTACCGCGGAGGGTCACGGTGTGCTTCGAGCCGAGGAGCCAGTCGACCTTGGCGAGCGCCACGAACGCGTCGTTGCTCCGCTCGATCGAGCCGTTCTCGTCCGGGCTGCCGAGGCTCGCGAAGAAGTCGACGACCCTCTGCTCGATCCGGTTCGGGTCCGTCTGCTTCGTCGAGGTGCCTCCCTGCGCGTCGACGGCCGCGAAGAAGAAGACGCGGTCCGTGGCGACCGGCCCGCCGAGCGTGAAGCCGCCCTGGACCTGGCTCGAGTCGTACTTGTCGGCAGACGAGCCGTCCGGGCGCTTGGCGGCCGAGGCGAGGGAGTCGTCCTTGTAGAAGACGTGGACCGTCCCGGCGACCTGGTTCGTCCCCGACTTCGTCACGACGTTCACGAAACCCGAGGAGGAGCGGCCGTATTCGGCGTTCGCCCCGTCGGCCACGACGACGACCTCCTGGACCGCGTCGAGGTTGAACGTGAAAGCCGGCCGCTGGCCCCCGCGCTGCTCGCCGAAGAACGGGTTGTTGAAGTCCGCCCCGTCCACGGAGACGTTGTTCTGGATCCCCTTCTGGCCGTTGATCGAGAGCTCGTCACCGTCGGGGCCCTGGACGATCGAAACGCCCGGCGTGAGCTTGGTGAAGTCCATGAAGTTCCGGCCGTTGTTCGGCAGCGACCGGACGGCGAGCGTGTCGATCCGGGTCGTCCCCTCGGGCCGAGTCGTCTCGACGACCGGGTTCTCGGCGGTGACGAGGACCTCCTCGGCCTTCGCGGCGAGGCTCATCGTGATGGCGACGTTCACCGACTGGCCGACCGAGACGTTCAGACCTTCGCGGACGACCTTCGCGAAGCCGGGGAGCGTGACCGTGATCCGGTAGGGTCCCAGCGGGAGGAGGATCCCGCGGAACCGGCCGTTCGCGGCGGTCGCGACCGTCGTCTCGTAGCTCGTGGCCGTGTTCCGGAGAACGACGCTGGCGCCCGGGAGGACCCCGCCGGACTCGTCCGCGACGGTCCCCTCGATCGCGCCCGTGGTCGCGGCCGACTGGGCGAAGGCCCCGAGGGGGAGGAGCATGAGGGCGAGGCAGAGGAGAGCCCCTGGGGCGGTTCGCATGCGCACCATTCACCGTCTCCTTCCGACACCGTCGCGCGGCGTCTCGGTATTCCTGAACTTGCAGGGAACGCTATTCCCGTCCGCGGCGAGGGGTCAAAGAGAAATCCGCGGCCCCGTGCGCCGCCGCCCGCGCTACTCCATGAGGCCGGGGATGCCCGTCGGACCGAGCGCGGCGAGGAGGAGCACCGCCGCAGTCGCCGCCGCCAGCCACCACGTGACGGCGTCCCGGGCCGCGAAGAGGACCGGGTCGTCGTCCATCTCCCCCCGCCCCACCAGGACCCAGAGCCGGCTCACCCAGTAGAGGAGGATCGGCACGAGGAGCCACAACCAGCCCGGGTGCCCGTAGAGGCGTTTCGTGACGTCGCTGTGGACGTAGATCGCGAGGACGACCGCCGACATGTAGCCGCTCGCCGCGCCGAGGACCGGGACCGTGAAGCCGTCGGTCGCCCGCCAGTCCCGGCCGGCCGCCGAGTCGAGGCCGCGCTCCCGCACCGAGACGAGCTCGGAAGCCCGCTTTACGAAGGCGAGGGAGAGGAAGAAGAACACGGAGAACGCGAGAAGCCACGGCGAAACGAGGACGCCCGTGGCCGCGCCGCCGAGGACGACCCGGAGCGTGTAGAGGAACGCGAGCGTGAAGACGTCGACGAGGACCCTCCTCTTCAGGAGCAGCGTGTAGAGCGTCGTCGCGCCGAGGTAGGCCAGGAGGAGAAGCCGCGCGCCTCGCGGGAGCGCGGACGTCAGGGCGGCCGCCCACGCGAGGAAGACCGGAACGAGAACGACGGCCGTCCGGATCGGGAGCCGGCCGGCGGCGATCGGGCGGGAACGCTTCGACGGGTGCCGCCGATCGGCCGTCAGGTCGGCGAGGTCATTCAGGAGGTAGACGGCGGAGGCGAGGAGCGAGAGGGCGACGAAGGCGAGCGCCGCAGCCCCGATCGCAGCCGGCCCGAAAACGTGCGCGGTGACGAGGGGGACGAAGACGAGAAGGTTCTTGACCCACTGCCGCGCGCGGATCGCGGAGAGGAGCGTGCGAACCCGCGGCACCCCGTCCGGCAAGAGGGCGGCGACCGAAGTCCCAGCCGCCTCGACCTCCGCCCGCAGCCGGACGCCGGGACCGACGAGCACCGCCTTCCGGGCGCTGCGGAAGACCGGAAGATCGGCCCGGCGGTCGGCGACGTAGTCGAAGCCTCTCTCGCCGAAGCGGGCGACGAGCTCGGCCCGCTTCGCCTCGCCACCGAGGTTTCGCCGCCCATCGCTCGCGAGCAGCTCGTCGAAAAGCCCGACCCTGTCGGCGACGGGTCGCGCGAGGAGCTCGTCGGCGGCGGTGGCGAGGACGAGCCTCCGCCCGCGGGCCTTCTCTTCGCCGAGATACGCCACGACCTCCTCGCGGAGGGGGAGCGTTTCCGCATCGATCGGTGCGACCGTCGCGAGCCGTCGCTTCAGGGCGGCGCGGTCGCCGCGGAGAAGCGAGGGTACGGCCGACAGCGCGGTGCGAGGCGCGCAGACGACCGTGCGGACTGCCGACTCGTGGAGGAGGTCCGTGCGAAGGAGAGTCCCGTCGAGGTCGACGACGAGCGGCACGCCCGCTCCCCCGCTTCCGTGTTCGGCGCCGCTCACGTCCCCCGAGGTTACCCGCGCGGATGGACGGGGGGAAGCGCCGCGATCCCCTCGGCGAGCGCGGCGTAGTCGTCCTCGGCGTGGCCCCGCGCCTCGGCCGCCTCGACGGTTCTGAGGACGGATTCGACGACGACCGGCTCGAGGCCCGCCTCGCGCGCGGCCCGCTCGAAGAGCCGAAGGTCCTTCCCGAGGAGGCGGAGCGGGAACGTCGGGTTCGAATACTCCGCCTCGAGCATCCGTCCGAGCTTCTTGTCGAACGTCGGGGCGTAGAGGGCGCTCGGACGGAGGACCTCCAGGAACAGGTCGGTCGGGACTCCGGACGCGCGGACGAACGCGAGGCTCGTGGCGAAGGCCGCGGTCAGGGAGCCGATCAGCTGATTCAGCGCGAGCTTCAGCGCGGCCGCGCTGCCGACCTCTCCCACCAGGCGAACGTCTCGTCCGAGGCGGGAGAGGAGCGGGGCGAGCCGGTCGAGCTGTGCCGGCGTCCCGCCGACCATCACCTGGAGCGTCCCCGAGTCCGCCTGCGGAATGCTCCCGAGGACCGGCGCCTCGACCCACTCGCCGCCGGCGGCCGCGACCTGCGCCGCGAAGAGGCGGCTCTCGTCCGGGCCGATCGTGCCCATCTGGACGACGGTGCGCCCCGCGAGCGCCGCGACGACGCCGAACCCGGCGAGGACGGCCCGGATCGCCGGGGCGTCCGCGAGCATCAGGATCGCGACGGGCGAGGCCTCGAACGCGGACGCCGCGGTCGGCGCCACGGCGAGCCCTTCCCCGCCCAGCGCCTCCGCCTTCGCCGCCGTCCGGTTCCAGACCGTGACGGAGAGGCCGGTCGCCGCGAGCCGGCGCGCGATCGGCGCGCCGAGGAGTCCCGTGCCGAGGAGGGAGACGTCGCTCATCTGGCGATTCTCCGACGCGCGCGGATAATCGGGAACCGCCCCTGCGAGACCGTGCGCCCGGCGCGCGAGGAGACCCGATGACCGAGACCGCCCCGTTCCCCGTAGGCTTTCTCTGGGGTGCCGCCACCTCCGCCTACCAGGTCGAGGGGTCGCCCCTTGCCGACGGCGCCGGTCCGAGCATCTGGCACCGCTTCGCCCGGATCCCCGGCAAGGTCCGGGACGGAGACACCGGCGACGTCGCCTGCGACCACTACAACCGGTACGCCGAAGACGTCGCGCTGATGAAGGCGCTCGGCCTCGGCGCCTACCGCTTCTCCATCTCCTGGAGCCGGGTCCTCCCCGAGGGGCGCGGGCGCGTGAACGAGAAGGGGCTCGACTTCTACCGTCGCCTCGTCGCCGCGCTCCGGGAGGCGGGCATCCGCCCGATGGCGACGCTCTACCACTGGGACCTTCCCGCCGCCCTCGACGACCGCGGCGGCTGGACGAACCCCGACGTCTCCTCCTGGTTCGCCGACTACGCGACGACCTGCTACCGGGCCCTCGGCGGAGCCGTCGACCTCTGGGCGACCCTGAACGAGCCGTGGGTCGTCGCCGACGGCGGCTATCTCCACGGCGTCCTCGCCCCCGGCCTCGCGAGCCCCTGGGCCGCGCCCCGCGCCTCGAAGAACCTCCTCCTCGCCCACGCGGCCGGCGTCGCCGCGTACCGGGCCGAAGGGAAGGGGCAGGTCGGCCTCGTCGTCAACCTCGAGCCGAAGTACCCCGCCTCCGAGCGTCCCGAGGACCTCGCCGCCGTCGCGCGGGCCGACGCCTACATGAACCGTCAGTACCTCGACCCCGCGCTCCTCGGGAAGGTCCCCGAGGGGCTCGCGGGGATCTTCGGCGAGGCGTGGGAGGGGCCGACCGAGGCCGAGCTCGCCGCGATGAAGGCGCCGATCGACTTCCTCGGCGTCAACTACTACACGCGCGCCGTCGTCTACGACGACCCGCGCAGCTTCCCGGTCATGGAAGGGCGCGCCTTCCAGAGGCACGCGACGCACACCGAGACCGGCTGGGAGGTCTGGCCCGACGGGCTCTACGACGTCCTGACGTGGGTCCGCCGCCGATACGGGAGCCTCCCGCTCTACGTCACCGAGAACGGCGCCGCGTTCTACGACCCGCCGGTCGCCACTGGCGCCGTCGTCGACGACCCGCTCCGCGTCGCCTACCTCGACGCGCACCTGGGCGCCGTCCGGCGCGCGATCGCCGACGGCGTCGACGTCCGCGGATACTTCGCCTGGTCGCTCCTCGACAACCTCGAATGGGCGCACGGCTTCCGGAAGAGGTTCGGCATCGTCCACGTCGACTTCGCGACGCAGAAGCGGACGCCCAAGGCGAGCGCCCGCTTCTACTCCGAGGTGATCCGGACGAACGGGGAGTGCCTCCGGGGCTGAGGTCCGCTCCCCCCGCGCGGACGGGCTCCGCTACGCTCCAAACCTCGCTTCGACGCGCACCGTCGCTCCGGCCGGCGCGGGCGGGACGAGCGTCCCATCGAGCGGCTTCCCGTCGACCGCGATGCGCACCTCGCCCGTCGCGAGCGCCGCGTCGCGGACGACGGCCACCTCGAGCGTCGCGTCCCGCCACGGGCGCGTCATCCTCACCTCGTCCCAGCCGGGCGGGAGACACGGGTCGACCCGCATCCCGTCCCACTCGGGACGGACCCCGACGACCCTCTCGCAGACGACGCGGTGGAGCCACTGCGCCGAGCCGGTGTACCAGGTCCAGCCAGCGCGGCCGTGGAGCGGCGAGTCGGGGCCGTCGACGTTCCCCGGCAGGACGTACGGCTCGGCGAGGTAGCGCTCCGGCTCCTTCCGGGTCGGGTCGATCGCCTCGAGGAGGCGCCCCACGAGCTCCGGGTCCTTCGCCTTCGCCGCGGCCGCGATCGCCCACGTCGCCGCGTGCGTGTAGACGCCGCCGTTCTCGCGCATCCCGGGCGCGTAGCGGGTGATGTACCCGATCTCCCGGACGGGCCGGTCGTACGCCGGGGCGAGGAGAAGCGCGCCGGCCTCGGAGACGAGCCGCTCCCTCACGGCCGCCATCGCCGCCGCCGCCCGCTCCGGCGGGGCGACGTCGTTCAGGACGGCCCACGTCTGCGCGTTCAGGTAGATCGCGCCGCACGCGCTCTCCCGGCTCCCGATCTTCTCGCCGGAGTCGAGCGTCGCGCGCCAGTACCACTCGCCGTCCCAGGCGTGCTCGTTGATCGCCGTGACGAGCGCCTCGCGGCGCCGCGCGAAGTCCGCGGCCCGGGCCGGCTCCCCCGTCCGCCGCCAGAGCTCGCTCCAGTCGGCCAGGAGCCCGGCGAGGAACTGGGCGAGCCAGACGGACTCCCCCTTCTCCTCGAGGCCGACGGCGGAGAGGCCGTCGTTCCAGTCGCCCGCCCCGATGTACGGCAGGCCTCGCGGGCTCGTCCGACGAAAGACTCGCTCGAAGGCGCGGAGGACGTGCTCGGTCACCGGCGCCGGCTGCGGGTCGTCGAGGAATGGCGCCCGGTCGGTGAGGATCGAAAGGTCTCCCGTCTCCCTCACGTACGCCGCCGCGACGAACGGGAGCCAGAGGAGGTCGTCCGTCATCTTCGTGACGTGGCCCAGCTCCGAGAGCGGGTGCCACCAGTGGTACACGGAGCCGTCGGCGAACTGGTGCGCCGCGTGGAGCGCGATCTGCTCCCGGCAGCGCGCCGGGTCGATCGTCAGCCAGACCTGAGAGTCCTGGAGCTGGTCGCGGAAGCCGTAGGCGCCGCTCTGCTGGTAGTAGCCGCAGCGTCCCTGGATCCGGGCCGAGATCGCCTGGTAGCGGACCCAGTCGTTCAGGAAGGCGTCGAACGTCGCGTCGGGCGTCTCGAGGCGGTGGGCCGCGAGGAGGCCGCGCCACGCCTCGCGTGCTGCCGCGAGAGAGGCGTCGAACGCCGCGACGGCGCCGAAGCGCGCGAGGAGCGCGCGCACGCCCTCTTCCGTCTCCGCCGTCGCGATCGTGAAGCCGAGGTCGAGCGAGGCGGCCGCGGCGAGCTCCACCGGCACGCGGAGCGCGCCGACGGCGTCGCCGTGCCGGCCGAAGAGACCGGGCCAGGGGGCGCCCGAGAGCGCCGCGGGCGCGGCGAACGAGCCGAGCCGTCCGAGGAAGGCGGCCTTGTCCCCCTCCGCCTCGGCGACGCGCTCCGTGCAGGCGAACGCGCTCACGTACGGGAAGGAGGTGTTCCAGTGTCCCCAGCGGGCCGACCCGACCTCCCACATGTGCGACCGGGCGAAGACGGCGTTCCGCTCCGCGTCCCGCTCGCACTCGAGGAAGAGCTTCGTGAACTCCCGCCGCGGCGACGGCGTCACCCCGCAGTTCCATTCCACGAACGCGACGAGCTCGAGGCGGCGTGGGGCGCCGCTCTCGTTCGTCAGCCGGAGCCGCCAGAGCTCGGCCGTCGCCTCCGGGTCGACGAAGAGCGTCCACTCCGAGCCGACGCCGTGGAGCGCCGCACGGAACGTCGTGGCGCCGATCCCGTGCCGGCACTCGAAGCGGTCGTAGGCGGGGAGCGACGGCGCGGGGGCGAGCGGCCACGCCTCTCCCGTCTCGACGTCCCGGAGCCAGAGGAAGCGCCCGGAGGAGTCGCGCGTCAGGTCCTGCTCCCAGCGGGTGACGACGGCGAGCTGGGAGTTGTCGACCCAGGCGAAGCCGGAGCCCGTCTGGCTGACGACGAGGCCGGCGCGCGGATTCGCGATGACGTTCACCCAGGGACGCGGCGTCCGCGGGTCGGTGACGACATACTCGCGGCCGTCGTCCGTGAAGCGCCCGTAGGCGTTCGCCGCGTCGACGCGGCGCGCGAGGGGCTGGCTCATGAGTCCTCCGAAAGGGCGTTCGCGTGCCGTCGAGGTCGCGTCACGGCCGGACGACGACCTCGGCGGGAAGGGTGCGGACGACGACCTCTCCGGCCGGGGAGAGAGGCAGGGGGCGGCCGTCGACGGTCGCCGTCCGCGGGATCGCGGGGAGGGGCGGCTTCACGACGAGGCCGCCGGGGGGAAGGTCTCGCAGGCCCGAGAGGCGGACGCGGACGCCCGCCCCTTCGGCCGAGAGCGAGAGGTCGAGGGGACCGTACGGCGTGCCGAGCCGCGTCACCGAGACGCCGCGCTCCGAGCGGATCCACCGCTCCGGGAGCCCGGCGCCGACGACGAGGGCGGAGTCCGCTTCCCGTTCATACGCGAAGAGGTCGAGGAACGAACGTGCGAAGTCGGAGCCGACCCAGGTGTGCGGCATGTCGCCGACGAACCTCGGAGTCCGCAGGTCGCGCCAGACGACCTCGCCCCACTGGTTCCACGCGGCGGGGCGCAGGTCGCGAAGGAGGCTCTCCGCGACGCGGAGCGCCTCGTCGCGCCGGCCGAGGCGAACGAGGGCGCCGACGTTCCGCCATTCGTAGGGCGTGTAGGAGTCCCCCTCCCCCGCCTCGCGGCGCGCGAGGTTCTCGAGGTACTTCTCGAACGTCCGCTCGAGGGCCGACCGCGGCAGGCGCCCCTCCTCGCCGCCCGGCGAGAGCGCCACGGTCGTCGACGTCGCGTCGAAGTCGGCGAGCTCGGCGCAGCCGGGCAGGTAATCGATCCCGCGCCTCTCCATGACGAGCCGGATCGAAGCGTGAAGGTCGGCCGCAAGCTCGTCGCGGATCGCGGCGAACGCCTTCGCTTCCTCTTCCTTCCCGAGGAACCCGGCGAGGAAGACGGCGTCCTTCAGGCCGCGGAGGGCGAAGAAGCCGTCCCAGTAGGAGTGCATCGGCTTCGCCGAGTACCCCTCGTGGCTGATCGACTCGGGGAGGAGGCCGAAGAAGACGCGCCTCTCCGGCGTCTCGTACTCCGGCGTCCGGCGCTTCTGCCGGAGGGTGTCGATGAACGACACTGCCGCCGCCACCCTCGGCCACATCCGCGCTGCGAGGCCCCGGTCGCGCGTGTACCGGACCGTCTCGCCGATCAGTAAGAGGAGCTGCCCGTGGCTGTCGTTCTCGGGGACCCCGTCGGCGCCGCGCGCGTCGACGCAGCACGGGACGCGCCCGTCCTCGCCCTGGTAGCCCGCGAACCACATCAGGAACGAGCGGGCGACGCCCCCCTGCCCGAGCCGGAGGAGCGCCTCCGAGGTGAGCGAGCCGTCCCGAATCCAGGAGCGGGCGTACGAGCGCGAGCCGGGCTGGATCGCCGGGCCGTCGCGGTTCACGAGGACGAAGGCGAGCTGGGAGCGGAGGACCTTCACCCACCGCTCCGCCTCGGGCGGGACGTCGAAGGCGACCCGGTCGAGGCGGCTCCTCCAGGCGGTGCGCTCCTTCTCGAGGAGCGACTCGAAGAGGGCCGAGGCTTCGGCGGACGACAGGCCGGGCCACGGCTCCGTCCCGAGTGCCGCCGCGAGCTCCGTCGGCACGCGCGACCTCTCGAACGGAATCGCGAGGACGACGTCGCGGGAGCCCCCGCCCGGAACGACGAGGTCGAACGCGAACGCGCCCGAGGCGAGGCCCGTCGGGTCGGTCACGGAGAGCGCCTTCGGGAAGGTGCCGACGCGGAGGAAATCCGAGACGTCTCCCGCGTCGAGCGTCGTCGCCCCGATCGCAGAGGGAGGCACGAGCGCAGCGACGGCCCTCTCGCCGTTCACGAGGGCGCGCGCCCTCTCGAACGCGAGAGAGCGGATCTCGGAGGCCCCTCCCGGCGTCCCGAGGAACTGCCACGGCGGGTTCACCTGGAGCGACCGGATCGCGAGGACGAGCCGCACCTTCCGCTCCTTCTTCGTCAGGTTCGCGACCCGGTATCGCGCGAGGAGGGCGGAGGCGCCCGGGAGCCCCGTCGCGAGGGCGGTCGTCTCGAGGCGCGTCTCCCCCGCGTCCCACGTCACGGAAGGAATCGGAAGGTCGCCGTCGACGAGCGCGGGACGCGCCTTCACGTCGGCCCAGGTCAGGAGACGGCCCCCGGCGACGAGGAACGGCTCGATCGAGAAGAGGCCGGCGCCCGCTTCGAGCGCGCCGTCCTCCGAGAGAAGCCCCTCGTCGGGGTCGCCGTCGACGCCGACGACGGTCCAGTACGACTGCTCGCCGGCGAGATACCGCGGCCAGCCGCCGCGCGGCGCCTCCTTCGCCACCTCGGCGAGGAACGCGTTCGGCGTCGCCGCGAAGGCGAGCGGCTTCACCGAGACCTCCTTCAGCTCGAACGGCTCAGAGCTCGGACCTTCGAGGAGTCGGAGGCGGAGCGCCCGCGCCTCGCTCTCGGGGAGCGCGAGGAGGTCCCGTTCGCCATTCCCGCCCGCGACCTCGCGCGCCGTCCGCCAGGTCGTACCGTCCTCGGAGAGGTCGACCGCGTAGCGGCTCGCAAACGAAGAGCCGTGCTCGACGACGAGGCCTCCCAGCTCGCGGAGCGCTCCGAGGTCGACCCGCCACTCGGCCGGGCCGGACTTCGCCGCGCGCCACGACGTCGCCGGGTCGCCGTCACCCGCCCGCGCGGCGTCCTGCCCGGTTGCAGACGAAGAGGCCGACCACGAAACGGGCCGCGCGGGCAGCTCGGGCGGGAGCTCGAGGAGGACGAGGTCGGCGACCTCGAGCCACCCCTTCCCCCCTTTCCCGGCCGTCACCGTCACCTCGATCGACCCGATCCGCGACGGCGCGCCGCCCCCCGCGGGGCCCCACGCGAACTCCACCTGCCGCTGCTTCACGCGGAGCGGCTCGAACGCCGCCGGGAACGTCACGTTCCGCTTCCGGAACCACCAGACGTTCTCGCCGGACGGGTCGGCGAGCTTCAGCTCGAGGTCGTTCGGGAGCGCCTCGCCGCGGAGGCGCATCCGGATCTCCCAGCGCTCCGGGAGGACGAAGTCGACCTTCCGCGTCGCCGCGGCCCAGCCCGCCTTCCCGCCGAAGTCGAAGTCGAGGCGAACGGCGTCGCCCGCCGCCGGAGCGACGCGCAGGAAGACACCCGGCGCCGGCGCGGCGGTCCAGCCCGAGCCCCCGCCGAGAGGCGACGTCTTCGGCGCCGGCGCAGCGGCGAGCAGGACGAGCGAGGAGGCGAGGAGGGAGAGCCGCTTCATTCCTTGATGCTCCCGGCGGTGATGCCGTCGATGTACGAGCGCTGGAGGAAGAGGAACAGGAGGAGCGCGGGGAGGACCGTCACGACCGCTCCGGCCATCATCAGCTCCGTGTCCTGGACGTGCTCCCCCGCGAGGCTCGCGAGGGAGACCGTCAGCGTCCACTTCGCGTCGTCCGTCAGGACGATGAGCGGCCACATGAAGTCGTTCCAGGTGCCGAGGAACGTCAGAACGCCGAGCGTGACGAGGATCGGCCGGCAGAGCGGGAGGACGATCGACCAGAAGATCCGGAGCTCCCCCGCGCCGTCGATCCGCGCCGCGTCGAGGAGCTCGTCCGGGACCGCGGAGGCGAATTGCCGGACGAGGAAGACCCCGAAGATGCTCGCGATTCCCGGCAGGATCACCCCGGCGAAGGAGTTGACGAGCCCCATCGACCGGAGGAGGAGGAAGACCGGGAGCATAGCCACCTGCCCCGGGATGACCATCGCTGCGAGGAGCCCGGCGAAGAGGCGGCCGCGCGCCGGGAAGCGGAGCTTCGCGAAGGCGTAGCCGGCCGCGGCGTTCACGACGACCGAGAGGAGCGCCGCGCAGAGGGCGAGGATCGAGCTGTTCACGAAGCTCCGCCCGAGGTCGAGGCGGACGAAGAGCTCGCGGTACTGGGCGAGCGTCGCCTTCGCCGGGAAGAGCGGCGGCGGGGAGGCGTTCGCCTCGCCCGTCGTCATGAACGAGGCCGAGAGCATCCAGAGGAGAGGCGCGAGCGTGACGACCGCCCCGGCGAGGAGCGCCGCGTGGAGGGCGAGGGAGGTCCACGCCTTCCGGCTCACGCCTCGCCCCCCTTCTGGAGCCGTCTCTGGAGGAGCGTCGCGGCGAGGATCACGGCGAAGAGGACGAAGGCGATCGAGGCGGCCGAGCCGATGCTCCACCAGCGGAAGCCCTGCTTGTACATGAAGAGGGCCACCGAGAGGGTCGCGTTCATCGGCCCCCCCTCTCCGCCCGAGAGGACGTACGGCTCGGCGAAGAGCTGGAAGTAGCCGATCGTCGTCGTCAGGCCGACGAAGAGGAACGTCGGCGCCAGGAGCGGGACGGTGATCTTCCGGAAGCGCTGGATCGGCCCCGCGCCGTCGATCCGCGCTGCCTCGTAGAGGCTCTCCGGGATCGCCTTCAGCCCGGCGACGAAGATGATCATGTTCGCGCCGAAGTTCTTCCACGCCGCCATCAGGACGATCGCCGGCATCGCCCAGTGCGGGTCGCCGAGCCAGTCGACAGGTCCGATCCCGAAGAAGCCGAGCGCAGCGTTCAGGAGGCCGAAACGGGGGTGGTAGAGGTAGCGCCAGACGGCCGCCACCGCGACGAGGGTCGTGACGACGGGCGCGAAGTAGACCGTCCGGAAAAGGCCGGGGAAACGGACGAGGCGGTGGTTCAGGAGGAGCGCGGCTCCGAGGGAGAGCGAGACGGTGAGCGGTCCGCCGACGAGGACGAAGAAGAACGTGTTCCCGAGCGCCTTCCAGAAGACCGGGTCGTGGAGAAGCCGGGCGTAGTTCCCGAGGCCGACGAAGCGGGCCGCCGACGGGTCGCCGATCGCGTAGAGGTCGAAGTCGGTCAGCGAGAGGAGGAGCGCCGCGACGACGGGCAGCGCGAGGAAGAGGGCGAGGAGGAGGAGGCCGGGGGCGACGAGGAGGAGGCCCGCCCGCGCCTCGCGCGCCCGCCAGGAGGAGAGGCGCCTCACGGCCTCTCCTCCGCGGGCTTCCTCTCGAGGAGCCAGCGGCGCTTCGCGAGGATCGCGTCGACGTCGGCATCGAGCGCGGCGAGCGCCGCGTCGAGGTCGCGCGTCCCGCGCGCCACCGGCTCGAGCCGCTCCCAGACCTTCGCGGCGATCTGCTCCCACTCCGGGACCTTCGGCGTCGCGCGGACGTGCTCGAGCTGGAGGCGGAACGGCGCGGTCCGCGCGTCGGAGGCGAGCGCCGGCTCGTCCCATGCGGAGCGCCGCGCCGGGAGGTCGCCGCAGAGCTGCCAGAAGCGCTTCTGCGTCGCCGGCTCCGAGAGGTACTCGACGACCTTCCAGGCGTCGTCCTTCCTTTCCGACGAGCGGAAGACGACGAGGCTCGAGCCCCCCGCCAGCGAGACGCCGGGCCACGGCATCCCGTCGGGCGCGGGAAGCGGCGCGGTCGTCCAGGAGCCCTGGAGGGCCGCGGGGAGCCGGCGCCGGAACTCCCCGAGGTTCCACGGCCCGGTGACGTACATCGCGAAATCGCCCGCGGCCATCTGCTGGTAGAGGTTCGCGACCTGCGTGTTCGCGAGCGGCGGCGCGAGGCCATCGCGGTAGAGGCCGACGAAGAACTCGGCCGCCCGCCGGAACTCCGAGGCCCGGAACGCGCCGTGGCGGGCACCTTCCGAGAGGAGCTCCGCCCCCGCAGCGACGGCGAGGGCCACCGGCTGAGCCCACTCGTTCGTCGGGAGGAGGAGGCCGTATCGCCCCTCGCCCCCCGTCCGCTTCACCGCCTCCATCGCCGCGCGCCAGCCGCTCCAGCTCTTCGGGAAATCCCGCACGCCGGCGGCGGAGAGGAGGTCCGAGCGGTAGAAGACGAGGCGCGTGTCGACGTACCACGGCACGCCGTAGAGCGTCCCGTCGAGGACGTTCGTCTCCCAGATCCCGGGGAAGTAGTCGCCCGGCTGGACGGCGGCGCTCGCGGCGACGCGCGCGTCGAGCGGCTCGATCGCGTCGAGCGCCGTCATTTCCGGTATCCAGGTATTCCCCATCTGCGCCACGTCAGGGAGCTCCCGCCCGACGTAGGCCGTCAGGAGCTTCTCGTGTGCCGCCGTCCAGGGAATCTGCTGCACCTCGACGCGCAGGCCGGGGTGCCGCCGCTCGAGCTCGGGGACGAGCTCCCGGACGACCTCTCCCTCTCGCCCGAACGCCC
>CAZWRQ010000089.1:0-17345 GCA_964636395.1 uncultured Holophagales bacterium
CCCTTCCGGGGCCCCCGGAGCGCCCCGGCGAGCGAGCGGGCGTCGACGGCAATGCGCATTCGAGGCATGGTAACGCGCGGCCGGGGCGCTCCGGGGGCCCCGGAAGGGCGTGGCGCGGCCGGGGGGACGCTTCGGAGGCGCGTGCTACACTCGCCGACCCTCCGCGAGGAGGGGTCGAGATGGAACTGAATCTGGAAGAGGCGCTGGAAGCGCCCGTGGCTCTTTCTCACCGCCTCGAGGTCCCCGTGGGACGTCTCGAGCGGCCCGAGCTGCTTTCGCTCGAGCCGGTGCGCTTCACGGGGACTCTCCAGAAGGCCGATCCCGGCTTCGTCCTCACGGGCGAGCTCGTCGCCTCCGGGCAGGTCGCCTGCTCGCGATGCCTCGCTCCCGTCCCGTTCTCCCAGACGGAAGAGGTCTCCTGGGTCTTCGCCCCGGCGCACCGGCGGCCGACCGAAGAGGAAACCGAGCTCACGGCGCGCGACCTGGACGTCGTCTGGTACGAAGACTTCGTCGTGCCGTTCGACCCGCTCGTCGAGGAGCAGCTCCAGCTCGAGCTTCCGATGAAGCCGCTCTGCCGGCCCGACTGCAAAGGGCTCTGCCCGGCCTGCGGCGCGGACCGGAACGCCGCCCCCTGCGGCTGCCGGGAAGAGGGCGACGAAAGGCTCGCGAAGCTCAAGTCGCTCCTGACCTAGGCCGCAGAAGGCGACGACGCCCCGAGGCGCCCCCGACACGAAACGATCCCGAGAGGTGAACTGCCATGCCGAATCCGAAGCACCGTCACAGCAAGACCCGCCGCGACATGCGGAGGGCGCACGACTTCCTCCAGGAGCCGGGCCTTTCCAAGTGCGCCAGCTGCGGCGCGACCAAGACTCCCCACCGCGTCTGCCCCGAGTGCGGCCACTACCGCGGACGGGAAGTTTCCGCCGGCGCCCAGAAGAGCTGATCGCGGCCGTTCCGGTCGCGTCCTGAATGACCCTCGCCGTCGACGCCATGGGGGGAGACAACGCCCCCCGTGCCACCGTTGAAGGAGCCGTCGCGGCCGCCGTCGACTTCGGCCTCGACCTCCTCCTCGTGGGGCGCCGACGCGAGCTGGAGCCGATCCTCTCCGCGACGAGCTACCGGGGGAGCCGGATCGACCTCGTCGAGGCGGAGGAAGTCGTCGGCTTCGACGAGCCTTCGACGACCGCCCTCCGGCGGAAGCCCCGCGCCTCGATTCGCGTCGGGGCCGAGCTGGTCCGCGACGGCCGGGCGGAAGGCTTCTTCACGGCCGGCCACACGGGCGCGGCGATGGTGACGGCCCGCTCCGTCCTCGGCGTCGTCGACGGGATCGACCGCCCCGCCCTCGGCGCCGTCCTGCCGGGGCTCGGGAGGAGGAGGCTCCTCCTCGACGTCGGCGCGAACGTCTCGTGCCGCGTCGAGCACTACCGCGAGTTCGCGCTGATGGGCCACTTCTACGCGCAGGAGGTCCTCGGCATCTCGCGGCCGAAGATCGGCCTCCTCTCCGTCGGGGAGGAGGAGGAGAAGGGGACGGGCACGACGCGGGAGGTCTTCGGCCTGCTGCGGAAGTCGGGCCTGAACTTCGTGGGGAACTGCGAGGGGCGCGACGTCTACGGCGGGAACGTCGACGTCGACGTCATCGTTACCGACGGGTTCACGGGAAACGTCGTCCTCAAGACGTCCGAGAGCCTCGCCCGGCTCGTCGAGGCGGCGCTGAAGCAGGAGATCACGCGGAGCCTCCAGGCCTCCATGGGCTTCCTCCTGACACGGGACGCGTTCCGTGCGTTCAAGAAGCGGCTCGACTACACCGAGTACGGCGGCGCGCCGCTCCTCGGCGTGAAGGGGGCCGTCGTCATCGGCCACGGCAGCTCGAACGCCCACGCCGTGAGGAACGGGATCAAGGCCCTCCAGGAGTACGCGAGGCGCAGAATCCCGGAAAAGATCCGAGCCAAGGCCCGCGAGCTCACGCCCCAGGCCGCACGCTGAAGAGAGGAGACGGGAGATGTTCCACGCCGCGATCGCCGGCACGGGCCGGGCCGTACCCGCGAAGCTCCTGACGAACGCCGATCTCGAGACGCTCGTCGAGACGACCGACGAGTGGATCACGACCCGGACCGGCATCCGTGAGCGCCACGCCGCGGCGGACGGCGAGGTCCTCTCGGACTTCTGCGTGACCGCGGCGACGCAGGCGCTCGAGAACGCGGGCCTCGCGCCGAAGGACCTCGACGCCGTGCTGATCGCGACGGTGACCCCCGACCAGCCGATCCCGGCCGTGGCGTGCCTCGTTCAGCAGAAGCTCGGGGCCAAGAAGGCCGCGGCGTGGGACCAGAACGCCGGCTGCTCCGGCTGGCTCTACGGCCTCCACATCGCCGACGGCCTGATCCAGGCGGGGAAGGCCAGGAACGTCCTCCTCGTCGGCGCCGAGTTCCTGACGCGCTACGTCGACTACACGGACCGGGCGACGTGCGTCCTCTTCGGCGACGGGGCCGGGGCGACGATCCTCCGCGCCACGAAGTCCGACCGGGGCGTCCTCGCCTCGACGATCCGGAGCGACGGTGAAGGGGCCTGCTTCATCCAGATGCCCGGGGGCGGCTCCTCGTTCCCGCCGACGCGGCCGGAGACGCTCGCAGAGCGCCTCCCGTTCATCAAGATGATGGGCGGGGAGACGTTCAAGCTCGCCGTGAGGTCGATGGTCGAGGTCTGCAAGGACGTCCTCAACGAGAGCGGCTTCGAGCCCGGGGAGGTCTCCTGGCTCGTCCCGCACCAGGCCAACGACCGGATCATCCAGGCCGTCGGCGAGCGGCTCGGGATCCCGAGGGAGCGCTGCATCGTGAACATCGAACGCTACGGGAACACGAGCGCGGCGTCCATCCCGATCGCCCTCGACGAGGCGGCGCGGGACGGGCGCGTCAAGCGCGGCGACCTGATCCTCTTCACCGCGTTCGGGGCCGGCCTCACGTGGGGCGCGGCGCTCGTGAGGTGGTAGAGATGGCGTCCCTCTCCTTCCTCTTTCCCGGGCAGGGCTCCCAGTACGCCGGCATGGGGCGCGACCTCGTCGCCGCGCACCTGGAGGCGCGTGCCGTCTACAAGCGGGCCGACGCGGCCCTCGCGCCGTTCGGCATCTCGATCTCGCGCGTCTCGTTCGAGGGGACCGACGAGGAGCTGAAGAGGACGGCGGTGACGCAGCCGGCGATCCTCGTCCACTCCGTCGCCGTCTTCGAGGTGCTGAAGGCGCGGGGCCTTTCGCCGGCGATTCTCGCGGGCCATTCCCTCGGGGAGTGGTCGGCGCTCGTTGCGGCGGGCGCGCTGACGCTCGAGGAGGCGGTCGTCCTCGTCCACCGGCGCGGCTCCTTCATGCAGGAGGCGGTCCCGGCGGGGGAGGGGGCGATGGGAGCCGTGATCGGCCTGGACGGGGCGGTCGTGGTCGAGGCCTGCGCCGAGGTCGAGGCGGCGACGGGGGAGGCGGTCTCGGCGGCGAACTTCAACTCGCCCGAGCAGACGGTCATCGCCGGGACGACGAACGCCGTCGCGAAGGCCGGGGAGCTCCTCCGCCAGAAGGGGGCGAAACGGGTCCTGCCGTTGCCGGTCTCCGCCCCGTTCCACTGCGCGCTGATGAAGCCGGCCGAGGAGAAGCTCGGGCCGTTCCTCGACGCGGCGCCGTTCGCCGACCTCGCCGTTCCGGTCGTCACGAACGTCGACGTCCTCGCGAACCTCTCCGGCGCGGAGGCGCGGGAAGCGCTCCGCCGGCAGGTCTGCTCGCCCGTCCGCTGGGTCGAGACGGTGCAGCGGCTTTCCCGCGACACCGAGGGGGCGATCGAGGTCGGCCCCGGCACGGTCCTCGCGGGCCTGGCGAAGCGGATCGCGAAGGACTGGTCCGTCCGGACGACGTCGGACGCGGAGGGGATCGGGAAGCTCCTCGCCGGATGACCACGAAGACGACGACGAACGCCACGCGCGTCCTCGACGCGCGGAAGGCCGCTTACGCGCTCCGGACGTTCGCCGCGGCGGACTTCACGGCCGAGGAGGCCGCGGAGAAGCTCGGGGTCCCTCCCGGCGAGGTCTGGAAGACGCTCGTGGCGAAGGGGGACCGGACCGGCCTCCTGGCCGCGGTGATCCCGACCGGGACGCGGCTCTCGCTGAAGAAGCTCGCCCGCGTCTCGGGTAACCGGACCGTCGCGATGGCCTCGCCCGAGGAGATGGAGAAGGCGACGGGCTACGTGAAGGGGGGCTGCTCGCCGTTCGGGATGCGGAAGGCGATGCCGCTCTACGTCCACGAAGCGGCGGCGGCGCTGCCGCGCCTCTTCGTCTCGGCGGGCCAGCGGGGCGTTCAGCTCGAGATGGCGGGCGCGGCGCTCCTCGCGGCCTCCGGCGCCACCGCCACCGACCTGGTCGAGGAATAGGGGGAACGACATGCCGCACGTGATCACGCTCGAGGGGAAGGTCGCGCTCGTCACCGGGGCGTCGCAGGGGATCGGCGAGGCGGTCGCCCGCCGGCTCGCCGCCGCCGGGGCGACCGTCCTCGTCGCCGCCCGCAGCGAGGAGAAGGCGTCTGCGGTCGCCACGTCGATCGTGGAAGCGGGGGGGGCCGCGGAGAGCGTCCGCCTCGACGTCTCCGCCCCCGCGTCCGTGACCGCCGTCTTCAAGGGGATCGTCGAGCGGCACGGGAAGCTCGACGTCCTCGTCAACAACGCCGGGATCACCGACGACGGCCTCCTCCTCCGGATGTCGAAGGAGAGCTGGGACCGGGTGATCGCCACCGACCTGACCGGGGTCTTCCTCGTCTCGCAGGAGGCGGTGAAGCTGATGATGAAGAAGCGGGTCGCGGGGCGGATCATCACCGTCGGCTCCGTCGTCGGCCTAATGGGGAACCCGGGCCAGGCGAACTACGCGGCCGCGAAGGCCGGGGTCGTCGGCTTCACGATGTCGCTGGCGCGCGAGATCGGGTCGCGCGGCATCACCGTGAACGCCGTCGCGCCGGGCTACGTCGAGACCGCGATGACGGGCGCTCTCTCCGACGATCAGCGGAAGGCGCTCGCGGAGAAGATCGTCCTCGGACGTCTCGGCAAGGGGGAGGACGTGGCGGGCGCGGTCCTCTACCTCGCCTCCGACCTCGCCTCGTACGTCACCGGTACAGTGTTGAACGTGAGCGGCGGGCTCCTCATCCCCTGACGGGACAGGAGCTTGGCCGCGCTTGAATTCGGCGGGAAAGCCGGTAAGAATCCAGCCGTTTCCGCCACAAGATGGAGGAGTTGAATGTCGAACTCGATTGAGGACAAGGTCAAGAGCATCATCGTCGAGCAGCTCGGGGTCCAGGCCGAAGAGGTCAAGCCCGAGGCGAGCTTCGTCGACGACCTCGGCGCCGACTCGCTCGACACCGTGGAGCTCGTCATGGCCTTCGAGGAGGCTTTCGGCATCGAGATCCCGGACGAGGACGCCGAGAAGATCCAGAAGGTCAAGGACGCCGTCACCTACATCGAGTCCCACGCCAAGCCCGCCTGAGCCCCGGTGACGGCCCGGATGGACCACCTCGACGCCCGGGGACGCCGCCGGGTCGTCGTCACGGGGATCGGCCTCGTCTCGCCCGTCGGCCTGACGCGCGAGGAGAACTGGGGCGCCCTGCTCGCGGGGCGTTCCGGCATCGGGCCCATCACCCGGTTCGACGCGTCGGACTACGCCTGCCGGATCGCGGGGGAGGTGAAGGGCTTCGACCCCGCCCTCTTCCTCGACCGGAAGGAGATCAAGAAGTTCGACACGTTCGTCCACTATGCGGTGGCCGCCGCGAAGGAGGCGCTCGCGGAGTCGGGCCTCGCGATCACCGAGGAGAACGCCGAGGCCGTCGGCGTCTGCGTCGGCTCGGGGATCGGCGGCCTGCCGCTCATCGAGGAGACCCACAAGGTCCTCCTCGAGAAGGGGCCGAGGCGGATCAGCCCGTTCTTCATCCCGGGGCTGATCGCGAACATGTCCTCGGGTCTGATCTCGATCCTGACCGGGGCGAAGGGGCCGAACACGGCGACGGTCACCGCCTGCGCCACGTCGGCCCACGCCATAGGCGACGCCGTGAACATCATCCGCCGCGGCGACGCGGACGCGATGATCTCGGGAGGGACCGAGGCGGTCGTCTCGCCTCTCGCCGTCGGCGGCTTCGCCGCGATGCGCGCGCTCTCGACCAGGAACGACGACCCGGCCACGGCGTCCCGCCCGTGGGACCGCGACCGCGACGGCTTCGTCCTCGGCGAGGGGGCCGGCATCCTCGTCCTCGAGGAGCTGGGCCACGCGATCCGGCGCGGCGCCGCGATCTACGCCGAGGTGGCCGGGTACGGGATGTCGGGCGACGCCCACCACATCTCGGCCCCGTCCGACGACGGCGACGGCCCGTTCCGCGTCATGCGCAACGCGCTGAAGGACGCCGCGATGGAGCCGGGCGAGGTCGGGTACGTCAACGCCCACGGCACCTCGACACCGCACGGAGACCGGGTCGAGACGATCGCCCTGAAGCGGCTCTTCGGGGAGGGGGCGCGGTCCGTTCCGGTCTCCTCGACGAAGTCGATGACGGGGCACCTCCTCGGGGCCGCCGGCGGCTACGAGGCGGGCGTCCTTGCGCTGGCGATCCGGCACGGCGTCCTCCCGCCGACGATCAACTACGCGACGCCCGACCCCGAGTGCGACCTCGACTACACGCCGAACGTCGCCCGGGAGGTCCGGCTGCGCGCGGGACTCTCGAACTCCTTCGGCTTCGGGGGGACGAACGCCTGCCTGGTGATGAGGGCCGTCTGACGCCCCGCCGCGACGGCGCCGGCGACCCGGGCGGGCGATCGTCGATCGATCTCGTAGGGGATTCCCTCTATGCTCGGGGGGCCGGACGGGCCCGATGAAAGCCGACCTGATTCGCCGAAAGTTCTTCGACGGCGTCCCCCGCTACGAGTGGCTCGAGACGCTCGGGCAGGGAGGCGTCGGGATCGTCTACAAGGCGAAGGACCTCGAGCTCGACGAGGTCGTGGCGATCAAGGTCCTCTCGCCGGACATCGCGAAGGAGGACGAGGTCGTCCTCGCCCGCTTCAAGCGGGAGATCAACCTGAACCGGAAGATCAAGCACCCGAACGTCGCGCGTATGTACGACTTCGGGATCAGCGGCGAGTACCCCTACATCACGATGGAGGTCGTTCCGGGGAAGGACCTCTGGACGATGATCCGCGACGAGGGCCGGCTCCCGCCGCCTCGGGCGGTGCCGATCCTCCGCCAGATCGCGCGCGGCTGCTCCGCGATCCACGAGCTCGGCATCGTCCATCGCGACCTGAAGAGCCAGAACGTGATCGTCGACGAGCAGGGGGCCGTCGCCATCGTCGACTTCGGCCTCGCGCGCTGGAACCTGGGCGGCGGCTTCACGCTCGACTCGATCATCCTCGGGACGCCTCAGTACATGTCTCCGGAGCAGGCGTCCGGCAAGGCGGTCGACGCGCGGACCGACATCTACTCGATCGGGATCATCGCGTTCGAGGCCCTCACCGGGCAGCTGCCGTTCACGGGCGACAGCCCGATCGCGGTCGCGATGATGCAGATCAACGACCCGGTCCCCGACCTCCTCCCGAAGTTTGCGGACGTCTCGCCGGACCTGCGCGAGGTCGTCCTGAAGGCGCTTCGGAAGGACCCCGCGAAGAGGTACGCCACGGCGGTCGACCTCGAGGCCGATCTCGCGAGCGCGGAGCGGCTCCCGACGCCCCGCGAGGGAGCGATCACGCGCCCCGCGGGCGGGGACCCGCTCATGGCGCAGCTGGAATCGGTCCTGGGCGCGGTGATCCTCCCGGCGCCTCCGGAGAAGCCCCGTCGCCCTTCGCCCTCGGACGCCTCGGCCCCGGTGTCGCGCCCCTCGGTCGTCCCCCGCCCCGCGACGGCGAAGCCGGCTCCGACTCCGGCGAATCCGGCCACTCCGAAGCCGCCGGCCCGGCCGCCGACCGTCCTGATCGTCTCGTCCGCGCCGGCCGAACGGACGGCGTGGAAGGCGGGCCTCGGCATCGGACCCTGCCGCGTCCTCGAGGCCGGCAGCGGTCCGGAGGCTCTCGAGGCTCTCGTGCGGGAGCCGGCCGACCTCGTCCTGATGGCCGTCGCGCTCCCCGGCATGGACGGCTTCGACGTCACGCGCGTCATCAAGTCGCAGCCGAACCTCGCGGCGCTGCCGGTCCTCCTCGCCTCCGACCGGCTCGAGCGGAGCCACTACGCGTTCGGCATCCAGTCGGGCGCGAACGAGCTCCTCGTCAAGCCGATCGAGCCGGACCGGCTGCGGGAGGCGGTGCGGGGGCTCCTCCGCCATCGCGGCTTCCCGCTCCCCGAAGGGACCGCGGCAGCCGGATCGTCCGCCGGAAACGGCTGACCGCGGCCGTTTCCGCTTTACAACGGCGGGGCAGAGTCCCGATCATCGGCCGATGCCGAGCGAATCGGAGCCGGACGACCCGGTCGGCGAAGCGGAGGCTTCCGCGGAGCGGGTCCGCGTGGACGAGCGGCGCGCCGGATACTGGGATCCGACCGCGTCCGGACGCCACCAGATCAGCCGGCCGATCGCCATCGACGGGCTCCGGGCCGAGAGGGCCCGAATCGAGCTCGCTCCTCGGGTCGTCCGGCGCGGCGCGACGTACTACGACGACTCGTACCACGTCGTCGACGCCGCGGCGCGGCAGCTCGCGTCGATCTTCACCCTGGAGCAGCTCGTCATGGCGACGGTCGCCCTCCGCGTCCACATGCGCCGCGGGCGGGAGCACCTCGGCCGGAAGAAGGAGCTGCAGGAGCGCTGGACGGTCCTCGCCCACCGTCTGATGAAGCTGCGCGCCGAGGAACGGCACCTCGCCCTGCGCGAGCAGCGCATCGCAGAGGAGCACGCCAGCCTCGCGGGCGCGGAGGCGGAACGGCCCGGCAAGGCCGAGCTCCTCGCTCTCGAGGAAAGCGAGGTGGCGCAGGCGAGGCAGGCATGGAGGGACGAGAGCCGGCGGGCCTGGGAGGCGTGGTCCCGCCTCGAGGCGGAGGAGGGGGCACTCCTCGCCGGAGCGCCCGGGCTCGAGCAGACGGAGGACCTCAGGCAGCCGTACATCCTCCTCCTCGTCGCCGCGCGGCGGGCGGCGACGAGGAGCGTCGCGGCGGCGATGCACACGCTCGTCGACGCCCTCCAGCGCCCCCTGTCCCGGACCGACCAGATGCTCCTCGAGATCGCGTTCCGCCGGTGCATCCGAGCGGGCTCGCCCGAGGACGAGCGGGACCTCGAGAAGTGGGAGCACGCCCTCCTGGCCGCTGCCGAGCGCGAATTCGCCGCGGAGTTCCCGTGGGCGCGGCCGTACCTCGGGAACGGCTGACGGGCCGGAAGCCCGGAGGACGGCCTCTCCGTGAGACCGCGCTCGCGAGGGGCGGCTGATGTGCCTGATCGTCCTCGCCCTCCACGCGCACCCGGCCTGTCCCCTCGTCGTCGCGGCGAACCGAGACGAGGCTCTCGGCCGCCCGACCGCTCCGGCGTCCTTCTGGCCGGGCGAGGACGGGCTCCTCGCGGGCCGGGACCTCCGGTCGGGCGGGACGTGGATGGGCGTCACGCGCACGGGTCGCTTCGCCGCGCTCACGAACGTCCGTGACCCGCGCGCTCACGATCCCGGCGCCCCGTCGCGCGGCGAGCTCGTCGTCCGATTCCTCGCGGGCGGGGACGAGCCTCTCGCGCATGTCCGGGCGGTGGCCGCCGGGCGCGCCCGAGCGAACGGCTTCAACCTCCTCGCCGGGGCCGGCGGGCGGCTCGCCTGGGTCTCGAACGCCGGGGGCGAGCCGACCGAGGTGAAGCCGGGAGTCCACGCCGTCTCGAACGCGGCCCTCGACACGCCCTGGCCCAAGGCGCTCCGCGCCGCCGCCGGTCTGCGCCGCCTCCTCGAGCCCGGAGGCGAGATCGACCGCGAGGAGCTCTTCGCGCTTCTCGCGGACCGGACGATCTCCGCGGACGCGAAGCTCCCCTCGACCGGCGTGCCGCTCGAGGTCGAACGTCTCCTCTCGGCGCCCTTCATCGTCGCGCCCGGCTACGGCACGCGCGCCTCGACGCTGCTTCTCGCGACGCGCGACGGCCGGGCCGAGCTCCTCGAGCGACGGTTCGACGCGTCGTTTCGCGAATCGGGAACGAGGCGTTTCGAGCTCGAGTTCCCGGGCTGGAACGGCGTAGTCGAGACGCTGTTTCCGCCGTTCTGAGATCGACCTTCAGGACCGCTGAATCTGGCCCTTCAGAGGGCTGATGCGCGTGCATCATTTTGTCTTCGCGCACCTCTTTGACCTCGTCGCGGATGCCGAAAGCACCTACGATTCACGCGGATTCGTTGGATCCGAATATGTGCGTCGACCCCAGTATTCCCCGCGACAAGGCTTGAAGGAGGAGATCCCATGTCACTTCTGCAGCGCGGACTGATGTTCGTCCTGGCGGCGGGGACGCTCGCGATTCCGTCGTCCGTCCCGCCCGACACCAGGGCCGGCGGACGGGCCGCGGCTCCCGTGGAACCGCAGACCGTGAGCGTCTACACCCCGGCGGACAAGGAGTTCTACCTGACCGAGGATCAGATGGACTTCATCCGCCCCGGATTCAAGGTCGTCTTCGGGACCGTCACCGACATGGCGCCCGGCAAGAAGCCGAGCGTCGAGGTCACGCTCCTCGACCAGTTCGACCAGCCGCTCGACCGCCTCGGCGCGAAGACCCCGGGCGTGATCTCCCTCCGGTTCATCCCGGCGACGTGGGACCCCGCGACCGGCTACTACGACGACCTCATCAACTCGTCGAACGGCAACCCCTCCCGCGACAACACGGGAACGTGGGTCGACCTCGGCGACGGCAAGTACAAGTACACGTTCGCCGCGGCGATGCCG
The DNA here is from genome assembly GCA_964636395.1 of uncultured Holophagales bacterium. Taxonomy (GTDB): domain Bacteria; phylum Acidobacteriota; class Thermoanaerobaculia; order UBA5066; family UBA5066; genus UBA5066. Next base: position 10,864 of record CAZWRQ010000089.1, read on the forward strand.
ACGTTCGACGTGGACAAGCCGATGACGCTCGCCGTCACCGGTAACCGGAACATGGTCGACTACCTCGGTAAGTCCTACTACGTGAACACGTTCAAGGACTTCGTGCCGGCGACCGGCGCTGCGGCGACGACCTGGGCCGTCACGACGACCGCGAAGTGCAACGCCTGCCACGACCCCATCGCGGGGCACGGCTCGAACTACCGCGAGGCGAAGACCTGCGCGCTCTGCCACAACCCCAACGACATGAAGGGGAACCTTCACGAGTTCGACATGGGGATCTGGCACCGGATCCACTCCTCGAACCTCGAGGACGTCGGCGAGATCACCTATCCGCAGTACTACCTGAACAACTGCGAAGCGTGCCACGACGCGAAGCAGCCCCAGGGCACCGTCTTCCTCACCAAGCCCGGCGCCAACTCCTGCGGCGGCTGCCACGCCGACATCGACTTCGCGGCGGGCGTCGGCCATCCGGCCCAGGCCAACGACAGCGCCTGCGCGAACTGCCACCAGCCCGACAGTGGCCAGGAGTTCGACGCCTCGATCAAGGGCGCGCACGTCCTCCCGCTCGAGTCGAAGCAGCTCAAGGGCCTGAAGGCCGAGATCGTCTCGGTGACGAACACGGCGCCGGGGCAGAACCCGATCGTCACGTTCAAGCTGAGCGACAGCACCGGCGCCCTCGACCCGAAGCCGTTCGGCTCGAACGCGAACGTCCTCCTCGCCGGCCCGACCGCCGACTACGCTACGTGGCCGAACATCCGTGAGAGCGTTTCCACGGCGACGTTCAACGGCACGACCGCCGTCTACACGATGAAGTGGAAGGTCCCGGACACCTTCAAGGGCACCATCACCTACTCGATGGACGTCCGCCGCTCCGTCACCGTAAACGGCAAGACCTTCAACGAGGGCGCGTTCAACCCGATCTACAACGCGGCGGCCACCGGCACGGTCGTCCCGCGGCGGACGGTCGTCAGCCAGGCCAAGTGCCTCACCTGCCACGACTGGCTCCCGCTCCACGGCGGGCAGCGCCTCGCGGTGGCCGAGTGCCTCCTCTGCCACAACCCGAACAGCGACGACAGCTCGCGCCGGACCAACGCTGACGACAAGGTCCCCGAGTCGATCCAGATGGCCCGCATGATCCACAGGATCCACTCCGGCGAGGAGCTCACGCAGCCCTACACGATCTACGGCTACGGCGGCACGCCCTACGACTTCACGGAGGTCCTCTATCCGGGCGACCGCCGCAACTGCCTGGCGTGCCACTCGTCGGCGGCGACGGCGAACCTCCCGGCCCCCACGGGCGCGCTGAACGTCGTCACCCAGAAGGACTACTTCACGCCGCAGGGGCCGGGTACGGCCGCCTGCCTCGGCTGCCACGACACCCGTGACGCCGCGGCGCACGCCTACCTCAACACGGCGGTCTTCGGAGAGGCCTGTGGCGCGTGCCACGGCGCGAACTCCGAGTGGTCCGTCACGAAGGTCCACGCACGCTAACCACATGAGGACGCCCGCCCCCCGGCGAACCGGGGGGCGGGCCTCCCGTTCGGCGCGCCGAGCGCGCCGAACGGAGAGAGGACTGAGATGGTGAAACGATTCCTCGGCCTCACCGGCCTCGTTCTCCTGGTCCTCGGGGTGACGTGGATTGGTGGACCGGCCCTTGCCGCGGACGCGCCGAGCTGCGGTGACTGCCACGAGCAGTCGAAGACCTTCGGCGCGAACCCGCACGGCCGGGCCGCCTGCGAGCTCCCCGGAGACGCGGCCTGCGCGAGCTGCCACGGCGACGGGAAGGCCCACATGGAGGCGGGCGGCGACGCGTCGCTCATCAAGGGCCTCCGCGGAGCCGACGGCTCCGAGACCTGTCTGACCTGTCACGACGTCACGACCGAGCACACCTCCTACCGCCACGGCGTCCACGGCGTCAACGACACCGTGAACTGCCTCACCTGCCACTCCGTCCACACGCCCAACGCGAGGGAGCCGAAGCTCCTCGCGAAGCGCCAGACGGAGCTCTGCGCCTCCTGCCACCAGGGGCCCGCCTCCGCGATGCGGAGCAAGGCCTTCGTCCACCACCTCGACCGCGGCGGGATGACCTGCGCGTCGTGCCACGAGCCTCACGGCCGGCGGGGCGAGGGCGCGCTGAAGCTGACGCGACAGGGCGAGGCGCCGTGCCTGTCCTGCCACAGCGAGAAGCGCGGGCCGTTCGTCTACGAGCACGGCGGACCGACGACGGGCGGGATGACGGGCGGATGCCTCACCTGCCACGAGCCGCACGGCTCGAACAACCCCAAGATGCTCACCCGGTCCCGGGTCGACCTCCTCTGCCTCGAGTGTCACTCGACGCTCGCGGCGGGCGCCCTCGGCTCGCAGCCCCCGGCGACGCACAACATCTCCCTCCCGCGCTGGCGGAACTGCACGACCTGCCACGTGGCGGTCCACGGCTCCAACCGGTCGCCGAAGCTGCTGAAGTAGGAGGAGCCGGAGATGCGCGCGAAACGATTCCTCCTCGCCGGCCTCCTGCCGGCGCTCCTCCTCGCCGGCGCCGCGTTCGCCCAGGACGTGCCGCTCGACGTCGAGATCGGCTACCGCTTCACCGACATCAAGGGCAACGAGGAGATGTTCAAGAGCCAGCTCGACGAGGAGGACGGACTCCAGCTCCGCTCCCTGTCGTGGGGACTCGGCGACATCCGTGACTCGAACCTCGTCGACCACTTCCGCATCGACGCCGCCGACCTCGGTGCCGGCCCGAACGGCCTCCTCCGCGTGGAGGCGGGCCGCACCGGCTACTGGAAGCTGAACGCCTCCTGGCGGCGGTCGGAGCGCTACTCGAACCTCCCGACGATCGCGAACCCGTTCCTGGGGAACGGGTCCCTCGACAGCCAGCACTCCTACGACCGGACCCGGAACTCCGTCGACGTCGACCTCGAGCTCCTCCCGGGCAAGAAGATCCGTCCGCTCCTGGGCTTCAGCTACAGCCGCTACTCCGGCCCCGGGCTGACGACCTACCACGTCGGGCAGGACGACTTCCAGCTCCAGCAGGACCTCAAGGAGCGAGACACGGAGTACCGCGTCGGCGTCGCCTTCGACGCCGGCCCCGTTTCCGGCCAGGTTGTCCAGGGCTGGCGGACGTTCAAGTCCGACGAGAACCTGAAGCTCCTCGCGGGCTCCGGGAACGAGTCGGGCACCATCCTCGGCGTCCCCGTCTCGCTCGACTCGCTGACGCGCCGCTCGAAGGCCGACTTCGACACGCCGGTCACCTCGGCGGTCGTCAGCGGCAAGCTCGGCTCGGCGATCCGACTCACCGGCACGTACGTCCGGGCGGACGCCGACGGCGACGACACGAGCGACGAGACTCTCTCCGGCAACCTCGTCTCGTACGAAATCCTCCGGTACTTCAAGGGCCTCGCGGAGTCCTCGGCGGCGACGTCCGAGGCGCTCTCCTGGCGCGGTAGCATCCGGGCCGACGTCCACCTCTCGGCGGGCTTCGACCTCTCCACCGGCTTCACCCGGCGCAACCGGGAGCTCGAGGGCTACAGCCTCGTCAACGACCTCTGGGGGACGACGACGACGTTCAGCGGGTTCGACCCGCGCGACGTCTCGACGATCCTGGAGGCGCGGACGCGCCTGGAGCGGAACGAGGACATCTTCGACGTCCGCGCGAGCCTCAAGCTCGGCAAGGCCGTCACCCTCCGCCTCGGCTTCGTCCAGAACCAGGCCGACGTCGACGTCGAGAACGACGCGGCCGAGGTCGTCGTCCCGGGCAACCAGGGCGGCTCTTACGACCGGCGCGTCCAGGGCATGGAGGGTGGCCTCGCGTTCAAGCTCGGCGGCCTCTCCCTCGGCCTGGACTACGTCCGCGAGCAGGCCGACGCCGCCGTCGTGAGGACCGACTTCCGCGAGCGCGACCGGCTCCGCCTCCGCGGCGCGTGGCAGGCCGCCAAGTGGCTCCGCCTCGGCGGCAACGCCGAGATCGTCGACACCTCCAACGACGACTTCGGCTACGGCTTCGAGGGCGACATGAACACCTACGGGGGCGACGTCGAGATCGCGCCGTGGGAGTTCCTCACCTTCCGCGTCGGGGCCGGCCGGTTCGAGGGCGACCACTCGATCGCCTACCGGGTTCCCCAGTCGTGGGCCGAGGCCGGCTCCGTCTATCGCGAGCGGGGCGACTCGCTCGAGGGCGGCCTCACCCTCAACCTCAAGCCCTTCACGCTCGAGGCCCTCTACCGGACCTTCGAGAACGACGGCAGCTTCGCCTACGAGCTCGACCGGGCCCGCCTCCGCGCCGCCTGGGACTTCACGGAGCTCTTCGGCATCGCCGCGGAGTGGGACCTCGACGACTACGCCGAGACCGCCCGCACCTACGGGACCGGTGCGGACTTCAAGGCGAACCGCTACGGCCTCTACCTCCGGATCCACAAGTAGCAGCCCGGACACGGAACCGGGAAGGGCGCCCTCGCCGAAAGGCGAGGGCGCCCGTTCTTCATGGGCGCATCGGAGTGCCGGCGGGCGGCGCGTCCGCCGTCCCGCCGGCAGCGAACGCCTGAGGCCTACCGGGGTCGCGGGCGGGGGCCGAGAGCCGCCCGGACGTACGCCCGGGCCTCGCCGGCGAGCGAGGACAGGTGCCCGAGAGCGACGATCGGGCTGCAGACCGCGAGGGCTCCGAGGCTTCCTCCGCGCGCACATTGCCCGGTGACGAGCGCGCCGATCCGGAGCGCGCGCACCGGCACCACGGTCGCGGCCGCCACGAGCGCGAGGCGGAGGGGTCTGTCCCGTTCCCACTCGCAGCGAAGCGTGCCGAGCTCGAGGCCCCGGCGATACCGCTCCCGGAGGAACCCGCGGGCGGTCTCGAGGTGGTGGTGCTCGACGACCGCGTCCGGGGCGAACGTGAGCCGCACGCCGCGCTCGAGCGCGCGGCGGCTCCAGCTCGCGTCGCCCTGCAGGACGTCCTCGGGTATCGGACCGAGCTCCTCCCAGGTCGCCCGGTCCACGAGGACGTTCGCGGTCGGGGCGTTGTCGACGGGGCGAGGGGCTCCCCCGGGGAGGACCTTCGAGAACTTGCAGATGTGGATCCCGGTGTCGAGCCAGCGTTCCCCGTGGTTCGCGATCGCCCCGACGACGATCCCGCCGGCACGCTCCCAAGCGGCGACCATCCGCTCGATCCACTCCGGCCGCGCGTAGGTGTCGGGGTCGGAGAGGAGCAGCAGGTCACCGTGCGCCATCGAGATTCCGAGGTTCCGGGCGGCGTGGGGAAGGAGGCGCACGGGCGAGACGTGGCACCGGACCTCCGGAAAGTCGCGAGCCACGATGGCCCCCGTGGTCCCGCCCGGCCCGGAATCGACGAGGACGACCTCGAAGTCGGTGAACGTCTGGCGGCGAAGCGCTGCGAGGCAGCCCGAGACGGTCGCCTCGGAGCGGTAAGCGGGGAAGACGACGGAGACGCGGGGGCGTGAGGTCACAGCGGCCCGGTCGCCGTGCCGCGTCGCTCGACGATCTCGTAGCGGGTGAACCGGGCCGCGGCCCTTCCCGGGCCGAGGAGGATCCCGGCGGCCTGCCCGAGAGCCGGGCCGAGCTGGCGGAGCCAGGCGTGAAGCCAGTGACGGCGGAGGATCCGGGCCGACTCCGGGTTCCTTTCGCGGAGCCTCCGCCCGTAGAGGACGAGGTAGTAGGCCGGGTACACGGGGAACAGGAGGACCGCTGCGGCTGTCCGGGCGAGGCCCCAGCCTTCCGTCCTCCTCCGCCAGCCGACCCAGAACCGGTGGAAGTGGAAGTCGGCGAGGAACGGCTCCAGGAGCGACGTCTCGTTGAGGTGGGCGAGCCGCGCGGCAGGCTCCTGCAGGAGCCTGCCGCCCCGGCGCCGCACTCCCTCCCAGAGGCAGATGTCGGAGAACGCCGCGTCGGGGAGCTCGTCTCCGAGGCCGAGAAGCGCCGAACGGAGGAAGCTCGTGTGGAACGGCGGCGCCATCGTCCCTTCTCCGCGGGCGAGCGGAGGGCCGAAGAGGCCGTAGTTCATGACCCCGTTCACGTCGGCCTTGCCGATCCCCGGGTTCGCCACGTGCATTTCGGAGGCGACGGCGGCCCACCCTTCCGCGTGCGCGGCGAGGACGGCGCCGGCCCAGCCCGGCAGGGCGCGGCTGTGCTCCTCCACGAGGGCGACGGCCTTCCCGCGGGCAGCGCGGATCGCGGTCACGCGCGCCTCGGCGAAGCTCGTATCCGGCGGCATCGGGAGCGTGACGACGGCCGGGTGAGACGCGCCCTCCACCGGAGGCAGGTCGCTCCGGAGGTCGACGAAGAGGACCTCCATCCGGTTGACGGCGTCCTGCTCCAGGAGCGACGTGAGGCAGCCCGCGGCGCGCTCCCTCAGCGGGCCGACGATCACGACGACGGAGAGCTCGGGAGGAGTCGTTTCGCCAGACTGGGGAAGGGAATTCACGGAGCCTCGCAGCGGGGGGAGATCTTATCCCGGCCGGGCCGCGAGGCTCCACGTC